>JBBSBD010000070.1:0-24764 GCA_038251675.1 Chitinophagales bacterium | reverse complement strand
CGGCATCATCCGGCGTCCGCCGTTTAACAATGCATCAAAGTCCTTTAAAGAATATTTGGAGTGAACGCCTAACAGAGATGGGTAAACGCCTGTTCCTTTCCTGTCTTCTCCATGGCAGCTCATGCATTTTTCTTTATACAATCGAAGGCCTGCCTGTAAATTAGTTTCATGCGATGCCGGCTTGTATTCATTATCCAGCATTTCCATGAGGCATGCATTTTCATTGGCATTTACATATAGGATGCCTGTCTGTGGATCAAATGCAGGCCCGCCCCATTCTGCGCCGCCACCGTAACCCGGTAATACCAGCGAAGTTTGTTTACCGGGAGGAATAAACATATTTCCAAAACGGTAACCCTGGAGCTCTTTTTTTAACCTTGCAATAGTGCTGTCGGGCAGGTATGGATTTATATCATTTGGTGTTATAGTCTGTCGTGCGAAATGAGCAGGCTTTTTTGGGATGGGTTGCGTTGGCCATAGTTTTTCTCCCGGGAGTCCACCAACCGTATCCACCGGTACTTCTTCAATGTCAAAAATGGATTTACCTGTTGCTCTTTCAAAAAGATATACCATCCCGCTCTTGGTGGTTTGAGCTGCGGCATCAATCATTTTCCCATTATGACTAATGGTAATCAACGCTGGCGGTGAAGGCAAATCCTTATCCCATACATCGTGATGCACCAACTGAAAATGCCAAATACGTTTTCCGCTTGCGGCATCAAGAGCTATAAGGCAGTTGGCAAAAAGGTTTGCGCCCTTGCGTTTTCCTCCATAGAAATCGTATGATGCGGAGCCTGTCGATACGAATAACATTCCTCTTTTTTCATCAAGTGCAAAGCCGCTCCAGGCATTCGCTCCGCCAATATATTTCCAGGCAGTGCTGTCTTCCCATGTATCATAGCCGAATTCGCCGGGCTGCGGTATGGTATGAAATATCCATTTTTGCCGGCCGGTAACCACATCATAAGCACGGATATGCCCGGGCGCTGCCGGAGCAGTTTCATCTACCCGGGTACCAAGGATAAGGAGATTTTTATAAACTATGCCGGGAGAACTGTTCACCACAAACAAATCTTTAGTGTCTCTGCCAAGTCCATCATGCAGGTCGATGTATCCATTGTTTCCAAACGATGTAATGGGCTTACCTGTGGTTGCGTTTATGGCATACGTATATGAACCGGCTGTGAAGAAAATGCGTTTGTCGTCTTTGCCGTCCGTCCAGTAAGCAACCCCGCGGCTGTTTATCATGATATGAAAAGAAACAGGATCTTTATTAAACTCACTTTTGGTATTGGGGTCAAATACCCATTGTTGTTTGCCCGTCTCAGCATCAATGGCAAATAATTTCATCTGCGGGTTTACGCCATATAATATTCCATCGATGATGATGGGATTGCATTGGATCTGTGAATGATTTATGGTATCCGCATCGCCGCTATTATAAGTCCACGCAACCTGTAATTGCGAGACGTTATTTGTATCTATTTCCGAAAGAGAAGAATAGCGGATCATTTCCTTTGTTCCGCCGTATACTTTCCATGAAGTGAATTCTTTTTGAGTATTCGATTTACAGGATATAATGGAAAGAAATGCAAAGGCAAGTATCGTTCGTAAACTGATCCAAAAATAATTGAAATGCATAAAGAGTCTATTAAATAGCCGCATTAATCGGGTAGCCAATCGTTGATCTTTTTGTTCATCGCCAGTTCATAAACAAACATCCAGTCATCGTTATTTGTGCCGTTAGCCAGGTGATGGTGTTGATTCTGATCCGCAATGTAATTATCGGGATTAGCCAATATCCTGGTTTTGGAAAATACATTTTCATAATTCTTTCTTATTTCCCCAAAATCCGTAACGAATTTTTTCAAATCTTTTTTTGCTGATTCACGGTTAGATGTTGAAGACGCTTTATCGTACTTTTCCAACAGCAGCAATAGTTTTGCAGGGTATGACTGCAGTTCGTTAATTTGATACAACAGCGACAAAGTATAGGTATTCCTGCGGGCTAACTGGATGGCCCTGTTCAATTGATCCCTGATTAACTGGTAACGTTTTATTTCTTCCGGGGCACGATCGAGCTTTACTTTAAAATCAACACTCCACTTACCGGGTTGAGCGGCATCCGGTAATGCCACCAGGTCAATAGAACGTGGATAGGTATCGCGTTCACCTTTGCTAATCAAAGCTGTCTCCCAGAATTCAAGCACCTTTTCCAACTGGTCGCGAAAATCAAAAGACTTATCAGATAAAGCGGGGGCATAGAAACGCTGCCGGAACATGGCATGTACATCTTCTACTTTTGCATCGGTATAATGCCAGCTAAAAAAAGCAAAATCATAAAAGCCGCGCCAGTAGGTTTCAAAATGCGGGGAACAATCATCCCACGCAGTACATAATATACCATTCAGTTTCTTCTGCGCCGTTATTCTTGAAAAATCTTTGATGGGCTGAAAGTTAGATTGGTTGCGGGGAAGCATTGGCCACATTGTTTGTGCGGCAGTAGCAGCCATCACTTTTAAATTATGTGATTTATACCAGTCAAGCGCTTTATGATTGCCCAATATATCGGGGGCATCGTAGTTCCAACGCATATACACACATTCTTTTGGAAAGAGTGAAATGTTTTCATCAAGCTTGTGGCTGTTTTTTGCCCACATATCTTTTACTTGATGTTCGGGTAAATCCGGGTCCCAGGTACTCTGGTACAGACCGGAAAGTTTAAAAACCATATCATCCCAGAAGATCGGAATACGATGGTGTTTTATGGCAAATTCAGAAACCTTATTAAGCCACAGCATTTGTAATTCAATGGGAGTAAGCCCGGATTTCTTTGATAGCTCCGACATGCCGAGATTGCCCACTTCATCTCCTCCAACATGCAGGTATTTCCCATAAGGCGTGGCAGCAATGGCATCTTCATAAAGAGAAAACTGCAACTCATATGTCGACGGATTTATAGGATCAAATGACCAGTCGGAGGATATGGTATCACGAAGATTTTTGTATTCGTCATGCTTTAAAATAAAGGCAGCATGGCCAAGACCCTGCACCAGCGGGCTAATCTCAATATTACGTTCTTTAGCATAGCGGCTGATCTCTGCAAATTCATCAACAGAGATTGCATTTCCTGAACCGACCAAAGGCGCTTTACGGTAACGGAGCTTGTCTTCAAATTCTACAATGATGGCATTTATTTTAACGGATGCCAGTTGATCGATCATTTTGTAATAATAATTTCCGGCATCAACATGGTGCTTTAAATCCAGGTGAATAGCCCTGTAAGCGATGTCTGGGTAATCGGTGATCCTGCATGCAGGAATACTGATCTGCTGATCATTCGCATCTTCTAATAATTGCTGCAGCGTCTGGCATCCATAGAATAATCCGGCCTGGTCGCGGGCACTAATAATTACCTGGTTATTCCCAATCTCAAGAACATATCCTTCGTTGGATGAAGAAACATTTTTACCAGATGATATATTCAGAATGAGAACTCCGGCAGCAGATTTGGTACTAAGAGGCAAGGTTGCCAACATGCCGGTTAAAACAGGCCTGGTGGTCGTTCCCTGTAAAAATATGGTATGAATGGAAGCGGGGGAAAGGCTTTTCCCATCTGGAAATTCAATCTTCTGTGGCTGTGGCATTAGCTTAAAATGCTTCTCAAAATCTTTAATATCTGTGCCCGATGTGTTTAAACCTGTGGCGAGTAAAACCAGTATCAAATAATGCTGTAGTTTTTTCATATTCCATTCGAGTAATTAGTTAAAAGAAAATCTATCCCCAGGATGCCAGGAATCTCCGGGTGAAAACGCCGTTAGTAATTCATAAAGGAGATTGTACTTTTTCAAAACTAAAATAAGCAATTTAACAGTTGGACTTTTTTTGACGTATTGTGAATTTAGTGAACAAATGCCGGGAAAAATGTAACAAACGTTTGCGTATTAAATTCAAAAGTTTATCAGCTATCTCTCGCCTTCTCTCCTCTGTATTTAAAAAAAGCAATAATTTTTATTTAAGTTATTAAGTAAGGTTCGTCCGCTTTTTTAAGCGATACATACTATGGGAAGCACATTCAACTTTGCATTTGTTGACGTTAAGGATCAGATTTTCAATTGTGTAACGATAAAGACAACAAATCTTCAATTCGAGTATTTTGGAAGCAATAATAAGCCTTCTCCATATCCCTACTAGTATGCAGCCTGGTTTTATGTTGGCCGTACCTGTACATTCGAATGCTAACTGTAACTTAATTCAACCAATCCTTTTTTTAAAGCTTTCAAATTTTTAAGCTTTATCAAACTGCCCCAAATTCAACTTTGGGTCTAATCTTTCATTAGAAAAATAAACTTCATCCCAGGTCATTTCTCTTTCGGTGGTGGCAGCATTTCTGCCAAGTATCGCAGTAAGTGTTGACTCTGCTCCTGAGCGTGTTTGATTCAAATAATTGCCTGATTCGATGCTGCCGATAAATGCTTTTTCCTTGTTGGCATCAGCATCATACAACGCCGACAGGAAAACACCTGAAGCCCGCTGTTCAGGTGTAAGTTCGGTTCCGTTTCTTGCGATACCGGAATCCCATTTGTTTTCGCCGGTGATAAATACGCCACCACTGTAATGTGCCTCAGCGGTTCCTTTCGTACCGATAAACCTGCAGCATACACCACCAAACTGTGGGCCTACTTTTGTTGTATGAATGCTTACTCCCACATCGTTAGGATACTGATACAATACCTGGTAGTTACTGAATTCATCTCCGAAATCAGGACGGCCTTTTATATTACCCTTCCCTACAGCATGTAACGGATGCGCCCTCAATGCCCAGTTACAAACATCCAGCATGTGAATGCCCTGGTCTAATAATATGCCGCCGGACATTGCACGGAAATAATAATGATTGCGTATTCTAATTTCATCATAAGAGGCATTGGTCAGCGGTATCATTGGGGTGCCGGATGAAAAATAATACAACTGCACCGTTATGATGTCGCCAATATCACCACGATGTATCCTGTTTACCATTTCAACATAAGGAGTTCCATAACGTATCTGGAAACCGATGGCAACGCTTTGTCTGCCGTTCAATTTTTCACCAACCTCCATCACGCGTTTACATCCGTCAACATCTGTTGCCACCGGTTTTTCGCAGTACACATGTTTGCCCGCGGCTACTGCCGCTTCGAGAAACCCAACATGGCTGTATGCCGGGGAAGAAATAAGCACTGCATCTACATTTTTGTTATCGAGTAGCCTCAGGTATGCTTCAGATCCCTGGTATATATTTGAATCCCTGAATACAGGAAATCCTTTGGCAGTATTCAACTTATTGAAAGCTGGTGCTGCGACTTTCAGCTTATCTTCAAAAATATCTGCAATGGCAACAATATTGCTGTTGGTATTTTCTATGATTGATGATATAACCGCCGTACCCCTATTGCCACAACCAATCACTCCCATTCTTATGGCGGAATTTGCTCTTGAACCAAAAACAATCCCGGGCCTTAAAATTGTGAAGCTTGAAATAGAGGCAGCGCTTTTTAAAAATGTTCTTCTCTCCATAATAATGTTATTGAGGTTTATATATGCAAGATGGCAGAGCTATCCGCTCTTTATTTGTCTATAAACTTATGAAATATTGATCTGAATTAATTATGTATGACTGATCTGTCGATCTAAAAAATACTCCCGGCTACCAGGGTTGATGTGTATCAGCAGGAATGCAATTTAATTTTTGACAAAAAAATTATTCAATTTCATTTGAACATTAATATTTACCGTTGATAAAATAGAAAGAAAAAATTTGTAGTGGAAAAGCGCTGACTATTATTTACTGCGTTTCAATTCTTACCTTCATCTTAATATTATTTTTAGATTCTTAATCTCATTAACATGATCAATTTTGACCCGGTTTTAAAAGGCCTCTCTCTTTTAAGTATTGCCTTTCTTCCCTTTGCAGCCAACGCACAAAGCCATTCAGCCGAAAGTAAAGATTGGGTAAAAAAATCAAACGAATACACCAAAATCCTTATTGACATTGATGAAAAATATTCCCCGGAGTTTGGTTCGTCCCAGGGGCTTGCCTTTTATGATACTTTAATAACTGTGCCCACGCTGGCAAATGTGTTTGCCGATCGAAAAGAAACAGAAGACGCAGTGGCCAGGTTAAAAGCAGCCAAACAAACCGAAACCGATCTTGCTATAAAGCAGGACCTCGATATACTTATCGACCAGGCAGAGTTGGGTTTCCGTCAACAGGATTTTGAGTTGAGTAAAGAAGTGATATTTCTGAACGCTACGGCTGGTGTGTTTCGCGGGCTGCAAATATTACTAGACGACCAAACAACGCCTGAAAGGCGAAATGCAGCGGTTATCCGTTTGCGTAAGTATGCCGGTTTGGAGGATGGGTACCAACCGGCAACAGTAATTTATAGAGAACGGACAACTACCCAAATGAACAAACCGGGCATGATCTATCCTTCGAAGCAGGCAATGGAGATAGAGCTATCACGCAACGCCAGCATGGTTGGTGGCGTTGCAGAACTGTTTAAAAAATATAATATTACCGGGTGGGAAAATGCCTATGCAGTTATAAAAAAACAATTAGAAGATTATGATGCGTGGATAAAAGCAACTGTATTACCAAAGGCCCGTACAGATTTTAAATTGCCGCCGGAGGAATACAAACTTGCCCTGGAAGGCTATGGTATCGACATTCCGCCTGCAGAAATTGCAACGATGGCACATGCGCTGTTCATTGATATACAAAACGAGATGAAACCTATTGCGGAGCAAATTGCGAAAAAATATAAGCTTCCATCAAAGGATTACCGGGATGTAATTAAGTACTTAAAAAAGGATCAGCTCATAGGTGATTCAATAATGACAGTGTACAAAAGCCACCTTGCCGATATTGAAGACATAATCAGGAAACATCATTTGGTTACTTTGCCAAACAGGCCGGCCATCATACGCCTGGCAACAGAAGCTGAAACGGCACAGCAACCCGCGCCGCACATGGTTCCCCCTCCCTTTTTAAATAATACCGGCGAGCGGGGTGTTTTTGTATTGCCCTTAAACATGCCTGCTGCTCCCGGAGAGAAAGTGGACAAATATGATGACTTCACTTTTGATGCGGCCTCATGGACTATCATAGCGCATGAAGCACGCCCGGGGCATGAGCTGCAGTTTGATAAAATGGTTGAAGAAGGTGTTTCACAGGCACGTGCATTGTATGCTTTTAACTCCACTAACGTAGAAGGCTGGGGCCTGTACTCCGAATATATTACCAGGCCGTACATGCCACTTGAAGGACAATTGGTTTCTTTGGATTATCGTTTGCTTCGTGCTGCCCGTGCTTTCCTGGATCCTGAATTGCAGGCCGGCAAAATGACACAGGAACAAGCACTCAACCTGCTGATGAAAGACGTAGTACAATCGCATGCTATGGCAAAACAGGAAGTAGAGCGCTATGCGCTGAGAGCACCCGGCCAGGCAAATAGTTATTTCTACGGATTTACAAAAATGATAGCGCTGAGAAAGGATGTTGAGAAAGCACTTGGTGAGAAATTCAACCAACAGCATTTTCACGACTTCATATTATCGCAGGGAATTTTACCACCGACATTAATAAGAGAAGCGGTTATGAATGTTTTTGTGCCGAAGGAGAAAGGGTAAGGGAAGTGTTTGAAGCTTGAAATCAATTAATGTTTAGTACTTTCATTTTTAGATATCCAAGTGTTAAAAATGCATTTGCAAAGGCAGGTATAACTATTCGCATCACAAGTATTTTTTCAGGTTTAATGTTAAAAATATAGTTACTCAAAAATGAAGTCTTTATAATACGCGGCAGACTTGGGTTTTCACCGCTCACCTTGAAAGCTGTTGACAATATGGTCGCAGCCTCAAACAAAATTTCTTCACAATCATAGCCTCAATTAATGAAAGCCAAATTACTTTATCCATCGCAATGTTACTTAGGTGAAGGCCCTTTATGGCATGCCGATAGAAAATGCTGCTTTTGGGTAAACATAGAAGACGGGATTTTATATGAATACAACTGGTTGAATAAATCTATTCAAACATGGAAATTTAATCACAGTATCTCCGTGGCGCTGCTTGATAAAAATAATGAACTGGTGATAAGCCTCGATACATCCATTGCAAGATTCAATCCTGTAACGGGAGAGCATACATGGCTACTTGATATTGAAAAAGGAAATACTCATAGATGCAACGATGCCAGGTGCGATAGTCGTGGAAGGCTTTGGATTGGAACCATGCATAAGAAACATCTTGCAGGGGAAGGCTCTCTATATTACATTGATGAACAAAAACAGGTTCATAAGAAAATCTCCAATACGACCATATCAAACGGCCTTACGTGGTCGTTGGATAATACGAGGCTGTATTTTATAGACAGCCCTACACAGGTTGTACAGTCTTATATTTTTGATGAAATGTCTGCAACCATAACTTTCGAAAGAAATGCTATTGAAATACCCGACAGCATGGGCACACCCGATGGCATGGCTATCGACGAAGAAGGGATGCTTTGGATAGCGCACTGGGGTGGCTTTGGTATATACAGGTGGAATCCTTTTACCGGCAAACATATTGATACTATTGAGGTTCCCGCGCCTAACGTCTCTTCCTGCGCATTTGCAGGTGAAAATCTTGATCAGCTTATCATCACCACTGCAAGAGAAAACTTAAACGAAGAGCAATTAAAAAAATATCCTAACAGCGGCGATGTGTTTATTGCAAAACCGGGTGTGAAGGGAGTTAAAAGGTTTAGGTGTAATCTCTAGCATCATGCGTATTATCTTAAGAAACATATTGCTTGCTTCATTGATTCTTTTCATAAGTTGTCAACTAAAGAATACTGGCGTTAATAAATTATGGTTTTATACTTACAGCAGTGACGTTCTCAACAGCGATTCAGCGCTAAACCCTACAACGTTTATTGATCTTGAAAGTGATGGCACTTATACAACTAACTTGCGAGCTTTTAACTATGGTAAATGGAAGTTTGAAGATCAATGGCTGCAACTTACCGACCATGAAAAGAAGACATCATTAATTAAGGTCAGCTCCGTTAGCGAAAAACAATTGCAACTTCTTTCTGATGATAAGGCCGTGGATTATTTCGAAAGCCAGCCCCTGTCATCTGCAAAGAAAAATCCATTTTCATTAGAAAATAATTTGTGGCAAATTCCTCCCGGCAAAAAAGAATCAGGTGCTGAAATAAAAAGCAGGTTATTAAATCATTTACAGTTTTGGGAAATCTATTTTACCTGGGCGCTGGAAAATGACATACAAAGTATCGACGTAAGAAGCATGCCCACTCTTATTAAAATTTACGGAAACGGGTTTACATTGAAACCATACAGCACATTACCTGCAAAATGGAAATCATTCTTTTTTGATACGGTTGACTGTCGTAAGGCGAGTGATATATTAGAATTCATTCTTGAGAAGAATGATATTGCGTGGCCGCACACAGATAACAAATATGCTGCATTCATATCTGTGTTTCAGCAAATGCAAATAAAATTGAGAGCCCTGGATGTTACTGCCATTCCTAACTAAAAGCTTACATCGAACTATCATTAATTTGAATAAACTTCCTTTCACACAATGCCCAGCTCATATTTATGCCTTAAAAAATTTTGGGATTAAATTTAGACATACGGCTCTCACACAACACTAAAAACTTCAGGCCAATCTCGGGCAGTTAACAAAGAAAACTATTTGAGCTTCGCCATAAAATTTCCTTCGTCAAGAAAAGTTGTATCGCCATTAGCTTTAAATACAAACCCTCTGAAGGTGCCCGTGGCAATACCTGTTGAATAGATATAGCTTGCGATATTTACCGTAAACAATCTCTCCGGGAGGCTGAGAAATATATCCTTTGTTCCCAAACGGTCATAATACAAGAAGTCAATACTGGTTGTTGTAATGTTGAATTTATCGCTGTCGAATGCTTCAGGTAAATAGATTGTCATTACCAATCCGGTATCTGCAGAGCATGCAGATGGCCCAAAGAAAGTAAAAGCTGTTCTGTTAGCGGAAAAATCGGCGCTGTTAATTACGCCGCAAAAAAAAGAATTGCTTTTTTTAAAATCCCAGTGCAAAAGGGAAATAGTATCAGCAGAATTGCAAAGTGCGCACGGCGGAAAATCATTAACGGCAGGCTGCGGTGGCACTATTACGGAATCTAATTGTGCATTTGTTGAATCGCCGCCGTAATATGTAAACTCTTTCTGGCACCCGGTATCTTGTAGTAATAATTGGCATAAAAAGAAGAACGCAACGAAATATTTCTTTACTTGTATCATTTACTATCACTTAATCGCAAGATAAAACTTCCCGGCAGCGATTATTAAATATACTTATCGAAAGGTGGAAAATTAAACAGGGCCAATTTATCCCTGGGGCTTTCGGCTTTTTGAAATTTCGCCATTCGGTTTTATCCAAAATGAAATGTTTTTATTAGACAAAGTTTTTGTGATATCGCCACTCTGCTCATCGAAATTTTGCCTGTGTACCAGCCGGTGCATAGTTTTTTCACGGAGTAAAACATGATTATTTGACGCTATTTCATAACGATATATTTTATAATAGTCTGCTGAAATGGCAACGCCGCAATCGCTGTAAAGGTGTGTGTTTGAAATGCTGCTTTTGGTATTTGAGTTTAATGTAACCAGGAAATGATTTATACATTTTGTTGATGAATTATCCAGGCTAATCACTAACCATGATATACTATCGTTGAGCGAAACCGATGTGTCACAATTTGCATCATTTTCCGATTGAGCTATATAAGCAAAGTCAACGATGCCGGACGATGCCAATTCTTCATGAGTAATTATATTATGGGTTTTTAATTTATTAAAAATAGAATCGGGAATAATGCCCGTTGTGCGGCCCTGAGCCAGGGCGAATATTGCAGATGTAGCAAGAATAGTAGTTGCAACTATAGTTTTGATTTGCATGGCTGTCTGAAAGTTTGGTATCATTTAAAAAAGAATCTTTCCCCCCAAATTACTGGATGTTCCAACTATTGCAAAAACAATATAGTACTGAATGCCAGTTTTGACAACTGCCAATTCATCCTGGTCTTTTTACATTAAGTGCCGGCCTTGTCAGAATGTGGTTTTTCTTTTCGCAGTAAATATGGTTTTGCAAATTCATACCAGGCAATGAAAACACGAAACATGATATAAGATTTGAAACCTTTCAAAATCATGACAGTCTTTAAATATTAAAATATCAGGGATCACGTTCGTTTGAGAATAATTTCAATGGTCAGTCGCAAAAGCTACCAATAATTATTTTGCACCAGGAAAGTTTCCACCTGGTAAGCTTCTACATCCTTTAAGCTTTGTATATATACCCCTGCGTTAGGATATGGAATTGGATAAATTTTTCTTAATGGTGGCTGCCTGTTTCCGCTCTGATTTGTATAATTAATTTTAAAGAAGAAATAAAAATTATTTGAAATGCTGTTTTTGGTATCGTGGAAATGATCATTAATTAAATACAAATGCGTTTTGTGCGCTGCCAGGAAAATACGCTCTTCCTCCTCGTTGAATTTGCCCAATACAGTAAACTTACCATTTACCTTTCCCAAAATCATGACCTCAGCATCAACATTCCTCGCATTTCCCGAAGAATAATTTTTTATGTTCAATGCTATGGTAGTAGAATCGCCGTCTTCGATAAAATGCGGATTCCCTGAAATATCTAACAAAGGCCCTTCTTCCTCCGTGGCAGTGCTATCAATAGATTCACCTTTCTCAATCGCGCCAGAACCTCGATCTGCGCCGAGCCCGAGTGTAGCGGGTGATCTTAGCTTCGGAGTACTCGTAACTATTTTTAAATCATCGGGAACCTGTGTAGTTTTAGCAGAGTCCTCATATTTCGAAATACTTACTGCTATCAAAATTATCCCCGATAAAATTACGACCTGACCCGACCATGTCAACTTTTCAAAAAAATTGCCGTGGTAACTTCGCTTTCTTACCGACTTCAGGAAAGGCAAGACTGCCATTGTAACGGCCAGGAAAATTATAATAAAAAGTGAATTCATTGAATGCTTTGTATCAAGTTAAGAAAATATGTAATAGGATTAAGAGAAAAAAATTATCATGATCAAAAGCGTGGTCCTTTGTTACAAGATTGTGACAAAATATATTACACAATTAACCGGTTTATTGCAGAGCTGCAAAAAAGATCTTCTTTGATTTACTCGCCATAAAGCCGGGACACCAGTTCAGGATTTTCATGCAAAAAAAAATGAAAAAAAATTGCGCAACCGAATAAATGCTTCTACCGTTACAACCAATTGGTAGCACATAAATTTGCAACATGAGACGAGACGTATTCCAGGCAATAGTCGACCCGACAAGAAGGGACATTACAAGCCTTGCAAGTTTACATTGCAGGAACAGCTTTTTATTCTTAAATGTTAAACAGGTAACTCGCCAGCTACAGATTGTTACAATTTTCTAATTTTGCTCTCATAAAAAAACATATCATGGATGCTACATTAGAAAAATCGATAGAAATTCTGCAACGTACGCCAGGTGTTCTTAGCCTCCTGCTGCAGGGCATTTCGAAAGAATGGACATCGAGCAACGAAGGCGGTGATACATGGAGCGTATATGATATTATCGGCCATCTTATCTATGGTGAAAAAACAGATTGGATCCCAAGAGCAGAAATTATACTTTCTGAAAAAGATGATAAAAAATTTGAACCATATGACCGGTTCGCTCAATTTGAAGAAAGCAAAGGGAAATCACTGCAACAACTTTTAGATGAATTTGTAAAACTGCGGAACAAGAATATTGAACAGTTACTTTCAAAAAGACTTACCGCTAAAGATTTTGAAAAAACAGGCATCCATCCGGTTTTCGGCGAAGTAACGTTATCGCAACTTCTTGCAACATGGGCAGTGCACGATCTTAATCACATTTCGCAAATAGTCCGTGTAATGGCCAAACAATATAAAGCAGCCGTAGGTCCCTGGGTGGAATATTTGGGAATATTACAAACGTAACTCTGCAATTTATTAATAGACACTTCTTACGCCTGGCTGTTCTACTAACTGATTGCTCCTTTACATTTTGGCGGAGGAGCTAAGTTAATATCCATAAGAATCTTCCTGTGCATCAGATTGATACCTTCATATAAAGGACGGAACAATTCAACTATAATTTTTATAAGGATCACTTTAATGGTTGCAGCTTGTCGCCTTTATTACCTCTCGAAGTTATCCTGAAATAAAAGCGTTCTGTAGCACGCAGCAATAAGGCCACGACCACGACAAATAGCACGAAACAAAAGGTTAGCAGGAGTTTAAAGTAAATAGAGTTTGTCTTCAAAACCGCATGAACAAACGGATGACGTAAAAAACCATTAACGGCATAAATGTACATAGAAATACCGCCTATGAACAGGAACAAACGGGCAAGCGCAATTGTTTTGGAATGAAAAAATCGTTTTAGGAAAACGTAAGCATAAAGCATGACCACGACAAACGAAATTGGTATAAATACCCAACCGAGCTGACTAAAATTGCCAAAATAAAATAATAGCAAGGCAATAGCAAATGGCCACCATGGCATGAGAATTTTGTTTTCTTTAGCCAGTATAATGCCGAAGGCAAAAATAGGAAGGAACCCTAAGACCGTCGTGTTAATAAGCAGCCCCTCCTGTTCCAGGGTGTTATTAAAAAGCAATTTCAACACAAATCCAAAAAGTGATAATACGATGAGCGGCGGTGCACCGTATTTATCAAATAATCGACGCAGCAGCGGGAAGACCAGGTAAAACTGAACGATCATAGAATAGAACCACCAGGGCCCCACAAGCCGAAGGCTCTCGCCCGGAACCAGGTTTGACAGAAAACTTAATCGAAGCAAACTTCGCAGGTATAGATCCGGATGATTGAAACTTTTTGTGCTAACAATTACTATAGCGAGGTAAAGAAGTACCGCCAAAAAAAAGGTCGGATATATTTTTGAAAGACGATTCTTTAGAAACTGCCAATACTTTATTTCCTTATTGCGATACGAACGAGACAGGCCGTACGCGCTTAAGAAGATAAAGATCTGCACTCCATAATGTCCGAAATAAGAAAACAGTAAACCTACTGCATCAAGAAAACCGGAGCCCCTGATGCTGTTCCTAAAAAAATCGAAACGGGAGCGTTCAAATACAAATTCGTTTTCAATAGCCCAGCCCGGAAACACATGAAAGAAATTGTGCAGCAGGATCAATAAAATAAATACCCCCTTCAGGACATTGGTTTCCCTTTTTGAAAGTACACGCCAATGCAAAGTGAAACGATCTTTTTGTTTTGTTGTTTGCATCGCCAGCGCTGTTTTATCAACTAAGGAACCGTGATGAAAATATTTGAAAACCTGAGGTGCTCTTGTATATCTTAAAAAGCTATCATTATTTAACGCCAATCACCACTAATGAATGCTCAAACGAAAGGAACCAGAGAGGCTACGCCGAGTGCGTTACAGCCTCGTAATCAACAATACCACAGAATGCAAATAAAGGTTCTTTTTCTTTATTAGTTAACTAAAGCTAGTCTTACCCTTTTAATTTCGCTTCAAATTATTTGAAATTCGAGGATCATTATCCGATAGAGATATTACGGAAGGCGACATTTTCAGAATTCGAAAACGAAATTATTAGCTTGTTGCATTCTATTAATTTCATCGATAGTATCTCCTAATATGTCGAAATGATTTATTCGTTTGGCTAAGCTGCAGTAGCTTAGTATTCCAAAACTTTCTCACCATGGAATATGATAATGACCGGCCGGTAAAACCTATTTATAAAATTGAAATATTTTATTGGATAGGAATTTTTCTTTTTTACCCGCTTGTAAATTTCTTCACTTTTTTTAGTAAGGATATAATCTTTTTGCCTATCCTGGTTTTAGTTAGCCTCCTGGTGTTCCCTTTTTATTTCTTGTACGCAAAAGCAATTATCCCCTGGCTCCTTTTTACAAAGCGATTTTGGTGGTTTAGCCTTTGCGCAATTGGCTTTTATGCAGCAAATCTTGCTTTTATATGGCTTCTGTATTCTTTTGTGCACCTGGATGAAAACCCTATAATTCATCTCCAGTCTCTTCAACCTTATTTTACCTTTTCCTGGGCTACGGTTGGCCGTGAAAGCTCATGGATTTTTATTAACATGACTTTTGCAACAAGCATTGCCTTTCTTAAAAAGAACTTTGATGAAAAAGATATTATAGCAACTCTTGAAAAAGAAAATGCAAATTTTAAATTGAAATATTTGCGCTCACAATTAAATCCTCATTTCTTCTTTAATACATTAAACAGTATTTATTCACTTAGCCTGCAGAAGTCAGATAAGACTCCCGAAGTTGTTGTAAAACTTGCTGACCTGATGCGGTATATGATCTACGATTGCGAGGAGGAAAAAATTTCTTTAAATAAAGAGGTAGAATTTATAAGGAATTATATAGACATTGAAAAAATGCGGCACAAAGCGGATGTACGTTTTGCCGTAGAAGGAGAAACAGATGGAATAATGATTGAGCCATTTCTGTTCATTTCATTTATTGAAAATGGTTTTAAGCATGCATTTAATAATTCGTATAACGATGCGTTTATTTATATCACTATCAAATCAATTCCCGGGCAAATCATTTTGAATGTAATTAACAATACCGATATCGATTTGGAAACACAGGCTAAAAAACTACCAGGCACCGGGATTAAGAATAGCAAGAGCCTGCTTGAACTGGTATATCCTGATTCCTATGCGTTGGACATTATTCAAACGGATAAAGAGGAAATCAGGAAGAGCGATTTAAGAATTACCAATGCGAAGAAACGGCTCGAAGTCTTGTATCCCGATTCTCACACGCTTGATGTAATTTTAAGTAAGAATGCTTACACAGTTTCATTAATCATAAAAACAAAGGCTGCTTGATAAAATGCATGATAGTTGAAGACGAAACACTTGCTCAGCATGTGTTGCAAAATCATTTACAAAAGATAGACAGGTGCGAGTTGGTAGCCACTTGTAATAATGCGCTTGAGGCAGGAGAAGTTTTAAGCAAGCAAGATGTTGACCTGATGTTTCTTGATATCCAACTACCGGGAATGACCGGTTTGAATTTTCTACGTTCATTGCAGGACCCGCCACTTGTTGTGCTTACAACGGCATATTCCGAATACGCTGTAGAGAGTTATGAATTCAACATAATAGATTATTTGCTGAAGCCCGTTTCTTTTGAACGGTTTAGCAAAACAATTGATAAAATAGTTGATGGCGCGTTATTTTCGCAGACTTCAAAAGAGAAAGAGCGTTTACCTGCAGATCATATTTTTGTAAAGAGCAATAGTAAGTTTTTCAAAGTAAACTTTTCAGAAATCATCTATGTAAAAGGTATGAGAGACTATCTTAAAATTCATACACCGGAATACAATCTTGTGACGCTGCAAACTATGAACGAGATGGAGAAAATATTACCTCCAAAGCAATTTATCCGTATTCATAAATCTTATATAATCGCGTTAGCCCACATCAAAAGCATTTATGGAAACAGCATTGAAATAGAAAACGAAACGATTCCGATTGGGATAAGGTACAAGGAAAATGTGATGGAGTTGGTGAATAAAAAGTAGAAGCTATAGCTATACCTCTTTTGAAATTTTCACAACCTCACTTCAAAATATTTTAAAGCTGCAAATGGCGGGTTTTAAATTGAATTATATTTGACGAAGAACGTAGCCTGGATCAACTACCATTATCTCCCACTTTCAATAACAATCAAATTATTAAAATGAAAAAAGGCAATTTTATTTTGCTGGTTCTATTCTCATTATCAGTTGCTGTTACGAACAAACTAATTGGCCAATCCATTGCTATTCCCGTCGAAACAAAAAACAACGCGCTGGTTTTGCAGACCGATAAAGACAGCCGCCTCTGGATTGTATACTTTGGAAACAGGCTGATGGATACTGCCGATTACACGATTGCCTCCAAACAATATCATTACTCCGCTGCTAATGCAGGAATTTATAACAACGCCTATACACCATCCGGAACATGGAACCTCTCAGAACCCGCCCTGGAGGTAATTCATAGCGACGGAAATCCTTCCACGGAATTGAAGTATGTGAGTCACCAGACAAAACAGGAGGGTGAAAATGTATCGGTTACTTCTATTAAGCTATCCGATCCTGTCTATAAATTTACCGTTGAGTTGTTCTATAGAACATGGAGCGACGAAAATGTAATTGAGCAATGGACGGAAATTACCAACAACGAAAAAGGAAATGTGATTCTGAACAAATATGCTTCTGCTAATTTATTCTTTGCTAATAAAGATTCTTATTTGACAAGTTTCCAGGGAGAATACCTGAAAGAAATGCAGCCGCTTGAAGAGCAACTATTACAGGGCACAAAAACAATTGAATCAAAACTTGGCACAAGAGCTATGCTGTTAGGAACTCCCAATTTTATTTTATCATTCGGTGGGCCGGCAAAAGAAAACAGTGGACAGGTTTTACTTGGCCAGCTAGCATGGAGTGGTAATTACAAACTTGATTTTGAAATTGATTCACACAAAGATCTTCGCTTCATTGCCGGCATTAATCCTTACGCCTCATCATATACGTTAGCACCAGGTAAAACATTTAAAACACCCTCTCTTATTTATACCGTTTCCAATAATGGAACAGGCGAAGCGAGCAGGCAATTACAAAGCTGGGCAAGAAAATACCGTGTGCTAAACGGAGAAGGTGAAAGGCTCACACTGCTGAATAATTGGGAGGCTACTTATTTTAATTTTGATGAAAATAAGTTATCTGCCCTGTTCAAAGACGCAAAAACACTTGGAGTTGATATGTTCCTGCTGGACGATGGCTGGTTTGGAAATAAGTATCCAAGAAACAGTGACAATGCAGGTTTGGGCGATTGGCAGGAGAATGTAAAAAAACTTCCGCATGGAATTGGATATCTCGTAAAAGAGGCGAAAGACGCAGGTGTAAAATTTGGTATCTGGATCGAACCTGAAATGGTAAATCCTAAAAGTGAATTGTACGAAAAACATTTAGATTGGGTAATCCGGCAACCTGAGCGTCCGGAAAAATATTACCGTAACCAATTGGTTCTTGATCTTTCAAATCCCGAAGTACAGAATTTTGTTTTCGGAATTGTTGATAATTTGTTTACCAAAAATCCTGAACTGGCTTTTATAAAATGGGATTGCAATGCGGTAATCTACAATGCGTATTCAGTGTACTTAAATAAGAACAAAATTCCACAAACACATTTGTATGTTGATTATGTAAAAGGACTGTATAGTGTATTGCAACGCATCCGGGCAAAATATCCATCCGTATCAATGATGCTATGTTCCGGCGGCGGGGGCAGAGGAGATTATGAGTTGCTAAAATATTTTACCGAGTTCTGGCCAAGCGATGATACAGAACCGGTAGAACGCATA
The DNA here is from genome assembly GCA_038251675.1 of Chitinophagales bacterium. Lineage (GTDB taxonomy): Bacteria > Bacteroidota > Bacteroidia > Chitinophagales > Chitinophagaceae > Ginsengibacter. The sequence goes on along the minus strand of JBBSBD010000070.1, from coordinate 6,259 downwards.
TTTCTTCAATGGAACTATTCATATTTTTTTCCATCAATCACCACAGATTGCCACGTAACAGATTGGGGAAAGCAAGCAATCAAGTTCAGGGTAGATGTGGCAAGCATGGGTAAATTGGGTTTTGATATTGTTGCCGGCAAACTCTCTCCAAATGATTTGGCATTTTGCCAGCAAGCAATAAAAAATTACGATTCATTTAAAGATATTGTATGGCACGGAACACAATACCGTTTGGCAAGCCCTTATGAAAATCCGTTTGCGTCGATCATGTATGTAAATGATGATAAATCTAATGCTGTTATGTTTACTTATTTGCACAGCACACGTTTTATGGAAAATCCCACTGAGAGACCTGTTAAGCTAAATGGATTGGATGCCAGCAAAAAATATAAAGTCACCGAGATCAATATGTATCCAGGAACAACATCGCCAGTCAATTCAGATCAAATTTATTCTGGTGATTTTTTAATGAACGTTGGCTTTAATCCAAGTCTAAATGCAAGAAGGTCGAGTGTGGTGCTTAATATTAAAGAAGTGAAGTGAACCCATATATGTTATTCATTCTTTACAGTCACTATGAACTTTATCTCAAAAGAAATATTTTTAGATCCTAAAAGTTTCAATAATGAAAGCAAAAAAATTATCACATTAATCTTTATAATCCAATCGCACAGACCCTGGTAAAAACCGTTTGGAAATAATTTGTTCCGTTTTAATGTAACCTTGTGAAAGTTTATCAAAAAGAAATCTCGTTTCGTAAAACCCGAAATATGTCAAGCAGTCGCAGAGAATTTATTCGTAACACCAGCTTACTTGCTGGTGGCATTGGGCTTAAAATTAAAACCTATTCAACTAAAAAATATCGGACAAATGATGAGGGAGATCGCCTTGTGCTTTTAGGTACACAGGGAGGCCCGGTAATTCGTTCTTATCATCAAACTCCGTCAGCAAGTCTGATCGTGCATAACAAAATACACGTGGTAATTGATGCGGGTTATGGCGTTACATTAAAGCTAAGAGAAGCAGGTATAAATCTATCACAACTGAAATATATTTTTATAACTCATCATCATTCTGATCATAATCTTGAATTGGGCACACTTCTTTATAATGCGTGGGTCTCGGGCCTGTCGGAGCCGGTTAATGTATATGGGCCAATCGGATTAGATTCCTTATTAAAATATTATTGGAAATCTAATGAATATGACATTGACGTGAGAATAAAAGATGAGGCGCGATTTGATATAAGAGATTTAGTGATAACCCACGAATATTCTGAGGGCGAGATTTTATCAATGGGAGACTTTGAAATAACTTCTTTAAAAAATATACACCCACCCGTAGCCGAGAGTTATGCGCTGAGCTTTAAATTTGACCGGAAGAAAATAGTTTTCTCAGGGGATACCGCTTATTTTCCTGCACTGGCTGCATTCGCATCGGGCGCCGATTATTTAATTCACGAAGCCATGTATCCCTCAGCGGTTGAAGAAATGGCGAAGCGGCGACCCAATGCGCCTAATTTAAAAGCAAGCATATTGTCACACCACACTTCTGCTGAAGACGCCGGGAAAATTGCCAGGGCGGCGAATGTAAAAAATCTTATTTTAAATCATTTTGTTCCGCCAGATGACAAGAGCCTGACTGAAGAAGTTTGGATAAATTCTGCAAGAAAAAATTTTCCGGGAAACATTATAATTGGAAAAGATTTGTTACAATTTGCATTGTAAAAAAATCCCTCAATTTTTCGCACCATAAATCATAACATCCATGTCAATCACATTAGAATCCGAACTAACAGGCATAAAAAAAATAAGTGAAGCGGTTGCTATTACGCTTAAAGAAATGAGAAATTATTCCAAGCCAGGGATGACTGCGAAAGAATTAGATGACTTCGGAGGACAGATTTTAAATGACCTTGGAGCGAAGTCCGCACCGCGTTTGACTTATGGTTTTCCCGGTTGGACTTGTATCAGCATTAATAATGAAGTTGCGCATGGAGTTCCATCTGAAAAAAAAATATTACAGGAAGGTGATTTAATAAACATAGACGTATCTGCGGAGCTTAATGGGTTTTGGTCTGACAACGGTGGCTCTTTTGTTCTTGGCGATGACATTAACAATCACCAACATTTAGTTGATACCTCAAAACAAATTTTACGACAAGCAATTAAATCGATAAAAGGTGGAGTGCGGATTTCAGATATCGGGCAGTTAATAGAAACCGAAGCGAAAAAATGCCGGTATAAGGTGATAAGAAACTTAACAGGCCACGGCATAGGAAGAAGTCTTCACGAAGAGCCGCATAATATTGCCAACTATCGTGACAGATTTAATATGAAAAGATTCAGAAAAAATTCTGTTGTTGCAGTGGAAACATTTATATCGACACGCTCTTCCATCGCAAAAACTCAAAATGATGGCTGGACATTGATCGGTGATAAAGGAGGCTATGTGGCACAACATGAACACACAATAATAGTTACAGATGGAATGCCAATCATTCTGACTGAAATGAATGAAATATGGAATTAGAGCCTCACCCCAACCTCCCAATTTGAGATCGGGAGAACTAACCTGCCAAACAAAATTTTACATATTCCGGATTAACTTCCCTTTTGAATCGCATGGCCTGTACAGTCTTGCTTATCTCCCCTTCAGGGGTTAGGGCCTTTACAAATTCGGGCTTTGAAACCCTAACTGCTTCATTCCCCTTTTTATTTCAGGGGAACTCATGAATAAATTCCAAAGCAAGCCGCTCCGGTAATTTTCTACCATCACAATCTCGGGCCCCTGGTCGATCGCTAAAAATGAATCAGCAAACCAAAGGTCTTTTAAATTAAATGCATCAATAAATCCATAATCTTTCCAAAGTTTATCACCCAACGTATAGTAGAAAAATCTTATTGCATTTATTGATTGGGTTGGTGTATAAGGCAATGATGAGATAGCTGCCGATGGCGTAATTACTCCGTCATCATTATCCGGCGCATGCGCTTTATAGCCGGAGATGTTATCGTCGCTTGCAGTAAGTCCCCAGTTCATGGGACTGTACCCATAGAAGGACGATGGATTCGCAACACAATAATTATAATTGATGAGAGAGTGTGCCTTATTTTGTATAAAATAATCCGCATAGGTATCGGTGAGATTGGTTGGATTAATACCAAGAAAAGAATAATGCGAAAAGAATAAAGGCCCGCCAAGATTGGGGCCTAGCGGCAACTGTATCCCATAATAAGTCGCACCATTTTTTATGCCACCATTAGATGCCCAGCCATTATGATATACTGTTGCAGGAATGGAATCTGTATTGGAAGAAGCAGCAAGTGCATACACAATTAATGTTTCATTCCATCCTTTGATTTGTTGATTGATTTGAAAACCATAATTGGAACTCCAATGCCAGTACAAAACATTCTGTCCTCCCTGGCGATACCAATTCCATTCAACACCATCCCAAAGTTCATTTATGGTTGCCCGTAATGAAACCTCAACAGGGTCAACCGTATTGAAATATTGCCTGGCACATAAAAGTCCCTGCATCAGGAGAGAAGTTTCCACAAGATCGCCACCATTATCATTTGCACTAAACGGAATGGTTGCTCCTGTTGTACCATTTATCCAATGAGAAAATGCTCCATGATATCTTGTACAATTGTTTTTAAGAAAATCAACAATAGTATTTATCCTTTGCAAGCCTTGAGGTCTTGTAATGAAATTTCTATTTACGGCCGCAATAATGCTCATAACTCCAAAGCCGGTTCCCCCGGTCGTTACAGTCTCACCCGATGTATTTCTTTCTCTTGCCATACCGGAAACAGGATGTCCAAAATCCCAGAAATATTTGAAGGTTTGCTTTTCAATGAGATCAAGTAACGCATCATCGGCGATACGTGGAAATTTATCAGTTGAATCTATTCGGGTAATAAAGTTGATAGCCGTTGCAGACTGTAATGAGCCACCTGCTTTGGACTTTAAATTTGTTGAAACAGACACTACATATTTGGAAAGGAAATTTAATGGTGCCGCAGGTTGAATTACTACCATGCTATCATTATTTTCATATACTGGATTGAAAGCAACAGAAGAATTGTTAGCAGACGAAAAAGAAAAACTGGCTGCCACGGTATTCTTATCAACAGGAGCTGAAAACGAGTATTTGATTGATGGAGTAGTATTAATATTATAGACTGCGGCAGACGAGGCTTGGCCGTTAATTGTTGTTGCTTTTATAGTCAGTGCCGATGGTGGCGTTGGAGGGGGTACTACATCGGCTGGCTTTTTTGAACAGGATATTATCAGGGTACTGCTAAAAAAACAAGCAGCAAAAAATTTAATATTAAAAGGATGTAAATAAGTTTTGAAAGGGGACCAAAAAAGCGATAAATTTTTCATTTAATTAAATATTCGGTTAGCAGGATATTCTTATCCTTTATAAGTATTCAACATTGCTGCAGACTTTGGCAGGGCTTACTGTGATTATATTCGTAAAGATACAGCCTATTAGGTCGTCAGAACGCTTGGGTTTTAGAGGTTTTAGAAGTAGCTTGCGAGTGCTAATAAATACTTCATTGTGATTAAGAAATTAAAAAATCATAAGCGTTCTTCAATGGTAATTCTCGTTATTGCCACTTGCGTATTTTTTTTTGTGCGTTGTATTAATACCGGCGATAATCATACAAACAACAGATCACATGCCGATGGAAATAATATAAATTTTGAACAGTTTGCAGGATCAGCGAGTTGTATGACCTGCCATAAAGATATCTATGACAAACAAATTCACAGCGCCCATCACTTAAGTTCGCAACCGGCTTACTTAAAATATGTCAGGGGAAGTTTTGATCCACCCAATAATAAATTTGATTTTGGCAATAATGAAGTTGTTGTAATGGAAAAACAAAATGATTCATTATACCAGGTTGAATATATAAACGGAGTAAAAAAAATATCGAAGCCCTTCGACATAGTAGTAGGTTTTGGAACAGTTGGTCAAAGTTATTTGTATTGGACGGATGATCATCTTTATCAATTACCGATATCCTATTTTACCAGCGCCGATAAATGGTCGAACAGTCCCGGTTTTCCATACGCCCCAACGTTCGACAGGGCTATCAGTGCACGTTGCCTTGAATGCCACAGTACATACATTAACACGATATCGGAGTCATTGACCGGGAGTGATCAATTTAATAAAAAGGAAATGATATATGGTATTGAATGCGAAAAATGCCATGGGCCAGGTGCACAACATGTATCCTTTCAAACAAACAATCCGAAGGAGACTGTTGGAAAATACATTATCAATCCGGCTGTGTTTTCAAGACAACAAAAACTGGATATGTGTGCTTTGTGCCATGGAGGAAGAATGCAAAAAGCAAAACAGTCGTTCACGTTTGTACCTGGCAATAACCTGGCAGATTTTTTTACAATAAACACCTACCCACCCACGCTCCGCGATGTAGACGTTCATGGAAACCAATATGGATTGTTGCGTGAGAGTAGGTGTTTTAAAATGAGTCAAACTCTTACCTGTGGTACCTGTCACGATGTGCATAAAAATGAAAAGGGAGACATTGAGATATTTTCTCAGCGATGCCAAAGCTGCCACAGTAACGGGCATGAAAAAGAGTGTAAGCTACTGAAGACTGCCGGTAATATAATAAAGACAAATTGCGTAGATTGTCACATGCCTGTAAAGCCTTCCCAAATGATTACAGCATCTTTCCAGGGATCTGATAAATTCACACCGGCTTTGATGCGTTCGCACTATATAGCTGTCTACCCTGATGAGACAAAGAAAATACTTGCTGCAATGAAGGGCCTGCAGACAAATTAGAAATGCGTTTTATTCCGGAGAAAAATAATGGTGTTATCATTTCTTGCGGCCATTAAAACATTTCCATATTTAGCAGTTTTAATCCATCTCAAATCCCTGACCTGGGCTATTGTCTTTTTATCCCAAAAAAGTCATTAGCTAAATTTTCTAATGACTGCCATTAGAAAAAATAGGGGTAAGAAGCTTACTGGTATTGAATTTGGAGTTAAGAAAAGTGTTCTAAATTGGGCAAGAAAATCTTATAAAAAATTGGAGCTAAAAATTTCCTTTACCGATAAAGAGATAACACCCTGGTGTGGTATTGTTTTGATGAAAAACATGCTTGGAAGGATGAACTTTGATCAGCAATTAGATAAGTTGCCCCTTCCCGCCCAGGGTTCTAATCGCGGCTATTCACCCAATCAACTTATAAAGCAGTTT
>JBBSBD010000069.1:0-25025 GCA_038251675.1 Chitinophagales bacterium | reverse complement strand
TGCAATGTGAATACATTAAAAACCCTTTAGGCATCGATATAAAACTGCCGCGGTTTACCTGGAATTTTATGACAACAGAGCGTAATAAAATGCAATCTGCTTATGAACTAATAGTAAGTGACAATGAAAAAGATATTATGGCCGGGACCGGGAATATGTGGTCACCAGGAAAAATACTTTCCGACAACAGTGTAAATATTGATTATGAAGGAAAAACACTCAAGCCATTTACGCGATATTATTGGAGTGTGAAAGTGTATGATGAAAACGGCGGGGCGTCAGCCTGGAGCAAACCTGCATGGTTTGAAACTGCTATGTTTAACTCTGATAATTGGAGTGCGAAATGGATCAATGATGGAAGTGCAAATCCGGTAAAAGACGGAGATTATTATAAACCAGACAGGATGCCCTTATTGCGAAAAGAATTTTCGGTAAAAAGGAAAATTGAAAGAGCAAGATTGTACATAAGCGGCGTTGGATATTATGAGGCATATCTTAATGGAAAAAAAATCGGAGATAGAGTTCTTGATCCTGGTTTTACCACTTACCGGAAAGAAGTATTGTATTCAACATACGATATAACGGGCATGCTTACCAAAAAAAATGTTATTGGTATAATGTTAGGCAGCGGCTGGTGGAATCCATTACCGTTTAAATTCTTTGGGCGGTGGGATCTGAGAGATTATCAACAAACAGGAAGACCGCGTGTGATTGCAGAAATTCATCTTGATTATACCGATGGTTCAACTGATAAAATAATTACTGATGAGAATTGGTTAACTGCGCCCGGGCCAATTATTCAAAACAATGTTTATCTCGGCGAGGTATATGATGCACAGCTCGAACAGAAAAACTGGAACACCCTGAACGATGATGAAAGTGTTTGGAAAAATGCAGTTGTAGTTGAAGGCCCTTCGGGAAAGCTTACATCTCAAATGCAACCACCAATAAGAATTACAAAAGTCTTACATCCCATAAAAATTACACAACCTCGTCCGGATACCTTTATTGTAGATATGGGACAAAACTTTGCAGGTGTTGCAAGAATAAAAGTTCGTGGTCGAAAAGGCACAAGGATATCATTAAGATACGGTGAGGATCTTTTGGGAGATGGTACACTGAATTACCTGACAACGGCTGCAACGCAAATTAAAAAAGGAGGAATCAAAGGAGGTCCCGGTGCGCCGGAAACAGCATGGCAGAAAGACGAGTATATATTGAAGGGAGACGGCACGGAAGTATGGACACCGCGATTTACTTTTCATGGCTTCCGTTATGTGGAAATAGCAGGATGGCCCGGAACACCAGCGGTTGATGACATTGAAGGGCTGCGTATGAATTCAGATATTCAGCAGGCTGGATCTTTTGCATGTTCTAATGAGCAACTGAACAAACTGCATGAAGCCATTCAATGGACTTTTAAGAGTAATATTTTTAGTGTCCAGTCAGATTGCCCCGGAAGAGAAAAAATGGGTTATGGAGGAGACCTGGTTGCCACGGCAAATGCATTTATATACAATTATGACATGGCTCAATTTTATGCTAAGACCGTTAAAGACTTTGCAAATGAACAAAGACCGGAAGGAGGCATCACTGAGATTGCTCCGTTTACCGGCATTGCCGACAGGGGTTACGGCGATGACTCGGGGCCGTTAGGATGGGAATTGGCTTTCCCCTATTTACAAAAACAATTGTATGAGTTTTATGGAGATAAGCGAATCGTCGAACAGAATTATGAAGCTTTCCAAAAGCAAATGGACTTTCTTCAATCAAAGGCTGTCGATAATTTATTTTATTGGGACATTAGTGATCATGAAGCTTTGGATACAAAACCGGAAGCACTTACTGCGGCGGCTTTTTATTACCATCATGTAAGGTTAGCTGAAGAATTTGCTTCTATATTAAATAAAAAAGATGATTCAATAAAATATGCTAAGCTGGCAGAACGGATTAAAAATGCGATTGTAAGAAAATACCTTGTTCCAAAAACCGGCCGTTTTGATAATGCCACACAAAGTGCGCAGATATTTGCACTATGGTATGGCCTGTCTCCGGAAGAAAAACTAAGTTGGAATGTTTTAATCGATGAATTTAAAAGACATAACTGGCATGTTGCCACGGGAATCTTTTCTACCAAAATGATGTTTGATCTTTTTAGAGAAAATGATGCTAATGACATCGCTTATAAAATTGTTACGCAACCCGATTATCCCGGTTGGCTAAACATGATCAATCATAATGCAACTACTCTTTGGGAAACGTGGGACTACCCTGAGTCTTCTCCTTCGCAAAATCATCCAATGTTTGGATCCGTTGATGAATGGTTTTACCGTTCATTGTTGGGGATTAATAATGATGCGCCTGGCTTTAAAAAAATAATCATTAAGCCGCAGCCTGCCGGTGATCTTACCTGGGCAAAAGGAAGTTACCAGTCTATAAGAGGAGATGTCAAAAGTGAATGGAAAATAGAAGGAAAAGAATTTTCGCTGCACGTGGTGATTCCGGCCAATACCACGGCAACCATTTTTATTCCCTCAAATGAAAACAGCGCTGTTACTGAAAAAGGAAGGCCTGTAAGTACAAGATTTGAGGATGACTACAGAGCTTTTGAAATCGGTTCAGGCGATTATAGTTTTCTATCTTCCTGGAATGGGAATAGTAAACCCTGAAACCAATACCAGGGCAATGGAAAGTTGGAATCATATTTTATACTTAAGTCATAAAAACCAGGCACCATGAATCTATATACTTCAAAACATTTTTTTTGGAGAACTTTTTTATTCATCTTTCTTTTTACGATAAGCCCGTTTGCGAAAGCACAGGAAAAGCTGATCTACCACACCATTCGAACAGACAACAGTGGAAATATCATTCCGTGGTTTAATGAAAATACAGGTACTTCTTTTGATCGTGTAGTAAATCTTGTCTGGAATTTCTGGGATACGATGCGGAGGGATTATAACGGCCTTCCATATTATATGAACCACCAGGTTTGGAATCCATACTATGACGATCCCCGCGGAATTGGAGGTGATCAATTTGCAATGGCGTTATCGTCGTGGCGCTTGTATTACGCCTACAGCGGAAATGAAAATGTAAAAGAAGACATGAAATTTATTGCGGAATATTATCTCACCCATGGATTATCTCCCGCAAATGCAGTCTGGCCCAATATTCCTTACCCCTATAACACCTATGTTTACTCAGGGATTTATGATGGCGATATGATTTTGGGTAAAAATTTTACACAGCCGGATAAGGCGGGCTCATTTGGTATTGAACTGTTGCGATTATATAAATTAAATAGCAATGAACGTTATCCAAATGTTACTGATAACCTGTACATGCAAGCGGCGATAAAAATTGCCAATACACTCGCTGCACACGTAAAGGAGGGAGATGAAAACAATTCTCCTTTACCATTTAAAGTAAATGCAATTACGGGTGAAACAGGAGTTTTAAAAAGCTATGGAAAAAATGGGAAAGTTGAAGGCTTAAGCAGCTATACCACCAACTGGAGTGGTACGTTAGAACTTTTTATTGAGTTGCAAAAATTAAAGAAAGGTAATGTAGAACTGTATAAATCTGCTTTTGATAAAATCTTAAAATGGATGAAAAAATATCCACTGCAAACAAATAAGTGGGGACCTTTCTTTGAAGATATTTCCGGTTGGAGTGATACACAAATTAACGCCGTTACGTTTGCGCAATTCATGATGAACCATCCGGAATATTTTCCGGATTGGAAAATAAGGGTGAAAAAAATATTTGATTGGGTGTATGAAAAATTAGGTAATAAAAGCTGGGAGAAATATGGAGTGATTGTGATAAATGAACAAACAGCTTACCAAACTCCCGGGAATAGCCATTCATCCCGGCAGGCATCTGCACAACTGCAATACACCAGGCTTACGGGCGACACCTCGTACTATACTAACGCTGTGCGACAGCTCATCTGGGCCACTTACATGGTGAATGATGACGGAAGAAACCAGTATCCGCAGGATGAGAACTGGCTTACCGACGGATATGGAGATTATGTGCGGCATTATTTACGGGCGATGGCCGATGCACCTGAACTTGCGCCTAATGAGAACCATTTGTTATCTTCCACATCAGTTGTTCAGCAAACGACGTATAGAGGGCAAATTTATAAACACTACTTTCTTCCCGTTAAAGACACTGGCAAGATCCTCTTACGGTACCGGGTATATGAAGAGGAGGGACAAGAGTTAATAAGACTTACTCAAAAACCTTCCGGTCTATTATTCAATGATAAAGTTGCGGAAGCTACCGGGGATTCTTTTGAGTGGAAAGCCCTGGCAAAAGGCGGTGTATTGAAAGTGAAGAGAGTAACGGCAAATACAGTAACGATTTTAGAATGATGAGATGCAGCAGGAACAGTTGGCTACTGCAGCTCCCTATAGGGGAACGATAAAGATTGGAACCGGCTATATGATGTAGGTTCTGGTGTTTAAAAAAGCATGTAAGCAATTTAAATATTCAACACTCTGTATCACTATTCAGTGGTGAGTTGATAAATGAAATTTTATGAAACGTATTGCGTCAAAAATGAAATTGCGGAAAGGCTATGAAGCCGAGTATAAAAAACGCCATGATGAAATATGGAATGAGCTGAAAGATTTGCTAAAGCAAACCGGGATTAGCGATTATTCTATTTATTTAGATGAAGAGACAAATGATCTATTCGCTTATTTCTATGTGGAAGATGAAACACAACTGGAAAATTTACCTCAAGAGGAAATTATGAAAAAGTGGTGGAACTATATGGCCGACATAATGGAAACAAATCCTGATAATTCACCGGTCAGCATTTCTTTAAAAGAAGTTTTTTATTTACCCTGAGAATAAAAGTTTGGTTCTATAACAGATAGTATGGATGCTATTGTTGCCACGGGCTTTAGGCCGTGGATCAATTAACGATAAAGAAGCTTTAGCCAAAAAAGTCTTTAAGCAAAAGCCCTGTTATTAACATTTATAAATTTATTACAAAAGAAATTGGGCTAAAGCCGGTTTACTATTTATCTGACCCCCCACACGACCTGAAGGTCCTGGCAATTAAAAGCAATAACATATTGAACCACACAAAACGTGATAGAGCCCAAATTTTTTTTGACAGACACAAAAAATGAAAGTGTTTTCATGTCAAATCTTTCACTTGACTATTTACACTTTCAATAACTTATTTTTGTGAAATACATTTATTATGAAAATACGATTTGCGATTTTATTAATTTCCCTTGTTATGGCGGTCAACATCAGCGAAGCGCAAAGCAAACCTCTTATCAATCACATAGCAGTATATGTCGTCAATCTTGAAACAAGTACAAATTTTTATAAGGATATAATAGGGCTGGCAGTAATACCAGAACCATTTCATGATGGAAGACATACATGGTTTTCAGTTGGAGATCACGCTGCGTTGCATATTATTTCCGGGGCCAAGGCTAAGATCGATCATGATAAAGATTCACATCTTTGTTTCAGCATTGATTCGATGGATTCTTTTATCGACCGCTTGAAAAAAAATAACGTTGCGTATGAAAACTGGCCGGGCCAGGCAAATGCTGTTACTACACGGCCCGATGGTGTTAAACAAATATATTTTAAGGATCCCGATGGTTACTGGATAGAGATAAATAATGACAGGTAAAAAAATGCCGCCTCAAGCTAATGAGACGGCGCAGAATTCATAAGTACATCATTTTTTCACTTTGTCTTTTACTTCTCCTTCTTTCGTGTCTACCTTGTGCTTTTTAGTTACACCATTATGTGTATGCTTTGTTTTGTAACCGTTATGTTTTTTATTTTTGCTAAAAGTATTATGAACCTTCTGGGGAATGGTTGATGTCGGCTTTGTTTTATCCTTGTCTTGGGCTTGTGTTGCAACTGCTATGCTGAATGTAAATACCAGCAACAATAAAACTTTTCTCATTTTCTTATTTTTTAAGTATTCGATTTAAGCAGATTCATGGCAAATTGTATGCCCTTATTTTTGGAAGTAATCTTTCTTGATTTATTAACCCCGACAAGATTTTTACCTGCTGGATTTAAAAGTAACTGCCGGCAGAAGGAGATAATTGACGGTTTTTATATTTCCCGGAGTGGGCAATTGAGGAATTTCTTTCACAGCAATTCAATTAAACACTTCAACCATCGGCTGTGAGTAAATTGCAGCCTCTTACGTCGCTGGTGTCTTGCCTGCCTAGCACTTCGAAGGTTTCATTTTTATGAAGCCTTCCCACATCATCTGTCGCTATAAAACAACAGGAATAAATATTAGCGAGGTCTACAATATTTAACAATCCTGTTACAGATTTTTTGAGGTGTAAGCTGCTTGTGACACAAAACGGGTCGTTAGGTTCTCTTACCAATACCTTCATCCACGAAGGGCAGTGAAATAAGCCGTTTTTCCTGGAATAGGCCTGGGAGAGCAGTTCAGTCATACCATATTCTGAGTGAACGGATTTCACGTTCAGGCGTTTCTTTAAAATTGTATGAACTTCTTCACGGGTTATTTCCTCGCCCTTTCCCTTCATGCCCCCGGTTTCCATGATCGATACATGCTGCAGGTCCATGGAGTATTTTGCTGCAAAATCAAGCAGGGCATATGTCACGCCAATAAGCAATGTTGGCTGCTCTGTAATCTCGTTATGAACTATTGTTTTGTAGAGCTTTTCATAATCACGTAAATAAAACCCGCTGCAACTACTGCCAGAAGTGTTTATTAATTCATTCATCATGTACACCAGTGAGGAATTTTTCCGCTCAAGGTAGCCGGGCAGCAGGCCAATAATGCACCATTGCTTTGGCGCGCCATAAAAAAGCCGGAAGGCTCTATTAAAACTTACCCTGTAAACGTCTGCGTTTTTTATATAATGGCGGCTCGTATTTTCTCCGGTAGTGCCGCTGCTTTCAAATACCAGTTCGGGTTCAAAATTAGTGGTGGTAACCCTGCTACTTTTAAAAAACTGGATAGGCAAAAAAGGGATCTTTTCCAGCGAATTCACTTCTCCGGGATCTATTCCCAATGTATCAACGTAAGTTCTGTAGATTTCGTTATTTTCATATTGTAGCCTGAATAGATCGAGCGCCATTTCATCGAAATTGTAGTAAGAAGCGTTAAAAACTTTATCTTCCCATTGGGATATTTCTAAAATGTTATTCAGTTTTTAATATTTAAATTTGAACTTTAATATACTCGTTTTAAAATACAAAGATGCGATACCCTATATTAATTTCAATCTTATTCCTTACGTTTCTTTCAGCTTGTAATAAAGACAAGTTTACTACCAGGCCTTCGCTGAAATTTAAGTCTGTAAATACCACTGTTTTAAACCAGGGGCAATCTTTAATTTTTGACTTGACTTTTACTGACGCGGAGGGCGATCTTACTGATACGATATTCATTACAAAGTTTGAGCCCAACTGCGCTGCCAGCGGGTTCGACGCTGCATACCCGATACCAGCCTTTCCCACAGGCAAAAACCAAAAAGGCGATGCAATTGTGACCTTTGATTATAATGGCGTATCGCCGAAATGTTTTCCGAGAAATGACACAGCCGTTTTTAAATTTGTTCTGAAGGATAAAGCACAAAACGTGAGTGATACCGTTGTGTCGCCAAACATTGTCATAATTAACTAAACTTGATTAAAAAGTTTTTTGCATTCATTCTCTTTGGCAATATATTCATTTCACTTTGTGCAATAGCTTTATGTATAGAAACAAGCCTGCTGCTGCAACTTCCTTTCAATAACATAAGTTTCTATTTTTTTGTGGCCGGCGCTACTGTCGTTCAATACAACCTGCACTACCTTGTAAAAACCACAGCAGTAATGGGGTCTGAGCGACTTAGCTGGTCCCTCCAAAATAAGAATCTTCACATAGTGCTGTTTATAATAGGTTGTATTTTTATAATTATAAGTTTATTTAGTTTTCGGTTGCAGCATTTCTTTATTTTGTTGATATTGGGTGCTATAGCTTTTTTATATTCCTTTCCGGCGCTGCCATTCGGCAAAAAAAAGCGGATTAAAGATTATGGTTTTCTCAAAATAATAACGCTGGCTCTTTTTTGGACACTGGTTACAGTATGGTTTCCTGTGAGCGACCTTTCCGTAAATAGGACGCTGTATCTTTTTATTTTCGCCAAACGTTTTGTGTTCATGTTCGTGCTCTGCTTGTTGTTCGATGTGCGTGATATCGATGTGGACAGCAGTGAAAATATAAATACCCTTCCCGTTATAGTAGGTAGAAAAAAATCATACAATATTGCGAGGGCTATGGTTTTGGTTTTTTTAATTCTTTCATACGTTCAATATGTTTTATTCCCGGAAACGGGTGTTTTCCTTGCTATGATTCTATCTGCCTTGGCAACTTTTATTGTACTGGAGTTATCCAGGAAAATAAAGTCCGATTTCTTTTATCTCGCAGGCATCGATGGTATGATGCTGCTGCAGGCTATACTCGTCTATCTTCTCAGTTTAAAACTTTAAATTTGCACCCACGTCACTAAAAAACTATTTTAAGATATGGCTAAGAGCACGAAATCCAATTCCATAATTACGGAGAAATCCCTCAATTTTCTAAAGACTTATATTAATACTCCGTCCCCGGTTGGCTTTGAAGCCGGCGGCCAAAAGGTATGGCTTAATTACATAAAAGATTATGTGGATACCACTTTTACAGATTCATACGGCACAGCAGTGGGCGTTATAAATCCTGATAAACCCTTTAAAGTTGTTATAGAAGCTCATGCGGATGAAATAAGCTGGTTTGTAAATTACGTTTCTCCCGAGGGCCTTATTTATTTAAAAAGAAATGGCGGGGTAGATCACCAGGTTGCACCATCGCAACGTGTATTAATTCATGGTAAAAAAGGACCGGTAAAAGCAGTATTCGGCTGGCCGGCTATTCATACGCGTTCGGGTAATTCAGATGGTAAAGAGCAACAACCGAAAGTTGATAATTTATTTCTGGATTGTGGAGCACGCAATAAGAAAGAAGTGGAAAATGTAGGTATACATGTGGGTAATGCAGTAACCTATGCAGATGGATTTGACGAAGTGTCTTATGGTAATTTTATTGCCCGTGCATTTGATAATCGGATCGGTGGATTTATGATTGCCGAAGTTGCCAGGCTACTCAAGGAGAATAAAAAAACACTTCCTTTCGCTTTATACATTGTAAATGCCGTGCAGGAAGAAATAGGGCTTCGCGGTGCGGAGATGATAGCAAGAAGAATAAAACCCGATATAGCCATCATTACCGACGTTACCCATGATTCCACCACACCCATGATCAATAAATTGATTGAGGGTGATTGCGCATGCGGCAAAGGCCCGGCTTTGGTTTATGGCCCTGCGGTACATAATAAATTACTTGCCGTGATAGAAAAAGTAGCGGAAAAAAATAAGATCCCGTTGCAATTGAGAGCTGTGAGCAGGAGTACTGGAACTGATACAGATTCTTTCGCTTATGCAAATGATGGTTGCCCTTCGGTTCTTATTTCAATTCCTTTGCGTTATATGCACACTACTGTTGAAATGCTTCACAGGGACGACGTAAACAATACAATAAAACTGATGTATGAAAGCGTTTTAACGCTTACCCCTAAAACCAATTTAAGTTATTTCTAATGGAAGTAAACCTGCTATACATCGATCCGGGAAGCGGAAGTTATCTCGTTCAAATGATTATAGCTGCTATACTGGGAGGTATGTTTTATATCAAGACAATCTGGAAAAGAATTAAATTATTTTTTACAAAAAATAAAGAGTCTTCAGAGAACGAACCTATAGATGAGTAATATAGTACATCATCCTGCATCTTTCAAAGATCCCTCCGGCTTTGTGTTTCAGAAGAATGATATCTTTTACAGGCAGATCAATCAATGTTACAAAGAAGACTACGATTTGTTAATGAGTTCAGGATTATATAAAGAGCTCACGAAAAAAAAATACCTGCTTTCTCACGAAGAGATCAATGAGAGTTTCACTGGTTCCCCGGAATATTATAAAACTGTTCTGCCGGAACAATTATCGTTTATCAGTTACCCGTATGAGTGGTGTTTTGCGCAGTTAAAGGACGCCGCCCTTCTTACACTTTCCATACAAAAGGTTGCTATTAATTATGGAATGATATTGAAAGATGCCACGCATTTTAATATCCAGTTTCATAATGGCAGGCCTGTATTTATTGATACTTTATCATTTGAAAAATACGATCCGTCAAAACCCTGGGTCGCTTACAGGCAGTTTTGTGAATGTTTTTTGTTTCCCATATTCCTGCAAAAATTTTTGAAGATAGATGTTCAAAAATTAATGCTTACCTACCCGGAAGGGATACCCGCGAGTGTAACAAAGGAACTCTTGCCCTGGAAAAGTAATTTCAAATTAGGCGTAGGATTACATGTTTCTTTGCAAAGCAGAATAAAGGGAGGTAAAAATCCCGGTGATTACAAAGGCAGCTTTGATCAAAACAAAATGCTTCAACTGGTAAGCAATCTTGAAGACAACATTAAAGAGTGTGCATTAAACAAAAAAAATAAAACTACCTGGAGCAATTATTATGATGAAACCATCATAAGCCAATCTTATCTCTCAGAAAAAGAAATCATTTTTCGCAAACTAATCAGTACGACAGAGTTTAAAACTGTTCTTGATATTGGCGCTAATGACGGATTTTTTTCAAAGATTATATCAGGAGAAGCAACTTCGGTCGTTTCCATTGATTTCGATTCGAATTGCATTGGTAGTTTATATTCTTATATCAAACAACAGAAAGTACTAAACATTCTTCCGCTTTGTATTGACTTCTCTAATCCAACGCCAGCTACCGGTTTCGCCAATAAAGAGCGTAGTTCTTTTCCAGGTCGTGCAAAGTTTGATTTACTACTGGCATTAGCACTGGTTCATCACCTGGCAATAAGTAAAAATATTCCCTTTGAAAATATTGCTGCGTCTTTCGACGAAATGGCGGAAACCGCAATAGTAGAATTTGTTCCAAAGGAGGACGAGAAAGTGCAGCAGCTTTTAGAAAACAGGAGAGATATTTTTGATAATTATAACGAAGAAAAATTTCGAAAAGCCTTCGAAAAATATTTTAATATTATTGTTGTATCTGAAGTGCCGGGAACGCTTCGTACCATGTATATGATGAAAAGGAAAGAAAATTAATATGATCGATTCATTGCGAAAACAGCCATGGTATTTATTTTTGTTACCGCTGTTTTTTGTAATGCATGGCTTTGTTGAGAATTTCGGGTTTATAAATTTTTGGAACGTATTAATACTTGCAATTACTTATGTTGCTGCGGCAATAATTCTCTTCTTCTTAATTTTCCTTCTGTTTAAAAATAGGGTTAATGCAGCACTGGCTGGATCGTTCATAATGGCCTTCTATTTATTTTTTGGAGCCATCCAGGATTTCTGTAAAAGTCATCTTCCTGTTTTAAACAGGTATTCTCTGCTACTGTCACTTTTTACAATCATGTTTATTGCACTGGTTGTTTATTTAAAGAAATCAAAAAATAGCTTTTCAAAACTGAATTTATTTTTAAACAGCCTGTTCCTGCTTTACATCCTCGTTGATTTTGGTTCATTGGTTTATAAGAATTTCAATCCGCCGGTAAATAAATTATCCGTTTATCCATTTGACAAAAGTCACTCTTACAAACCTTGCGATAGTTGCCCAAAACCTGACATCTATTTCCTGTTGTTTGATGAGTACGCAAGTTCCGCATCATTAAGAAATCATTTCAATTTTGATAATTCACTGGACACTTTTCTATTAGGCCAGGCATTTCATATCCAGTCACAGAGTACCAGCAATTATAATTTTACGCCTTTTTCAATGGCTTCGCTATTGAACATGTCTTACCTGACCGGCATAAAACCTGGCGAAATTTCGATTGAGGATTATGCACGATGTACTGATTTGATAAAGAAAAATGCTGTAATAAATTTCCTTGCTGTTCAGGGATATGATATTGTGAACTACTCCATATTTGACCTGGCAGGAAACCCTTCCTTGATTAGCCAGAACTTTTTACCGCTTAAAACAAAATTAATTTCGGATGGTACATTATTTAGCCGGCTTCAAAAAGACCTTGGCTGGTTGCTAGTAACCGGTAAGTTTGAAATAAAATGGCTGTCGGATAAAGTGTTTTACCAGGGCATGCGTAACAATGAGACTTTTATAAGGCACTTGGAAAAGTCATCTTCAATAATTGCGGATAAGCCGCGATTTTTTTATGCTCATCTATTTATGCCCCATCGTCCTTTTTACTTTGATAATAATGGTCACGAGAAGAACAGTGAAGACATTTACAAAACCTCGGAGGAACTTAATACAGAGGCCTATTTGCAGTACGTTTCATACACAAATACCAGGATCACGGATTTGATTTCCGTCATAAAACGAAATACAAATAATAAAGCCGCCATCATTTTTATGGGAGATCACGGTTTTCGAAAACCCACTGCTGATGGTGATCAGGCTCATTATTTTGAAAGCCAAAATGCTGTGTATTTTCCTTCGGAAGATTATCACCTGTTTTACGACAGCGTTAGTGCTGTCAACCAATTCAGGATCATCTTTAATACGCTATTCCGCCAGGATTTTACTATATTAAAAGATTCCAGTATTTTTCTAACAGATAAGAAATAAATTTGTGCCCATATTATAAAACCGGAATATGATAAGAAATAACTGGACCAGGGAAGAGATTGCTGAAATTTACAATTCTCCTTTGCTTGAGCTTATATTTAAAGCGGCTACTATTCACCGTGAGTATCATGCAACAGGGGAGGTACAGGTATGTACATTGCTCTCTATAAAAACGGGAGGTTGCCCGGAAGATTGCGCTTATTGCCCCCAGGCGGCCCGTTACAATACAGGCCTTGATGTGCAGGCATTGATGCAGAAAGAAGAAGTACTTGCTTATGCTCAAAAAGCAAAGGCCGCCGGCTCCACAAGGTTTTGTATGGGCGCCGCCTGGCGCGAAGTAAGGGACAACCGGGATTTCGATCGTGTGCTTGAAATGGTTGAAGGCGTAAATGAACTTGGAATGGAAGTTTGCTGCACCATGGGAATGCTTACAGAAGACCAGGCAAAAAAATTATACGACGCGGGGCTTTACGCATACAATCATAATGTTGATACTTCTGAAGAACATTACGCTGATATTATTACGACACGTACTTATAAGGATCGCTTAAAAACTTTGGGCAATGTGCGTAAAGCTGGAATAAGTGTTTGCAGCGGTGGCATCATTGGTTTGGGCGAAACCCATGAAGACCGGATAGGAATGTTACATACTTTATCGACCTTGCCGGAACATCCGGGCAGTGTTCCTATTAATGCGCTGGTGCGGGTGAAAGGAACGCCGCTGCAGGATAACGCTAAGGTAGATATATGGGATATGATAAAGATGATTGCCACCACAAGAATTATAATGCCACAGGCAATGGTGCGGTTAAGTGCTGGTCGTTCTGAAATGTCAGTTGTGGAGCAGGCACTGTGCTTTATGGCTGGAGCCAATTCAATTTTTTCCGGCGATAAATTACTCACAACTCCAAATCCTGCATTTGATGAAGACAATGCAATGTTTCAATTACTCGGTTTAAAACCAAGAGAAGCTTTTAAAGAAGAAAAGGTTTTCAATTAGCCCCGAAAGTTCCCGGGGCTAATTGGCTAATTGGTTAATTATGGTAGATAAGGAAATTCTCTTAAATGCTTTCCGGTTGATGTGTACCGCCTCAGCGATGGCGAAGACTTATGACGACAACCGGCAGATTTGCAAATACGTTCATTCTACTTCACGTGGCCACGAAGCAATACAACTTGCCACAGCATTTAATTTGCTGCCATGCGATTATATAAGTCCATACTATCGCGACGAAAGTATCTTACTTGGCCTTGGTTTTTCTCCTTATACTTTAATGCTCCAGTTGCTGGCCAAAGGTGATGATATTTTTACCGGTGGAAAGGAGTACTATTCACATCCCAACTACAGGGGAGATGATAAGCCTACAATGATTCACCAGAGCAGTGCCACCGGGATGCAGGCAATACCCGCAACAGGAATCGCACAAGGTTTACAATACCTGCATAAGATTAATTCACCCCTTTATAAAAAAGGGAATAATGGAAAGGCGCCTGTCGTAATATGTTCTTTGGGTGATGCTAGCTTGACAGAGGGCGAAGTAAGTGAAGCCTTGCAGGTTGCTGCCTTAAAGCAATTGCCCATTATTTTTTTAGTGCAGGATAATGATTGGGGAATAAGCGTGACATCAGCCGAGGCACGAAGCATGGATGCTTTCAACTTTGCAAAAGGATTTGCAGGCCTTCAGCGTGTGAGCGTAGACGGTAGTGACTTTGTGCAGAGCTATGAGATGATGCATAAAGTAATCTCTGCGGTGCGGGAATCGGGCGGCCCTTACCTGGTACATGCAAAGGTTCCACTACTGGGGCATCACACCAGCGGAGTCCGCAAAGAATTTTATCGTTCTGCTGAAGACCTCGCGAAACATACACAGAATGACCCGTTACCTAAATTAAAATGGAGATTGATATCTCTGGGTATAGCCGAAAGTGATTTAGATGAAATTCAATTAATAGTTGCGGAAGCAGTTGCGCAGCAATTTGAGCAGGCTTCGAACGCACCGGAACCTGATGCATCGAAAATTGAAGAGCATGTTTTTGTGCCTTCGCCTGTAACTGGAGAAAAGGGTGATCGCACTCCTGCCGGCAAGGAGAAGGTGATAATGGTAGATGCGGCACTTTTCGCGATACGGGAAATAATGGAAGAGTTTCCCGAAGCCGTATTATACGGTCAGGACGTAGGACGCAGGCTTGGTGGTGTTTTCAGGGAGGCCGCTACGCTGGGGGAGCAGTTTGGTGATCACCGTGTTTTTAATACCGCAATACAGGAAGCATATATTATTGGTTCTACGGTGGGCATGTCGGCAGCGGGTGTAAAGCCAATAGTAGAAGTGCAGTTTGCTGATTATATTTTCCCCGGCATTAACCAGCTTGCTACTGAAGTAGCAAAGAGCTGTTACCTGAGCTGCGGAAAGTTCCCGGTTCAAACGGTGATTCGGGTGCCTGTCGGCGCTTACGGCGGTGGCGGCCCTTATCATAGCGCGTCTATTGAAACATTACTTCTCGCCATCAAAGGAATAAAAATCGTTTATCCTTCCAATGCTGCGGATATGAAAGGGTTAATGAAGGCTGCATTTCTGGATCCCAACCCAGTCATTATGCTCGAGCATAAGGGCCTTTACTGGAGCAAGGTACCGGGCACGGAAGAAGCGAAATCCATTGAACCATCAAGCGATTATATTTTACCGTTAGGGAAAGCAATTTCCATATTAAGTGCAGATGAAGAAAAGATAAATCACGGCGAAAGCTGTTGTATTATCACCTACGGTATGGGCATCTATTGGGCAAAAGCGGCGTCAAAATTATTTCCCGGCCAGGTTGAAGTTGTTGACCTGCGAACTCTTTTTCCTTTGGATGAAGAATTGATTTTTTCTTGCGTGGAAAAACATGGCAAATGCCTGGTGCTTACAGAGGAGCAACAAAATAATTCTTTCGCAGAAGCGCTGGCAGGGCGTATTTCAAAGAGATGTTTTAAATTCCTGGATGCACCTGTGGATGTATTGGGTTCGCTGAATTTGCCGGCAGTGCCCATGAATATTAATCTTGAAAAGGCAATGTTGCCTAATGCTGAAAAAGTTGCTGAAAGGCTAAAATCTTTATTAAACTATTAATGGAAAATATTAGAGAGAAGGAACAAACCACGAAAACGGAAATAAAATTTTTAGAAGGCCCGCAAAGCAGGTGGAAAGATTTTAAATATGCGCTAAGTGTCTTTTTTGAATTCATAAAAGGTTTCCGGGCGTTGCATTTCGTAGGGCCATGTGTAACGGTGTTTGGATCGGCAAGGTTTAAAGAGGATCATCCATTTTACAAACAAGCCAGGGAACTTTCCGCAGAAATCGCAAAACTTGGCTTTACCATTATGACAGGCGGCGGACCAGGTATTATGGAAGCTGCCAATCGCGGTGCCAAAGATGTGGGAGGCAGAAGTGTTGGTTGTAATATAATTCTGCCGCACGAGCAACATCATAATCCTTATCTCGACAGGTGGGTCGATATAAAATATTTTTTCCTGAGAAAAATCCTGCTGCTAAAATATTCGTATGCCTTCGTTGTAATGCCCGGAGGTTTCGGTACTCTTGATGAATTCTATGAAGCACTTACTTTGGTTCAGACAAAGAAAATCAACATGTTTCCTATAATCATCTGGGATAAAGACTTCTATCAAAAAATCCTTGAACACAACCAGCGCATGTCCAAAGAAGGAACGATTTCAGAAAGTGATGAAAATCTATACCTTGTTTCTGATTCTATTGAACAAACAATATCATATATCAAAGAGAAAAGCATTATGGCATTTGGGCTAAAATATATGGAACCTAAAAAACCTTTCCGGGGCTTTTTCGAAAAAGGGTTAAGGAATTTTTTTTAGATGAGTTACGATATTCCCCAATCGTTTTCAACAGTTACTATTTTCACGAATTTATCTGCCTAAATTTGCGGAATGGATATGCAATTCGCTGCATTTTGGATTATCCTTTTTTGATGCTTAATAATTGACAAATGAGGGTTAACTTGATGCAGTAAATACTTCAAGCTATATCTACGATCACTATGAAACCAGCATCACAACTCATTTTGAAAAATAGTCCGTGGGAATTTTTATCCGGCGGGGGAGAAATGGGAAAGTATGTAAGATCAATAGACTGGTCAAAAACTCCGATCGGAAATCCCTCCTCATGGCCGCAGGCTTTACAAACTGCAATCAACATCTGCCTCAATTCGCCTTTTCCTATGAATGTATTGTGTGGAAAAGATTTTGTGCAAATTTATAACGATGCTTATCGCGATACAATGGGAGATAAGTGCATAGATGCAATTGGTGAAAAGTCAGAAAATGTGTGGAAAGAAAATTGGCCGGAAATAGCTCCTGTTTTGCGGGAAGTCTTGAAAACAGGTGAAACTATTTTAACAAAAAACCGGCTGGTGGTTCTGGAGCGAGACGGCCATTCCGTGGAATGTTATTTTACTTTTTCTTATAGCCCCGTTTATAATGCTGAAACCGATTCGATAGATGGAATTGTATGCAGTGTTGTTGAGACTTCCAAAAAAGTGCAGGTACAAAATAATCTCAAGAACCAGTTGAGTGATTTGTTCGCAGAGGCGCCATGTGGGCTAAGCATTTACCAGGGGAAAAACCATATAATTACTGTAGCTAACCAGCGGATGCTCGAAATATGGGGAAGAAAAAAAGAAGAGGTTATTGATAAACCCGTTTTAGAGGCTTTGCCCGAGACAGCAAACCGGGGTTTCGAACAACTCCTCGATAATGTATATAATACAGGCAAGCGATTTATTGCGGATAATCTTTCGGTAAGTCTTTTACGCAATGGAAATTTGGAGACAATTTTTGTGAAATTTGTCTTCGAAGCATTGCGTGATGATGATGGAAATATATATGCCGTGGTGTGCCTGGCCGATGAAATTACAGAAGCTAAAATAAAAGAAGCTGCATTGCTTGAAAATGAGGAACGGCTTAGCCACGCTGTTGAATCAGGCAAATTAGGAACTTATGAAGTAGATAATAAATCAGGGAATGTTATTTTTTCACGAAGGCTTGCAGAAATATTTGGGCTTGATCCGTCAAAACCAATGACGCACCAGGATCTTAAAAATGCCATACATCCTCACGATATACACATACGACGTACTGCCCGCAACAAAGCAAAAGAAACGGGAATTTTATTTTATGAAGCCCGGGTTGTATGGCCGGATAAAAGTATCCACTGGGTTCGTTTTAATGGAAAAATAGCATTTGACCACGATGGAAATGCATTGCGTACCTATGGAACAGCAGTGGATATAACGGATCATAAACAAGCCGAGGCGATATTGAGGCAAAGCGAGCAGGAGTTAAGGTTGATTGCCGATGCTATACCGCACATGGTGTGGGTAATAGACCCTGATGGTACCATCTCATACATCAATAAACAATGGGCAGATTGGACCGGAATGAACCTGAAAGAAATTAACGACGGGGTGTGGCAAAAAGTTTTTCATCCTGAAGATGTGGAGAATGTTGCTCTTACATGGCAACAGGCGCTTCAAAATAAAACAGAATATTTTGGTGAATATCGAATAAGAAATCGTGAGGGAACTTATTACTGGTTTATGGGCAGAACAACTCCCATTCAAAACAAAGAGGGCAAAATTATTAAATGGATAGGAACCAGTACAAATATTGATGAGCAAAAGAAGGTACAGGATGCTTTACAAAAAAGCGAGGAGCAATTCAGAGAGCTTGCTGATTCAATGCCGCAGATCGTATGGACTGCACGGCCCGATGGAAAGCTGGATTATTATAACAAGAAATGGTATGAGTTTACCGGTTTTGAACAAGGCATGGAGCCAGATGCTGCCCGGGACCAGATACTTCATCCGGATGATGTAGAATTTTGCAGGGAAACCTGGTACAACTCTGTGAAGACCGGCAAACATTATCATATTGAATATCGCTTTAAAAATCGTAAGAAGCCGGGAACATTCTGTTGGTACCTCGGGAAGGCGTTGCCTATATACGATTCCAATGGAAAAATTGTAAAATGGTATGGAACCTGCACAGATATTAATGACCAAAAGGAAATCGAAGCTTTATTAAAAGCAAGTGAAGAAAAGTTTCGTCAAATGGCCGATTCGGTTCCTCAGCATGTGTGGACAGCCAAAGCCGATGGAGGCCTCAATTACGTAAATCAAAGAGCGATAAATTATTTTGGCAAAACAGCAGAGGAGATAATCGGCGAAGAAAAGTTTGAATCTATTCATCCGGATGATGTGCCTGCGGTAACGGAAAGCTGGCTGCAATCTTTAGAGACCAATGATCCCTTCCAGGTAGAGTATCGGCTAAAAGATAAAAACAATATTTACAGATGGCACCTCGGCAGGGCAACTGCATATACTAATAAATATAATGAAGTAATATGGTTTGGTACCAATACAGATATAGAAGAACACAAATATGGAGAGCAGAAAAAAGATGAATTTATAAGTATCGCTTCGCACGAATTGAAAACGCCGATCACTAGTCTTAAGGGTATTGTTTTTATTTTAAAAGAAATGCTGGAAGAAACCAGCTTGCCCAGGGCTGTAAAGTTGCTTAGCACTATGGACAACCAGTTGATCAAGTTAAATAAGCTTGTCACTGATTTGCTGGACGTAAATAATATTGAAGGGAATCAACTTGAATTAAAGAGAGAAGATTTTGAATTCAGTGAATTGATAAAGGAAACGGTGGAAAGTGTTCAACATATATCGCCTTTACATTCGATTGTGGTTGAATCCCATGAAAAAGTGAAGTATAATGGAGATAGACTAAGGCTTGAGCAGGTTATAACTAATTTACTTACTAATGCAGTCAAGTATTCGCCGGGTGGTAAACAGGTAATTGTGCGATACGAAATTTCAGAAGAAAACATTGTAGCCTCAGTACAGGATTTTGGCATAGGCATAGAAAGAGAAGAAATCAGTAAATTATTTGACAGGTTTTACCGGGTTCATAATTCCCTCAGGTTCGGTGGCCTGGGGCTTGGGTTGTATATTTCCGCTAATATTATTAAAGCCCACAATGGCAATTTATGGATCGAAAGTGAACCCGACCGGGGCTCTTCATTTTATTTTTTATTGCCACGCAATAAAAATTCTTTAACTATAAATATTAAAACCGATAATGAGACTTATTACAGGGATGAGCATGTCTCTATAAATTATGACAAAGAAAATAAATGGATTGAAGCCAACTGGAAGGGATTTCAGAATCTTGAATCGGTACAGCAAGGCTGCAAGATGATGCTGGACCTTCTCACAAAAAATAATTGCGCTAAAGTATTAAATGATAATACAAACGTTTTAGGAAACTGGTCGGAGGCCGCAGAATGGGGTGGAAATATATGGTTCCCGCAAATGCAGCATGCAGGCTTACAATATTTTGCCTGGATATATTCACCAGGCATTTTTAGCCAGTTAGCAGCGGAAAAAAGCGTGAATATAATGACCGGCAGTATTACTTCGCAATTTTTTAACGATGTAAAAGAAGCCGCCGTATGGCTGAAGGAAATTAACTGATGCACACAAGGGCCTTTCAGATCTTTCCCAGCATATTTCGTGTAAGTTCGTTTTGAGTGTCACCGGTATTTAATGTAGATATTGGTTCAAATAACATAACAGAGACTTCGGTCTCGGCGACCGGTTTGTGTTCGACACCTTTCGGTACAATCAAAAATTCATTCTCTTTTATCTCTACGATCTTGTCGCGAAATTCCATTTTGAAATGCCCTTTTATTACGAAGAATAATTCATCTTCATTATCATGTTTGTGCCATACAAGCTCCCCCTTAAATTTTACCAATTTCACCTGCTGTCCATTGAGGTCTCCCACAATTCTTGGGTTCCAATAATCATGGAACAGGGATAATTTTTCTTCAATATTCACCTTTTGCATGAGCGAAGTATTTTAATTTGCAACAGATTTTTTTTTCAGATATTATATTAGACGCGTTGCTCTATAATTTAATGCAGCATTGATGCCGAAGTTGCTTTGCCGTAGCAAAGAGAACTATTACCCCTGTCTGATTTATCTCATTATGGCTAATAGCAAGATTTTTTGATGTGATTCTTTTATTATTTTATGCATAATGAAAGCTAAAGTATTCCAGCCGTTTTTAAAGACTTACAAGCTTTCAATTTTGTATAATCGATTTATCCGTTTTGCTTTAGCAGATTGAATTTTGAAGATGAAATTTTCTATTTGTTCTTTTGATAACTGCTCCACCTGGAAATTAAGCGAACTGCCTGCATGGGAAGATATCGATATTAAATTCCTTCTTGAAAGCCACCAAAGCAGAAACAGTATGGCGCCTCCTATATAACCAAAATTGAAGGAATCATGGGCGTAATTTTGCAAAGAGCCATAGATACCCGATGAAAGCGCCAGGCAGCCAAGTATAAGGAAAACAATATTGCCAACGTATTTTGTTTGGATCGAGCTGATATCTTCTAAAAATATTACAATACTGAAGGAACTATACCAATCACTATCTGCCATGTACACACGCGTATTTGTGAGTATTATCTTTTCACCATTGGATGTTACCAATTTTTCTTCGCCGGGTAATAGTGTCATATAGATCAGTTTTTTACAAAAGTGCCTCTAATTTTTTAAATTGTCTTGATCGATTCCGGGCGACGCTTTTCGCAAAATGACGGCGAAAATTAAGTAGCACAATATTTACCTAAAAATGTTTGAGAGCAGGCGGGTTAAACATTAGCCGGATAGGGTTTAAAGTTGCATGGTAAATCGTACCGGAGCAAAATCATCGAAATTTGAAATCTTATTTGAAAAATCGGGCGGATATATAAGAGATATTTCCAGGCTTCTCCACAAAATATTCACGTTGCAAATTATATTTTGGAGATGAATTAAGGCTTAATTACCTTTCAATGAGTTTTAAAGTAACAACCAAAAAAATTAACAACAAAGAACACTATGTCGAAATCGCAGGAAACTTTTAGCAAAAAAGAAAAGGAAAAGAAGAGATTAAAACAGAAACAGGATAAAAAAGAAAAAAAGGAAGAGCGCAAAGCCAATGCAAAAAAAGGTTTGCCGCTTGAAGATATGATGGCTTACATTGATGAAAATGGAAACATCTCATCGGTTCCACCAGATCCTAAAAAGAAAAAAATATTCAAGCAGGAAGATATGCAGATTAGCATTCCCCGGTATGAACCCGGAGAGGAAGGAGAGTCTGTAAGAACGGGTATGATTACTTTTTTTAACCAGGATAAAGGTTTTGGATTTGTGAAAGATTCACAAACCCAGGAAAGCATTTTTGTACATGTAAATCAACTTGACGGGCCTGTAAGAGAAAATGATAAAATAAGTTTCGAAGTGGAGAAAGGCCCTAAAGGGTTGAATGCAGTAAATGCGAAAAAAGTAATTTAATTGTAAGATTAATAATTTCGATCCTTCCGGAATAAAATCAAACAAGTTCCATAATGGCTGCGGAACAGATTGGTAACCTAACCATGCCGATTATTTTTAAAATAAATTAAAATTCCTCGGTATATATCGAAAGATTTACTAAGCAAAAATGTCCCTGCAATGGGACATTTTTTTGAAAGTAAGGCCAAAAAATAGAATTCACCGACCTTCCTAACGTATATCGATAGGGTTAGTAGATAGGAAATGTTTCTATAGGGCTAAATATGTGAACGAATTCTTGAGAAATTTTTACCAGGTACCTGCTATGCCCTGGCCACTAATTTGAAAATAATCATGATCACTGCGATAACTAAGAGTGCATGAATGATTCCTCCAGTAAAAAAGCCTCCGAGGAATGAAATCGCCCAAATCACAATAAGGACTACAGCGATGATGTACAAAATGTTTCCCATTTTAAAAAGTTTTAAGGTTATTAATAAATTATATGATGCTAATTGATAAAAACCTTGCCAAAGACCCTGCGACGTATTATTAATATAAATATTCCAACCCCGATAGTTGTAAATTTTCACGATGCGGGAATTTTAATCTACAATTCTTCAGTTTTGTTGGCAGCTTAAGTTGATTTTAATTGAGTATTACTTTTTATATTCCACCGATTATTTCCAATGATTTATTTTCGCAGCATTATATGAAATCAGGATTTGTAAACATTTTTGGAATGCCCAATGCAGGTAAAAGCACTTTGCTTAATGCATTAATGGGAGAGAAACTTGCCATTGTTTCACCTAAGGCACAAACTACGCGGCATCGTATTAAAGGAATTTTAACCGCAGAAAATTACCAGGTAATTTTTTCCGATACTCCCGGAATAATCGAACCCAAATATAAACTGCATGAAAAAATGATGCAGGCTGTAAAAGGAAGCCTTGAGGATGCGGACGTTGCCTTACTTATTGTTGATCTTAAAGCAGACCTGGAAGAATCGGATACAATTTTTACTTCGCTTCGTCTTAAAGTTCCTGCTTTGGTAGTTCTCAACAAAATTGATGTTGCAGGTAAGACAGCAATTGAAGATGCTAAGAACTTTTTTCTCCAAAAAAATTATTGTAAAGGTGTTATTGGAGTGTCGGCTCTTAAAAAGACAGGTATCGATGAATTACTTAATAAAATAATTTCTTTGCTGCCCGAAGGGGAGCCGTTTTACAACGACGATAATGTAAGCGATCTTCCCACCAAATTTTTTGTAGGGGAAATAATTAGAGAAAAAATATTTTACCTGTACCAGGAAGAAATTCCCTACCATGCAACTGTGCTTGTGCAGGAGTACCAGGAAAAAACAACGCTCACCAAAATTTCGGCAGATATTATTTTGCAAAGGGAAACACAGAAAGGTATTGTACTAGGAGAGGGCGGGAAAATGATAAAGCAATTAGGCACGATGGCACGAAGAGATATCGAGGAGTTTATCGGAAGAAAAGTTTTCCTTGAGTTGTTTGTGAAAGTGCGGCCTAAGTGGCGGGATAATGAAATACATTTGAAGGAATACGGATACTGAAATCTACGACGTATGATGTTTGAGGTACGATGTGACAAAGAAAATATTTTTTGCAGTACCTATTTGAATACACAATCTTTATATTGATCAAACTATTAGCATGAATTCATTTGGAAGGATATTCAGGGTTACAATTTTTGGAGAATCACATGGCCCCTTTGTTGGATTAAATATAGATGGTTGCCCGCCGGGTGTAGGTATTAAACCAGGCGATTTCAGTGAAGATATTGAAAGAAGAAAACCGGGGGCAAAGGGAACTACTCCGCGTAAAGAAGATGACATTCCTGAAATTATTTCAGGCGTTTTTAATGAGAAATCTACCGGCGCCCCGCTTACTATTTTATTTAAAAACAGTAACACAAGAAGTGGTGATTATGAAAAGCAAAAGGCAGTGCCGAGGCCGGGCCATGCCGATTTTGTGGCCTCAAAAAAATTTAAAGGATTTGAAGATTACCGGGGCGGTGGACATTTTAGCGGGCGGCTTACGGTAGCTATTGTTGCCGCAGGTGTGGTCGCAAAGAAAGTAATTCAATTTTTGCAGCCTGAAAACTCAATTGCCATTAATGCAAACATATTAGAGATAGGCGGAGAGCAGGATACAGAGAAGGGTTTACAAAAAGCAATTGATCATAAAGATTCCATTGGGGGTATTGTAGAATGTAAAGTTGCCAACCTTCCAATTGGCATGGGCGAACCTTTTTTCGACTCCGCGGAATCGCTATTGAGCCATGCTGTTTTTGCTATTCCTGCTGTGAAAGGCATTGAGTTCGGAGCTGGTTTTGCAGCAGCAAAAATGTTTGGAAGCGAACATAATGATGCGTTGTTAAATGATGATGGAAAAACTGCAACCAATCATGCCGGCGGTATTGTAGGAGGAATCACCAATGGAAACGATCTTGTATTCAGGATCGCAATAAAACCTACTTCTTCCACACCAAAGGAGCAACAAACGCTTAATGTGGAGACTGGAAACGTTGAATCGTTTTCTGTGAAAGGAAGACACGATTTATGTATTGCTTTGAGAGTGCCCGTAGTACTGGAAGCTGTCACCGCTATGGTGCTTGCAGATTTATCGCTTATTAGCCTTCCCGGGCTAGCAAGGGATTAGAGACTCTTAAATATTCTACGGCTTGTTTTAAATTTTTTAGGCGCTTAAATTGAAACATCTTCAATAAAAAAATATTCCGGAGGTTCCTGTTTTGATAAACTAATTGAAAGAATATCAAACTGTATATTTTTCCAGCCGGGGTATTGATGCAAAAATTCTTCTGATGCGTTAATAAGATTTATTAATTTCTTTTTGGTAACATCTTCTTCAGGGAATCCGAATTTTTTAGTTCTCCTCGTTT
>JBBSBD010000068.1:0-25054 GCA_038251675.1 Chitinophagales bacterium | reverse complement strand
CACATGTCATATAATGTAACAATAATTGATGCAAGCGGACACTATGCCACTTTGTACCTGGCGCCCGATAAACCACCGGTGATATTGCAATCACCAATTGCGACCAACCAGCAGGAAGTAATTGACTGGCCATACTATGCAGCGATAACAGCTACGCAGGAAAGAAAAGAGCTTCTTGAGAACCTGCATGAAATGCCAAACGAAAATGAAAAATCGGTAACCAAAAAATTTCTTCAACCGCCGCTCTATAATTATAACTATCAAAAAAACTTTGGAACCCTATACACCGCTAAATACAATGTGGCGGAGAAAAAGGTGGGCATATATTGGCCGGAGGATAAAAAAATTTCGCAAACATTCGACAATTATCTTGAGGAAAATGTGCTGATTCATTTGCTGGCGGGGAAGATTAAGAAGAATATTTTTAAATAGTTGAATCACCTGCTATGATTCACGAGGCATTTAGTAATCAATAATCTGATTTGCGAAACAATTCGGCATATTTTCGCAATAATAAAAAAATGAAAAATGAAAAATTTTATTTGCATTTTACTTCTTGCAGGAACATTCCCTGTAAATGGCCAAACACATAAGCTCGAAAAAATCTGGGAAACAGATACCATAGTGGCCGTCCCTGAATCCGTGTTGCCGTATATGAAGAGCAATACACTTTATATTTCATTGATCGATGGTGGCGGGTGGGATGCCGATGATAAAGGAGGTGTAGGTAAACTAAGCATGGATGGAAAAGATTATGATTCTGTATGGATCACCGGTTTAAGCGCACCGAAAGGGATGGGCATTTACGACAACAAATTGTACGTTGCGAATATTTCAGAAGTTGTCGTAATTGACATTGATAAAGGGGAAATAGAAAGGAAAATTGCTGTGCCTGCGGCAGAAGGATTGAATGATATAACTATTGACAAAAAGGGAATTGTTTATATATCCGATTCACGAAAGGGACAAATATGGAGAATGGAAAATGATATGCCTGCCATGTATCTTGATAGCATAAGCGGTGTGAATGGATTGAAAGCTGTTGGAGATGATTTATTCATAGGTGGTGGAAAAAATTTTATGAAAGCAAGTAAGAATAAAGAAATCATAAAGATTGCAAACCTTCCTGAAAGTATCGATGGCATTGAACCTGTTGGCAACGGTGATTTTATACTTACTTCCTGGGTTGGCTATATTTATTATGTTACTGTAGGCGGGCATGTCGAAACCATGCTGGATTCCCACGATGTTCCCATGAATACGGCGGATATCGGCTATGATGCGGCGAAAAGAATTGTATATGTCCCCACATTCAATGCAAAAAAAGTTGTCGCATATAGTTTGAAATAAAAAATCATCTTCGGCACTGTAGTGGTATCTTGGGTACAATTGTTGTTACATTTTTAAAATACAAATCAAGAGCTATGTTCTATAAGCAGAGCATCGTCGGAGGTTTAAAAAATTTTTAATAAAAAACAAAATTCAAATGGATACTTTACAAAATGAAAATCTCACAGGTGTTAACCGTGAAGGAGTACACCCAAATGTGCCGTTAAAATTCCTGACAGCTACTTCTGTAATTGGCGATAAAGTTCACAATGCAGCGGGCGAGCATATTGGTAAAATAGAAGATATAATGATAGATATCACCAACGGTAAAATTGAATATGTAGTGATTGCGTTCGGTGGTTTTCTTACTATCGGCGAAAAATATTTTGCGATACCTTTTCGCCTGCTGCAGGTGGACACCGAAAACAAAGCATTCATATTTAACCAGCCAAAAGAAATACTTGAAAAAGCTCCGGGCTTTGACATGAATCATTGGCCGGAAACCAATTTACATGGCGAAGCAACTTATTGGGATTTTGTTTAAGTGACCTTTTACCATTGTTTGAAAAGGGTTCGTGCATCACGAACCCTTTTATATTAAACAAAAAATTTACGAGCAATATCTTATTTACCTTTTGC
This sequence comes from Chitinophagales bacterium, assembly GCA_038251675.1. Taxonomy (GTDB): domain Bacteria; phylum Bacteroidota; class Bacteroidia; order Chitinophagales; family Chitinophagaceae; genus Ginsengibacter. The sequence continues at coordinate 23,086 of JBBSBD010000068.1, read as the reverse complement.
TTCGGCCTTAAGCTCCTGAAGCCGTTTCTTTTTTGTTTCAGGAAGCTTTGCACTGTTCATTCTATACAGCCATTGTTTTCTCCTGAATTTAGAAAGCCCGTCAAAATATTTCAACACCGTTTTATTTCTCGCAAAAAACTTTTCTAGCTCGGGAGGTATCACGAAATTTTCTACATGATCAAGTTGCGTCCACGATCCATTCTTCTTGCCTGTCTCAATAATTTCCAACCCGGCCGCGGTAATTAAATTTTGTTGCATAAGTAACTCAACTTTCTTTTTATTTATGGCGCTCCAAACACTTTTGGCTTTTCGCGGCGTAAATTTTTGCTTGTACTTTTCTTCATCAATTGGCTTTGCAATGCTGTCTATCCAGCCAAAGCATAAAGCTTCTTCAACTGCGTCCTCCCAGGAAACACGGGTTTTACCACTACCCTTTTTATAATAAATAAGCCACACGCCTGTTTCCTTTAAATGATTTTTCTGAAGCCAGTTGCGCCAGGCTTTCCTGTCTTTTGCGTAGTAAGATTTTACATTAGTTACGGGCATTGGATAAAATTAAGAAGAGATTCATTGTTAACCGATAAATTTATCGCTCGGCTTTATTTATTAATTTTAAGATATGGCTCAAGAGATGTATATGAATACTGGAATGAATTGTAGCAAAAGGAACACAAAATGTATAACAATAAAGCAGCGATTCTTGACAGTAACCTTTTTAGAAAAATCGAAGCTTAATAAAACTACCTGAATTATTATTTTAATGTTGCCTGCCATAAACTTTACAAACTATTTAATGAATAAATCACATTTCCTCGTTTACTTTTTTTTACTATTGGTTTTGCTGAGCTGCAACAATAATAAAACCAATGAGGTATCTGTCGAAAAACAAGAGGCCGGCGCAAACGCCTCCATCGATTCTTCAGCGAAGGTGAAAACCATTGTCTTTTTTGGCAATAGCCTTACAGCAGGCTACGGTGTAGATCCAACTGAAGCATATCCTGCATTAATACAAAATACCATCGACTCGCTAAAGTTGAATTACAAAGTAATAAATGCAGGTGTAAGCGGAGAGACTTCTGCAGGTGGCAATGGCCGTATTGACTGGATATTGCGACAACCTGTTGATGTGTTTGTACTTGAGTTGGGTGGCAATGATGGATTGAGAGGAATTCCTTTATCAGAGACGAAGAAAAACCTGCAGGCGATTATTGATAAAGTAAAATTAAAATATCCCGGTGCAAAGATTATGCTGGAAGGCATGCAGATTCCACCCAACATGGGACAACAATACGCAACTGAATTTAAAAATATTTATCCTGAACTTGCCACAAAAAACAATGTCGCATTACTACCTTTTCTTTTAAGAAATGTTGGCGGCGATCCGAAACTTAATCAACAGGATGGCATACACCCAACTCCTGAAGGGCATAAAATAGTTGCGCAAAATGTGTGGGATGTTTTGAAAGGCATTTTATAAATAATATGCCGCTCTCATAATTTATATTCAAGCAATGCCACTTCTAAATTCCGGTTTTGTGTTGGAAGGTCAGTAGTATCGGGAGTTTTAAAGTTTCCTAAAAAATTAAAGCCGTAGCTTTTGTAGTATTTAAGAATATTAGAATTTTGTGCCCATGTGTCCATACGTATAAACTTTATCTTATGCTGCTTTGCAAAATCAATTGACCAGTCTATAATTTTTTTAAAATGTTTTTGGCCCTTGTATTCAGGATTCACAACAATGCGGTGAAGATAGATAGCATCGCCCATTTCTCTTTCTCCCCAAATAAATGGATCAGCTTTTAAAACGCTAAAAACACAGGCAATTTCCTGATCAATGATAATTTTATAATGCTGCTTTTGCGCAATGTCTTTAACTAACACATCCTTATCAAATCCATTCCAGGCAGGATAATTTTTTCTTTTTTGATAAGCGATTGCCTCTTCGAATAATGAATAGATAAATTCAAGGTCCTCCTTAGTAGTATTAATAATTTGATACGATTCCATTTAGTCAAAATTAATTTCAAATTTTGATTAGCCTAAATGAATTATATGGAATAAAAAATCTATCGCGCAGAATTTACGGCTTGATACATGCCATTTTTCTTCAAAGTGCCGCCTGAAAGTAATATTGCTGAGCTGTCCTGGATATTAATTTTCAGCGAATCGATTTGTGCATGGCCGATGTCCAAAACCGAATATCCACTGAGCTTTGCGGATACAGCATTAACATGAAATGATTCGGTTGTAAGATAATCAGGAGACATTTCAATCTGGATTGCCGAAGAATCTTTGCCGGAAATATTGAGCGAGTCAAGCGAAGTAATCATACTTTCAATTTCGAATGAAGACTTACCGGACATATCTATTGAAATATTTTTTTGCCTCAGTTTGAACATTTCAAGTTTAGTGTCAACACCTTTTACAGATAGTAATTCCGGTGAAAAAATACGTATGGGAGTAATCCACTTTAGCCACTGTTTTTCATACTGGTCTTTAGCAGCTTTAGGAAAACTTAAATACAATGTATCATTCGATACCCTGGCAGTCACCCTGCCGTCTTTAAACCCTTCCCAATCTTTAAACACACGTACTGATGATGACTTACTTTGCTCGTAAGCTATACTTGAAATATTCCCCCCCTCAATACTGAGGTATTTAAAAGGCTTCTCGAGAATTTTCCCATACGTCCAGTAGATATCATTTTTATCTCTTTTCCCGTACTCGCTTTTCAAAACTGCATTAGAAGCAAATAAGCCTAATGTAAACAATAGCAAAAGTGCCAGGAGTATTTTGGTAGTAAGTTTCATAATGAATTTATTTTGAAAAATTATCTTTTACAAACTGGTCATATTGGTTTTTTATTTCTTTAATATCAATTTTCAGCAGGTACATGTTACGAAGAAAAACAGGCAGTTCGTTTTCCATAAACTGTTCTTTCCTGAAAGTCAAAATATTTTCTATAGTATCTTCTTCTGTAAAATAACCGACACCCCGTTTGTTGGTGATGATATTATTCTGTTGCAAAATATCAAAGGCTCTTTGTACAGTATTTGGATTCACTTCTATGGCAATAGCAAGTTCCCTTATACTGATGATCTTATCACCCAGTTTCCATTTTTTTAAAAGGATCTGTTCGCATACATACTCTGCTATCTGGATATAAATTGCCGGGTGATCTCTAAACTCCATTCAGTAAATTTTTTAAAATTCTTTCTCTCTTAGTCTTACATATGCCAGTGACCATAATACAAATGGAATGGCGTATTGGAATACTATCGTCAGCGTATTAAGCATGTTCTCCGGCAGCTCGAGCCGGCCACGCTCCTTACCCTGCATGATCCAGGCCATAAAATATGGAAAAGCGCCTTGCACATTTTTCAAAAATAAATTTGCGATCAATAAATTCAGGAAAAATGCGCCGAGACAAACGCCACAGGTAATTAAAGCAACTTTTATAAATGCGGCTTTGTTAAAATAAAGACTTCCTATGAGCATACCGCCTGCGAAATTTAAAAACATCATGTAAGTTTTATTTGCCACAAACTCGTCGAAAGGAAATAACTGCACTGCATCATAGTTCTCTTTATAAAAAGGAGCTTTTGGATCAAGCCCGTTATGATAGGCGGCAATAAAAATTGCATCCATTGCCCGGAAAAACAAAAGGAATATGATTACATATAGCACGCCGGTAATCAAAACTCCACAGAGCCATTTTTCGAATTGTGATGCCGGCAAGGTAAGAAACGATGAGCCGCTTGCATTGGAAGAAAAATACGCATAAACAAATGATGCAAGAAAACAGCCGCCGCCTATAAGCCCAATAATAAACGCGGCATTTTGTGCAACATCAAAAAAGGTCATATACCGGGCAACCGCATATATGAGAAAATCTACTACTAAAATAAGTACCATAAACCCTAAGAACTGAATGGGTTTTTCTAATAAAGTTTTCCTGAAATACCAGCCAAATCTTTTTATGTTGAAGACATTGTTCATTGTAAATATTTTAATTATTGAAAATTGCTTTCGCCATTGCAGGGTTTTCAGATACTGCATTAAAGAGATGTTCCAGGTTTACTTTGGAGTTTTCGTGCGATAAATTTTCAACTACAATTGCTTTACCTTTCAGAGCGTCTTCTTCATACAAAACAGTCAGGCCGGGTGCTACTTCGTCGACAATCTTGAAAGATAATTTTTCTCCTATATCGGCCACTGAAGCGTTTACTAATAGGTCGCCATCATCAATAATGATCACCTGGTCTATCATATTATCAAGATCCCTGATCTGGTGCGTGGAAATAAAGATCATACGATCATCATTCATAACAGAAGCAATTAATTTTCTAAATCTCTTTTTTGATGGAATGTCAAGACCATTTGTCGGCTCATCCAGCAACAGCAGCCTGGTGTTACAGGCAAGCGCAAATGCAATGATGAATTTTTTCTGTTGGCCAAAGGAAAGTGTATTCAATTTTTTATCTGTAACCACGTCCATCATTTCGAGATAGCTGAAGAATTGCTCCTTATTAAACAAAGGATAGAAAGGCGAGAATAGATTGATGTATTTATTTACCGTAACAGCAGGAACATAGACTTCTTCCGGGATAAAATAAATCGTTTCAAGGAATGAAGGCAATCTTTTCCCGGGGACAAACCCATTTACTAAAATGCGACCAGAGTTTGGAAAAAGCAGCCCGATGATATTTTTCAGCAAAGTTGACTTTCCGGCTCCGTTCCTCCCCAACAATCCGTAAATATTACCAGCACTAAGTTTGAGGTTTAAATTTTTGTATAAAAGTTTTTTCCGACTATATCCAAAAGACAAATTTTCAATCTCTATCATAGTGTATTAGTTAAGTAGTACACTTCAAAAGTAGACGAAATTCTTTATCCGCCAAATATTATTTTCAACTGGGGGAATTTCTTGTGATATAATTTCGATCTTTCTCATACTTAAATCAGTTATGCGATTCGTAACTTTATTAAATGAAAAGATCAAGTCATGCAGACCTCCCACTTCACTATGGATATGTGCCTCAGTGGCTGGCTGAGCGAATGGCAAAGTTAGGTCTTGCTATAACAGAAGCAATCATTGCAGACTATGGGAAAACGGAATTCTTGCGAAGACTGGGCGATCCTTTTTGGTTTCAAAGCCTTGGTGCAGTCATGGGTATGGACTGGCATTCATCCGGTATCACTACTTCCGTAATGGGTGCTTTAAAAAGAGCGGTTAATCCACATTCAAAAGAATTAGGTATTTATATCTGTGGTGGTAAAGGCAGGTTCTCAAAAGAAACACCTGCCGAATTATTAAAGATCGCTGACGCAACAGGGCTGGATGGAAATAGTCTTATTCAGTCAAGTAAGTTAAGCGCCAAGGTGGATAATACCGCGATCCAGGATGGCTTTCAATTGTACACGCATAATTTTATTTTAAGCAATACCGGTGAATGGACAGTTGTGCAACAAGGCATGCATACTGGTGACAAAACCGCACGTCGTTATCACTGGCATTCGGATAGTTTCACTTCTTTCGTGGAAGAGCCACATACTGCAATTTGCGGAGCAAACCAGGGCGAGATATTAAACCTTACATCCTTGCAAGCGGATTCCTCACGTCGTGGTATACTTGATATTATTCATGAACAACCAGAGTATATGATTAAGCAGGTTCAGGAACTTGTAATGCCTTCACATCATCATGTGACGTTGGAGGATGTAGATATAAAAAGGCTTGGCGCTATGCTTTGGGTTGCGCATGAAACACAACCAAAAGACTTTGAAGAATTACTTCTCCTGAAAGGGATGGGGCCGCGAACCGTTCAGTCGCTTGCATTAGTAAGTGAAGTGATACATGGCACACCGTCCCGTTTTAAAGATCCCGCGAGGTTTTCATTTGCCCATGGCGGAAAAGATGGCCATCCGTTTCCCGTTCCAACCAAAGTATGTGACGAAACAATAAGTCAATTGCAACAGGCCGTGCATAAATCCAAAATGGGTAATACGGAAAAAACAGAAGCGATAAAGAAACTTCATGAAATTTCAGTGCGGGCGGAAAAGGATTTCATAGCCGACAACAGCAACGAAAATTTCGAAGCGCTAATAAAAAAAGAGCGGGATGAATCGTGGGAGTATGGAGGCAAAACTGTTTTTGGCGATGCAAAGCCTCCACTAACGAAGAATAAGAATAAACAACTGCGATTGTTCTAAAAAAACTAAAGTCACTTATTTACTACTATTTCATAGTTGTACATCGGTTCATTTTCTGTGGACGTATTGGAAGCGATTAATGCGCCTTCCTGTGCCATCCGTTGCCGCATGGAAGGCGTTAGTCTTTTGTCGTCATCAAATAATAATTCTGTTATAAGTAATGCATTGCCATCATTTGAAAAAACCTCAAAGTGTATATGCTGTGGAAGATCACTATGTGGGTAACCTTGCGGATGAATGGTATTAAATTCAAAACTACCATCGTCCATCGTCCGGAAATAACCAAACAACCTTGCATGCATTCTATCGCCCTGGTTTCCTGAAACATGGCCTGCGGTATCTGAATACCAACCCCTGTTATCGGTGTGATAGACATAAACGAGAGAGTTCCTATTTAACTGGTGGCTTTTATCGGTGATTTTTCCTTTTACTTTTATTCGTGTTCCCGGTTCTTCAGGAGTAACAAGCAGAATCGCTCCCTGTCTTGCATTTTTCTTTATCAATTGCCTGAAAGATTCTTGCGAATGAAGTGGCATGTATGAGTGACTCGTTAGTACATCGCCGATGCTCGATTTGCCGCTGGAAAGATCTTTTTGTAGTTGTTCTGTTGGTGATTGACCTTGTGCGCATGACATCCATGTGAGTGATAAAATAAATATTGATAACAGGTTTTTCATTTAATGTTTTTTTAGCTTACAAAAATCAATACAGGTTATTTATTATCCAACTTTTCTAATAACTTCTTAAATTTTTCATCAGATCTCATTGAATCAAAATCCGTGTCATTATCAATTTGGCTTTTTGAAGTATTTCCCATCGCAATGCTTTTCGCAAGTGCGTTTAACGCTTTTTCTTTCTCATTGCTTTTTGCATAAGCGCATGCAAGGTTATAATAATCGTGGCCATTGGGCTGCAAAGCGATCGCTTTTTCATAATACTTTGCGGCCAGCTCATTCCTGTTTTGCACTAAAAAATTATAGCCGATGCCGCCATAATTACCAGCCGTCATCAAACCGGTCCTTTCAGCATCGATAATGTATGCTTTACCTTCTTCATCTTTATTTTCCGCGTATGCGATATTTGCCATGCTTAATAAAGCAACGAGGTTATTAGGTTCTAACGCCAAAAGTTTTTCATATACAGCTTTTGCCTCTACCGCATGTTTTGCCTCAGCTAATGTAGCCGCATAAAAAGAAAGCGTAAGAACATCATTAGGATTCTCTTCAGCCAGGGATTTTAATACAACCAAAGCTTTTTCGTTATCCATCCTTAACAAGCCTAACGCTTCACGTGCTTTAGAATGCTTCCAGGAAGGCGCGGGTACAGGATCAAGATAATTTTTCCAGAATGAAATGGTTTCTTTTACAATTCTTCTCGCGTCGTCATTATCGGCGTAGGCATCAAAAGCATGAGGCATTCCTGTTCCCATTTTTATAGTCCAGGGCGCATTATTTTTTAATACCTCGTTCCATAAAGATGTATAACCATTTCGCTGAACATCTCCTTCAGAGACTACAAAAAATACCGGCAGGTCTTTGCGGTATGGCCCTTCCGGCACGCCGCCATAATATAATACGGCAGCCTTAATGCCGGGATAAGCTTGCGGGCTTAAAATGTAAGCAGCAGACTGGTTAACGTTGGCAGAGGCTGCATACACTCCCAATTTGTTCCTATCAATATTATACTGACCACCTTTCTCATCAATAAAATTAAAAACTCCCCGGATCGATTCCCGGATACGGCTTGCGTCCGCTTCCATAGATATGCCGATGTATCCCTGGACAGCCATGAGCTTTGGCCAACTCGTGTATATTCCCCAGCTCTTCACTTTTCTTTGTCCCGCATTTTCTCCTATTGCGTTGAGGAAAATGATTGCAGGCCTTTTTTCATTTGCCCCGAGATGTGGCGGCTGATAAATATCAAGCTTTAAAGTTCCTTTTGCATCCTCGAGAAATGTTATGTCGGGTTTTACAATTACATCTTTTGTGGCAGGATCGTCCAGTACGACACCAAAACTCAATGGATCTATCACAGGCGTTGCATTATTATTTTGTGCAAGAATATGAATGCTGCAAAAAAGAAAAACAGATAAAAATTTCGCTTTCATAATTTATTTTTTTTAAAAATCTCCGGGTTCTATTGGCCTATATATAATAAGCCTGAAATCCCTTATTTTAATTTCAACAGGTATATTTCAAAATTGCCATCTCTCATTGAAGCAAAGGTTATTGCTGAGCCTTCGGGTGACCAGGCAGGGTTTACATCCAGGAATTTATTGTTCGTAATTCGCCGGAGGTTTTTTGTTTGTATGTCGAGGATATAAATTTCCGACTCGTCATCCTGCCCTGAAATGAACATGAGAAATTTTCCATCGGGTGACCATGAAGCGTGAAAATCTTCTCCTGGAAAATTTGTTAGACGCAAAGGCATTTCCGTTTGAGCTTCACACTGAAGCAGGACAAAAAATATCGGGGCAATTAGACAGGTTCGGTGAATACAGGTTTTACTTACTTGCAATCGAAAAGTATTTGACGCAAAATTTGCGGGAATGATTTGATTCTCCTACCGAACCGATAAGACCGGAACTATATCCGCTTTTTCAAGGATTCTTTTACGGTCATCTTCCTGTAATGCGACGGGGTGATGCCGGTAATTTTTTTAAAAACATCATTAAAAGTAGAAAGAGAATTGAAGCCTGCATCATAGGCGATAGACGCGATAGTAAATACATTTTTTCCCGGATTTGAAAGCATCTCTTTAGAAGCTTCTACTCTCTTCGTATTTATATACTCATTAAAAGACATACCCAGCCGGTCATTTAGAATCTGTGACAGGTGATGTTTGTGGCAGCTTAGAATTTCTGCGAGCCGGTCAATAGTTAACCCGGAATCGAGAAAAAGTTGTTGTGAATGCATGGCCTTCTGAAGCGCATCTATAATTTCATTTGCCTGCTCATCTTTTAATCCTGAGTTTACATATTTGCTTCCCTGGTGAAGAACGGTAAGCTTCGGCCTCGATAGCCCGTCAATATCATTTAAAGCCGAATTCACAAATACTACTTCAAAAGAATTTGGCTTTTGGAACACTTCGAGAGTAATCCAATAAATAAATAGAGTGAGCATAGCAAAACACCATTTTAGAAACTGGTATTTTGGAAAAGCGAGGTACATAAAACAAATGATACACGACAGACAAATTGTTATCACTAATGATATACTCGTAAATTTTTTTATAAAACTTAGGTGTGCAGGGATAAATGAATTTTGTTGATTTTTAAAATTTCCGGAGATATTTATTGCTGCTAAATGATAAGTGACCAGGCTTATGATCTGAAAGATTAATCTTATAAGCGGAGAAAATAAATAAGATATAAATCCAGGCAATAGCATGTTGGGGATATTTAAAGAAAAGAGCACAAGAAAAAATGCGAATGGTAAAAAATGCAGCAAATATTTTGGCGTGAACTTATAATCTCCCGAGGATGAACGGGCGATAAAATAAATAAGAGGGCCGTGCAAAAACGGAAAGTAATAAGATAATGAGTAGCCGGTAATCCACAATTCCATTACCCATATTTTACTTACCGATTTCAGGGCAATCTGGAAAAGTAATACAACGATATATGCGCTAAGAAAAACGTGAAAGGCTTTTATATTTTTTCTTCGCAAAAGAATAAAAAATATCAATAAACCCTGTAGTAATCCAAAGAGTAAAATAAAAATCAGTACCTGTAAAGGCATAAAATATTTTTACCCTTTGAAATTCGTAAAAATTAAAAAGGTATTATCATAAAATGTGATGGATGGCGATTATTAATTTCGAACAATTAATCAAGGTAATTTGTAAAAAATATTCAATTGTTTTTTGCAAAAAAAACTTAGTTGAATGAAATGAAGGTGTTCCCGCAATACCTGTTACTTAAAATAAATTAACTTAGGCAAATATGGAAAAGACATTTACACTAAAACATATTAAAGGCGATTTTTTCGGAGGCCTCACTGCGGGTATCGTAGCACTGCCTCTTGCACTTGCATTCGGTGTGAGTTCCGGGCTTGGCCCTGGTGCGGGTTTATATGGCGCCATCTTCATTTGCTTTTTTGCAGCTCTTTTTGGGGGTACCAATACGCAAATCTCCGGGCCTACTGCGCCTATGACGGCCATTAGCCTTGTAATCATTACAGGTATTGTTGCTTCGCACGACGGAAATGTTGGTAAAGCACTGCCCGTTATTTTAAGTGTGTTTTTAATGGTAGGCATCTTCCAGGTTATCCTTGGCGTGATTGGTCTGGGGAAATATATCAAATATATCCCTTACCCTGTTGTGTCCGGATTTATGACGGCTATCGGCGTTATTATAATCATCACGCAAATAATTCCATCGTTGGGTTATTACCCAAAAGAAGATACTGCTTATGTAAATAAATTTAAGCCACTCGCCCAGGAAGCCATTGTGCAAAATATTTTAAAGGAGGAAGCAGGAGAGGATATTCTCGTAATAAGTGATTATAAAGAAACGGTAAAAAGAGCGGAGAAAGTTACTGAGGAAGAAATACTCACCGAGGCAAAGTCGCTTGCATCAGATCGATCCTCCGGGGTAATAGGCGCGTTGAGAGTTTTACCAAGGGCCGTTAAAAATATCAGGTGGCTGGAAGTATTGCTCGCATGTGGGACGATTGTACTTATTTACGGATTTAAAAAAGTCACGACTAAAATTCCCAGTACTTTGGTAGCATTGGTAGTTATGTCGTGCATTGCTTTCTTTTTTGGGCTGGATTATATTCCCATCGAAGAAATACCATTGGGATTACCTATGCCACATATAGAGATATTTACGGGCTTCAGTTTTAGCGAAGTAGTTCCTTTTATTTTTAGCGCCTTATCACTGGCAATTTTAGGCTGTATCGATTCGCTCCTCACATCTGTTGTTGCAGATAATATGACGAAGACAAAACACAATCCTAATAAGGAACTTGTAGGGCAGGGAATCGGAAATAGTGTAGCCGCAATTTTTGGCGGCCTCCCCGGCGCCGGCGCAACCATAAGAACCGTTGTAAATATTAATTCAGGAGGCAAAACCCGGCTATCGGGAATGCTGGCTGCTATCGTTATTTTAGCAGTCGTGTTAGCTCTTGGACCCTTGGCATCAAAAATTCCGGCTGCGGTTTTATCAGGAATACTAATAACAGTAGGCATTGGCGTTATGGATTATAAAGGGCTTAAAGCAATACCTTCCATGCCACGCTCCGAGGTAGTCATTATGTTGCTGGTTCTTGCTCTATCGTCGCTATGGAACCTGGTGTATGCCGTGGGTATCGGCCTGGTAATCGCATCTATGATGTTTATGAAAAAGATTGGAGATCTCACTGCAAGAGATTCGATGGTAAAACCTTTAGGCGAAGAGCCGGCATGGATTGATGAATTTGATTTTCCGGAAAATTTAAAACAAGAGGTATTTATTAAACATATCAATGGGCCTTTGTTTTTTGGGTCCACAAGCGATTTTCAAAATCTCGCGAAGCAGATCCCGGCATCGGCGTCCGTAATCATAATACGAATGGATCGGATGCCTTATATAGATCAATCCGGTTTATATGCCATAGAAGATGTGCTATCTGATCTTGTAAAAAATGGAAAAACTGTTTTGCTCGTGAGCATACCAGATCAACCTGGTTATATGCTTAGAAAAATCAATATAATACCTGCGTTGGTTGCCAAAGAAAACGTTTTCAAAAGTTATAGAGACTGCCTGGTTTGGGTAAATGAAAACGTTGAGGATAAAGTTTAAAAAAAATCCCTATCCTAAAAAGTTAAAGACCTGAACTTTATTGCCATAAATATTGAACGAATAGCTTTTGATACATTATAATCAGGGTAAAAATTATCCATAGTAATCCTCACATAAAAGATGTGACCTTGCATTAAAAAAAGAGGCAAATTAAAAATCACTCTTGCCTTTTTATAACCATAGCGGTAACACTAATAGCTGCTCCAAAAAAGGCCAGTATCACAAAAGAAATTTTTAGACTGGTAAGCCCGGCGACAAATCCTATAAAAGGCGGCCCAACTAAAAGGCCTATCATTAATATAGAAGACACCGCTGCTATGGCTACCGGCGGCGGTAATATTTTAAATTTCCCTGCAGCGCTAAAAACCAACGGTATGGCCGGTGACACACCCACACCTACAAAAAACATTCCAATGGTTGCTGGTAATACAAAAGGAAATAAAACTGTTATCAATAAACCGGCCGCCGTTGAAATTCCGCAAAGAAGCATCAATTTTTTAAATCCAATATGATGCGTTACCCAGTCAGTAATGAACCGGATAAAAGTCATTGAGATCATAAATGCGGTGTACCCAAAACCAATGTAAGCTTTGGGAGCCGCTATTACTTTTTTGAAATAAACGCCGCTCCAGTCAAACATTGCTCCCTGGCATATCATAGCGCAGAACCCTATGATACCAAGCCCCATTAGTGCTTTGTCGGGCTTTGTAAAAAAAGAGCGTTTCGCGTATGCTTCCGCATTTTCATAAATAAGATAGGGAGAACAGATAAGGAAAGACGACAGTGAGATTATTGCAATCACTAAAAAGTGATAAGGCACGGCGAAAGACCGGGCGATGAAATAAGTGCCCAGTGATGCAGCAACAAGCCCGGCTACACTCCACATACCGTGGAACGACGAGATAATCGTTCTCTTATATAATTTTTCCAAAGCAAGTGCCTGCGTGTTAATTGCAATGTTTACAATATTTCCTGCGGCTCCAAACAGAAAAAGACAAACCGTTAGTTGAAAAGTGTTTCCCGAAAACCCGATCGCAACCAGCAGGCATGAATAGATAAAACTGGAAATAATGGCGACAATCCGGCTGCCAAATTTCGAACTGAGATATCCGGAAAATGGCAATGCAATAAATGAACCCACCGGCATTGAAAGAAGAACGGCTCCGAGGCCGGCATCTGAAAGGTGAAGCTGCTGTTGAATCGCAGGAATACGCGAAGCCCACGATGCAAAAATAAATCCGAAGAAAAAGAAAAGTGAACTTATACTGATTCTTGACGCCTTGAGAGATACTTGCCTTTTTTCCATCGGGTGCAAATATCATATTATATTTGATAGCTAATGATTACCAAAATATAAACATCCCTGAAATGAACCGGAATAAATTTCTATCAACATAAAATGGGGATCTTAACCTTGCCGGTTAAACGACATGCATTTTCTCAAGATTATTGTAACTGGTAGTGATGCTTGCAAACGGATCTTTAGGCATATCATGCTCTACAAAAAAATGTTTCATTCCGGCAACTTCTGCACTGGCAAATATTTTTTTAAAATCAACGATCCCTTCTCCTACCGGCAGCGGCTCCTGCAGATCTTTATCAATATCTTTTACATGCCATAAAGGGAAACGCCCGGGATGCTTTTTAAATAATTCCACTGGATCCACTCCTGCTTTAACAGCCCAGCACAGATCAAGTTCCATTTTTAGCATACCAGGATTTGTCTCGCTTAACATGCGGTCGTAGATCACCATACCATCGAGCGACTCAAATTCTTTATCGTGATTGTGGTAAGCCATTTGCAAACCCGCTTTGGTTGCTGCTTCCGAGGCTTTATTTAAAGTATCAATCGATTCTTTTAATTCTTCTGCAGAACCAAAAGGTGTATTGGTGCATACAAGATATGGAAAGCCTCCCTCCACTGCTTCCTCAATAATTTCCTGGTAATTATCACGCAGGTTTTTCGTAGCATTAATTGTGATTGGTTTTCCATCAGCGCCTGTCGGCATTTTTGTGCCTGGAGAAAGTTTAAATGGAGCGCCAAGCACATGATTCGATTTCCATGATAAGCCAAGATCTTTTAAAAGCGAAGCAAATTCTTTTGGCTTCATACCATAAAAGCCGCCCTTTTTGCTAAAGGCAGATACAATCTCTATGTAGCCAATCGAAGCAACTTTTTGCAGTTTACCTTTTACATCTTCATCCAGTATATTGAACAGGGAAAATAGCTGAAGCCCCACGGCATGCTGTTCTTTGGTAAAAAATTTATTTGCTTGCCTGGGAATGAAAAGGCTGCTTTACGCAGCGGCCCCGGATAATTTTATAAAGTCTCTCCTATTGTTCATGAATTGAATTTTATTTGAATAAAAGTAGGTGGAATTTATGATAATCCTCGGTCTTCATTGTGTAAAATAGCCGTGTTTTTTTCGGCGATATTCCGTAGGTAGCCCATTTATATATTAAATTATACCATTAGCTTCGCGAAAAATATTTTAAGGAAATATTCCGGCAACTCCGTAGATTTTCTGAAAATATCCAAAGCTACTTATTGATCTATGACAGACCTGATAAACTCCGGATTTGAACTGTTTGGTTTTTTTGAAAGAACACCAGACCTGGTGTGTATTGCGGGTAAAGATGGCTTTTTCAAAAGGGTAAATCCTGCTGTATTCGAAAAATTAGGATACACTGAGGAAGAATTGTTTTCCAAACCCATTGCTTCATTTGTATATCACGACGATAAAGACATCACGCATACCAGGAGAACAAAACTGCTAAGCGGAGAAGTATTGCACAATTTCATAAACCGCTACATTAAAAAAGACGGTGAGCTTATATGGCTTGAGTGGACCTCCATTTATTTCTCAGAAAAAGAAATAGTATTTGCCATTGCAAAAGATATCACCGAACGAAAAAAAATTGAAGCTGAGATTGAAGAAAAACATAAAACATTTAAAAACTTAGCTTCTCATTTTAAAAGTGATATCGAAAAGGACCGGAAATATTTTGCCTACGAATTGCATGAAGAGGTCGCACAGTTAGCAGCGGCAGTAAAGCTGGATGTAAGCTGGATATCTGCCAATACGCCTGGCTTATCAGCCCTGGCCCAGAGCAGGCTTGACAATGCAGAATTGCTTTCGGAATTGTTGATGAAAAAAATTCAAAGGATAGCCTTCTCGATAAGCCCGAATATGCTCGATCATTTTGGGCTGAATGATACATTAGAATGGCTCAGGAACGAATTCACGCTGCTAAACGGAATACCCTGCAACTTTGAAAGTCTATACCAGGAAGAATGCCTTACAAAAGAAATGAAAATTGATTTCTTTAGGATATGCCAGGAGGCACTTATAAATATTGTAGATCACGCCAAGGCAAATAATGTAGAAATTATCATTGAAGACACAGGTAAAAACATCCGGCTTACAATTGCTGATGATGGTGAAGGCTTCAACGTTACCGGTGTACCACAATCCTCTTCCGGTATTGCCAATATGAAAAACCGCGCATCGTCCATCAACGGCGATCTGGATATTGTTAGCGCTCCCGGCCATGGAACAACTATAAGTTTGTTGATAGAAAAGCCTCCGGCTTGTGCTGAAAGCAACAATCTTTGAAACTCCTTATCAAATTTATTTCTTTCCGGTAGCGGCCCAAAAGATACCTGAATACAAATGATTCAAAAATGCAGGGTCGCTGAAGTCGGTAGGCATGTGGCCAAGCGCCGTGTAAAAAGCACGACCACCATCATAATTATGATACCAGGCAATTGGATGCAACTTGCCCATTCCCTCCCCTTTCTTTTCTCCCCATTGCACTTTTGGATTGTAAGAACTTTCGTCTATTGAAAGAATATAATTAAGTCCCTGGATTTTCTCCGGCCCGAATTCATACCATTCATCGGTCCACAACCTGTTGCCCATAAACCCCTGCATACCCGGGAAAGTAGCATCGAGCACATTGAGCCTTGCTGTTTGAATAGTCGGGTGAATATGGAACATTCTCCCAACAAGTTTCGTGTACCAATCCCAGTCATATTCAGTATCAGAAGCGCTATGAATACCTACATATCCCTTGCCTGATTCGATAAAGCGTTCCATTACTTTTTGCTGCGCCGAATCAAAAATATCACCTGTTGTATTTAAAAAAATAATCACCTGGAATTGTTCGAGATTTTTATCCGTAATACTATTCGGATCCTGCATCACTACCAAATCAAAAAAGTTTTTTGTTGCAAGTTCCTCAAGCGCTACTACGCCATAATGCAATGATTCATGGTGCCATCCCCTCGTTGTAGTTACCAGTAAAGCTTTGAATTGTTTTTGCGCAACGGCAGTTAAGCAAATAGATATTTGAAAAAGAAGAACGATAAAAAACTTTTTGGGTTTCATGATTTTATTTTTTTTAATGTGATGAAGGTAATAAATATCATGAATGATCATTTTGTTTTGATGAGAAAGGTGCTTGAAGGGTTTGGCCAAAAAAAAGACCGCACATCGCGGCCTCTTTTTTACTTCCCATTTTTAGAATAATTAATATCCTTCATTTTGTGTAAGATTAGCATTCACAATTATTTCCCTTTTTGGAATGGGATAAATCAGTTTGGGAGAATTCCATGTCAAGTTTGCTACGGACATTTGGAGGCGCTTTGCATCGTGCAATGTGAAGCCTTCGAAAGCCAGCTCTAGTTTGCGTTCTTTTAAAATAGCATCAAGTGATAGCTCAGCCGTCGTAAGATCTGGAAGAAATACTCTTTCCCTAATGGTATTGATATCCTCAAGTGGTGTAGCTCCAACAGCAGTATTTAATCTGAAGTTTCCTTCTGCTCTTATAAGATACATTTCTGCTAAACGAATAATATGAACATTGCCGTAAAGATTGTCAAATTTTCCTGTAAAATCAGAACCACCGGAACTATAAAAAAGATTCAGGCGATCATCGTCTGCTTCGTACAAATCGAAATGGGCTTGATTAATTGTAATATCCCCTCTTCCATCAGCAGAATAAAATTCCTGGAAACCATTAAAGCCGGAACTGTTGTTTACCTGCAAAGCAAATACATCTTCTGAGGTATTAGCAATATGTGCTGGAGGATCAACATAGGGAAATGCATCAGCATAAGTCTTGGTTAGTTCATATTCCCCTGAGTTGATTACTCCATTTGCTTCTACTACTGCATTCGTGTAATCACCCATTTGTAAATACACTCTTGCGAGCATGGCAGAAGCTACATAAGTAGTTGCATAAAAGCCATTGCTGGTGGGTAATTTTGCCTTAGCATCTGTTAAGTCTTTTATCACTTGTGCGTATACTTCAGCAACAGTGTTTCTGCTTACTAATTTTGCATCAGTAGTCACTGTAGTTAATGTAGTGGGTGTCAAAACAAGAGGTACTCCGGGATTTGTTGCAGGAGTACCATCATTCCAAGCCTTGGCATATAATCTTACAAGGTCGAAATAAGATGAGCCTCTTATAAATTCAGCTCCACCCTCTACTTCTTGTGTAGCAGTTGGATCTACGACAGCCAATGCTGCCAACACGTTATTTGCATCGTTAATAGTTTTGTATCCTGTAAGCCATGTATCAGTCACAAAGCCATTGTCAACAGGTATTGACTTATTATATATTTGGGTTAAACCCTGGTAAGTTCCTGACCAGTCAATTTCATCAGTATTGCCTAATAAATCAGGGCCCACGAAAGCTCGGCCGCCATAAAAATCCGCTGCGCCTAAATCAGAATATGCGCCTATTAATGCGGCCTGTACATCGCTGCTTGTTAATAATGCTGTTGATGCGTCAATAGAATTTTGGGGAGTTGTATCTAATTTTTTATTACACGCGGTAAAGATGAGTGTAACAAAAAGTAGAACATGTATAAATTTATATTTCATAATAATTATTTTATTAAAGGCCAATATTGATTCCAAATACAATTGATTTTATCTGGGGAGCAGCATAAAAATCCACTCCCTGGTTAATATTTGATGCCTGCCAATCTGAATTCACTTCCGGGTCCCAACCTTTATAATCAGTGATAGTAAAAAGATTCAAGGCCCGTGCGTAAACCCTTACTCTATCTAATTTAATCCTGGATGCGATATCTTTTGGCAGGTTAAAACCAAGCGTGATTTGTTTTACTCTTAGGTAAGAGCCATCAGAAATATACCTGCTGGAAGGGTCTGTTCCATTTGGATAAAATAATCTTGCTTCCGGAACATTGGTTATATCGCCAGGCTTTTTCCATGCGGCCAGTTGATCTATTGTTTGATTATCGAAGCCATTACTACCGCTGGAACTCATGTATTGACCACCTCCATTGTATACATCATTACCACTTACGCCCTGGAGCAATACGTCCAGGTCAATAAATTTGTAAGTGAATGTATTGCTGAATCCATAGATGAATTTTGGATTGGGGTTACCGATCCTTACATCCTCTGCCTGGTTGTAGTCACTGGTGGTCGCCCGATCACGTGAACCATCGCTCTTAAGTGTATTCTTATAATAAAGCGCATCTCCATTAGCGGGATCTACACCTGCATATTCTCTTGCATAAAATACACCGAGAGGTTCGCCTTCCTTTGCCTTGTTTTGATCTCCGCCTATTAATTGCCCCTGCAAGTATACGATACGGTTTTTATTTGCGCCAAAATTTAAAGAAGTAGTCCACCTGAAGTTTTTGCTCGCGACATTAGTGCTATTGATGCTGAATTCAATTCCTTTATTATTAAGTTTTCCGATGTTTTCAAGCTTTGTGGCAAAGCCAGTGGTGCCAGGTACCTGTACATTTAAAAGAAGATCCACTGTATTTTTCTCATAATAATCGACTTCAAAAGAAAGCCTGTTATTGAAAATACTTGCTTCAATACCAAAGTCAGAACCGCGGGTGCTTTCCCATTTCAAATCAGGATTAGGTAATTGTGATGGAGATTGTCCTGCCTGGCCTCCATAAGCATTGGCGACAAATAAACCTCTCGAACCAAAGTCAGCAATGTTTTCATTTCCCGTGATGCCATAGCTTGCTTTAAGTTTCAAAAAATTTAGCCATTTGGAATTTTTTAGAAAATTTTCTTTAGTAATAATCCATCCCACAGACCCTGCAGGGAAAAACCCATAGCGATTATTTCTTCCAAACCTTGATGAGCCGTCAGTTCTGCCACTTAGAGATACAAGGTATTTGTCATTAAACTTATAATTAAATCTTGCAAAGTATGACAACAATGTACTGCTGGTTGCTGAAGAACTTGCATCAGTTTTTGATGCTGCACTTGTTAATTTTTTATAAGCATCGCTGGGGAATTCTTCGCCGGTAGCTGTACTGTATTCATAACTACGATCCTGGTAGCTCATACCTAATGTACCTTCAAAGTCATGGATGTCATTAAAAGTCTGTTTAAAATTGAAATAGTTATTAGTATTAAAATTCAAAACCGAAGTACTGAGGTAAGAACCACTGCCATCAGGCACCCCGGTATTGCGTGCTGTTATTCTGCCATAGTAATTTTCTTCTGTCTGGTTTAATTGATCTACTCCAAACTCTGATGTGAAAGTTAAATGCTTTGTAATGGAAGCATTAGCATATACATTACCCAAATTCCTGTTTACAGTCGTGTGATAAAACTGACCGTCCTTACTTAAAAGAGGATTGTAGTATACAGGGAAATTGGTATTAGGCTTTCCTTTCGCCGGATCTAATGCACCACTCAGCAAACCGGTTCTTGGATCAATTTCCGGTGTAATTGGAGAAAGAGCAACAATCTGAAGTGGAGTAGAAAACGCATCATCATTGGATATGCGATTATTTTTTGCCCTGGAAAAATTCATATTCATTCCTATGTTAAGCCAATCCTTTAATTGATGATCCAGGTTAATTCTTCCTGAATATCTTTTATAACTGTTGCTTATTATAATCCCATCCTGGTCAAGATACTGGCCTGATATATAGAATTTTGTTTTTTCGTTACCTCCCGAAATATTAAGATCGTATTGGCTTATAGGCGCTTCCTGGAAGGCAAGATTCTGCCAATTAGTATTTATGCTTGCATTTTTCCAATCATCAGTACCTGCAGAATATCTTGTAAACCTGCCATTCACATAATCAAGTTCATCAACCAATGCATCTGCAACATTATCATAATATCCAAAAATAGAGTCCTGCGTTGCAGCGCCCACGGCAGCCTGTGTGAAAAAATCGACATACTGTTTGGAATCTAAAAATTTCCTTTTGCCTGTTGGTTTTTGTGTACCGGTAAAATATCCAAACTCTATTTTAGATTGTCCTGCTTTACCCTTTTTTGTGGTTATTAATACAACACCGTTCGAAGCACGTGAGCCATAAATAGCCGCCGCAGAAGCATCCTTTAATATTTCTACAGATTCGATATCATTCATATTTATATCGGCTAATGCATTCGTCGGCGCTATAGTGCTGGATAGATCGTCGGTAGTGAGCGGGATACCATCAATAACATATAATGGTTCGATGCCGGCGCTTACCGAAGAAGCCCCACGGATACGAATATTAATGCCCTGACCAAGTTTACCATTTTGCTGGCTCACCAAAACACCGGCAGCTCGCCCTTGCAACGCACTTTCGAAGCTAGTTGCGGGAGTATTTCCAATTTCTTTGGCACTTACCCTTGAAACAGAACCGGTAATATCCTTTTTTATTTTAGTACCATAGCCAACAACGACAACCTCAGTAAGGCTTTGATCTGCCTGCTCAAGGTTAACAGCAATAGAACCTGCGGTAATAGGAACCTCAACTGCTGCGTAGCCAACGGATGAAATTTTAAGTAGTGTTGCTTTTGGATTTACACTTAATTTAAAATAGCCATCCGGATCGGTGATGGTGGAAAAAGTATAACCTTTAGCCGAAACCGTTGCTCCAACTATCGGTAAATTTTGTTTGTCCGTAACGCGGCCGGAAATTTCTTTTGTTTGACTAAAGACCTGGCTAGCGCAGAAAAATGAAATTAGGAGTAGAAATTTTCTCATGTGGTGCATTATTAGTTTTAAAATCCGTGAACAAAAAAAGATTAAGCCTGATTTTTTCGGACTTAATCTCACACATAAAACATCGTAAAAGGCAAAGAATTAGTTTGTGAAAATAACACTTTCTTAACATTGAAAATTCAACGTGTTGAAAAAATCCTGTAGAAGGGGTTGATTAAGTAATGCCTTGCAAGTGTAATGGAATAAATTTTCAATCCGGGCAGGATAACTTTTTGAATAGAATTTATATATTTACGTTCTTCCCAAGACACCTTTGCTTAACAAAACTTATGAGAATAAAATATTCCGCCTTTTTTCTATTATTATTTATTTATACAGCCGCGTCAGCTCAGTGGCATGGTGATTCTTCGATAGTCAATAATCCTATCTCCACAAGTCCGGCCAACGAGGGTGCTCCGAAATGTATTCCCGATGGATTTGGAGGTGTCATTTATATATGGAATGGCACAGGGCAGTTTTTAGCTCAACGCAAAACAGCTTCAGGTGCTAATATGTGGTCCACTGCTAATAATCCCATCCAGGTATTATTGGGTTCAGGAACAATTTTCGATATAGCAGCTGATGGAAAGGGAGGTGTATTTTTTTCTTTTACAAATAGCGGCGCTACTGAAGATGTGTACGTTCAATACGTAAACAAAGATGGCAAGCTTCCTTTTGGAATAAATGGTATTAAAGTAAACGTGGCGAATTCGAAACCTTCTACCGATCCGAAGATTTGTACAGGTACAAGCGGTGTTATTATTACCTGGAGTGACAACACGAAAACACAAGGACAAAACGGAGGCTATCTATCGTCTGGAGATGTATTTGCTCAACGATACGACTCGTCAGGCACGCCGCAATGGCAAGGTGGAGGTATTAAAGTTAGCATAGCTAACGGTATTCGAAATGTATCGGAAATTGTAAGTGATGGAAATAATGGAGCATTCATTGCCTTCACCGACTACAGGAATGCTTCTCTTAATATGTATGATACTTATGATAATCTCGATATATATGCCCAGCATCTTGACAGTAATGGCAATAGGT
Organism: Chitinophagales bacterium; assembly: GCA_038251675.1. GTDB lineage: Bacteria > Bacteroidota > Bacteroidia > Chitinophagales > Chitinophagaceae > Ginsengibacter. Next base: position 1,044 of record JBBSBD010000068.1, on the reverse strand, counting down.
TGTGGGGCATGAATGACCTGATGATTGCGAATGAGCCATTAAGTCAAAGTATATTTTTAAACTATTATCCTACCACAGTAAAATCCATGATATCCGATAGTGCAGGTGGGTTTCTGCTTATATATACCGCAATAGAAAATGATTTTCTATATGCACAAAGAGTAAATGCAGCAGGTGATTTACTTTTTGGACCTGGTGGCGTAACTGTAGCCCAAAGCGGGTATCACTCTTACCTGAAACTTGTGCCAGATGGTGCTAATGGTGTTGTTGCCGCATGGACTGAATATAATTTTTCAAGTGGTTTTATGTATGGACAAAGAGTTACAGGAAACGGGACCATGCCCTGGGGTAATAGTGGCGTATTGGTTAATCCTTTGGCAAATGAAGACTTCTCAAGAATCAATGCTATTATGTCTTCGGATAACTCAGGAAATTATATATTCGGGTGGCCTGTACAAGATGATATGTGGACCTATACAGGATTCAAAGCCCAAAAACTTAATTCTTCCGGAGTTCCTCAATGGCCGGTTGCAGGTATAGATATTTTTACTACTCCAACTGCAAGTGTTTATTTTCCTGATATGACATATATCAATGATCAGTCAATAGCAATAGTTTGGAGCGACAGTAGAAATAGTGCTACTAATGGACAGGATATTTATGGCGCTAAGATTGGCCCGGATGGCGCCATCGTTGAAAGCGCTGCTATAGAATATTTCAGTACTGCAAATGGAAACTGGAGCCAACCTGCAACCTGGACCTCTAACGCAATACCCACAACAGGCGCTAATGTAAAAATTCATCATAATGTAATTGCCGATCAAAATGCCGATTGCAATAGTCTTACAATTGAATCTCCAGGTTTCTTGAATGTAAACTCCGGTGTAAACATTACAGTTTTGCACTAGTGTTATGTTAACTTTCAATTGACGGATAAAGTTTTTTTAATTTGACTCTTGCTTCTTTATTTGTAAACTGCCAGTTAATTTTATTGTTCTTGTTGTTTCTGTTCGATTGCCACGCCTGAACTTCTTCTTTGATTTT
>JBBSBD010000067.1:0-25104 GCA_038251675.1 Chitinophagales bacterium | reverse complement strand
TGTATTGTATAATAAACCGGTGATTGGCGCTGAAGGCTATACCAGCCTTGCTACTTACAGCGAATCGCCCTGGAATTTAAAATCCTATGGCGACAGGGCTTTTTGTTCTGGTATCAATCAAATGATTCTTCATAGTTATGTACACCAGCCTGCAGATAAAAAACCCGGACTGACATTGGGGCCTTTTGCCTCACATTTTAATCGTAATAATCCGTGGTGGCAATTTGCTTCCGGCTGGCTGGACTATCAATCCAGGATACTGTATTTTTTGCAGAAAGGAGAAACGGTTTCCGATATACTATTTTATGCGGGGGACCAATTACCTCAATATGTACAAAATGATTTTCTTAAAACGCTGTCTTTCGGCTATCGTGCCAATGTCTGCAATTTCGATATATTGAAAAACAAAGCATCTGTACAAAATGGAAAGATTGTTTTTGCAAAAACTCAGCAGTATAGTTTGCTGGTATTGCCTGATAATAATGCAATGGAATGGGAAACGCTGCAGCGCATTGCACAATTAGTAAAAGAAGGCTGTCATTTACGGACCCAAACCCCTGACCACTTTTTCATTAAAAGGAATAAAAAGCAAATCAGCACTTCTTGCCCTGGCTGATGAAGTATGGGGAACGACCCCTGCCAATGCCGGTTCACATGCTTATGGAAAAGGAAAAGTTTACTGGGGTAGTTCTGTAAACGAAGTAATAAAACAAATCAACCTTACTCAGGATTTCAGCACGGGCCAGCCCGACTCACTGAACCATATGTATATTCACAAAAAAACCAATGATGCGGATATTTATTTTGTAGCCAACCAGCAAAACGATACAATAATTCGTGAATGCATATTTCGTGTAGGAAAGAAAAATGTTGAAATATGGAACCCTCAATACGGTAGTGTAATCACCCCATCTAAATACAGAATTGACCGGGATGGCATTCATATATCGGTAAGCTTTCAGCCACGTGAAGCATTAATATTTGTTTTTACCAACAAGTCTTCAAAAAAAACCGCTGAGCCGGCAACCCCGGAAATAGTAACGATTAATAACTTCAAAGGCAGCATACAATTTGCGCCTGCCTACCCGGATGATATTCCTGCTGTTGACATATCTTCTTTCAAATCTTATACTGAATTTGAAAATCCCGCTGTTAAATATTTTTCGGGTATAGCAAAATATACTATTCAATTTGATGCGCCTGCAAATATTGCTAAAAATGATTCGGTGCTATTGAGTATTGGTAATATAGAAGCAACTGCTGAACTGCGATTGAACAAAAAATTGTTGGGTTATGTATGGATGCCTGATTTTAAATTGAAAGTAACTGGTCTTCTCCAGGCACAAAACACATTGGAGATTACAGTTGCCAATGCCTACCGCAACCGGATTATCGGGGATTATAAACAATACGACAGTTTAAAGAATGTATGGACATCTGCTGACATGTCACAATTTTCATCAAATAAAGAGAAGATGTTGAAACCATCTGGTGTAATGGGGCCATTACAGTTAATCATTTACAGGAAGAAATGAATAAACAACAACAGAAATTATAGGGACTTGTCATTAAAAGTTTTTATCTCTTCAGGATACAAAAATTTTCAGATGATGCCCATTGTGAGGTAAAATCATTTTTCAGGTCATATCTTTCTGTTTTACTCAGGTGATTTTAATTTGCAAAGACTGATTTTACTGAAATTGCCACAGGATTTGTAAAAGATATAGCGATCTCACTTTTCTCCTGCTTATAAGAAATAGCAACTGGTTTGCCTTCATGCATCACGCCAACTGATTTTATTTTATTCAAATCTGTTTGCAGGCTTATGGCGGATAAAGCAAGGCTCCCATATTTCAACTGTATTTGATATGCCCATACTTTTTTTGAAAATTGCTGGATATAGGTACCCCAACCTTCGGCAGCAGTAAAAGAAGATCTGAAGTTTGTTTTGTTCCATTTAGGTGCAAAACGAATATATCCTTTCGGGCCATGGTATTGAAAACCACAGGCATTTATAAATGACTTCATCCGCATCGGTATCGAAACTTAACCGGATTTATTCTTCAAAACTAAATTTCAGCTCATTAGCCCAATGCAGTTACCCATCTACCATAAACGACCCATTTATTTTTGAAACAGATCTTTCTTTCGACGGCTCCATACAATCATTGCTACTGTTATCATTTACCCGGTAAGAAAATTTAATAGTTTGGTGGGCATCCATTTTTTTCTTTACCTCCGGAATTTCATTCCAGGTATGGCTGCTTCAATAATTCTTGTGTTGCCGATTCTTGTAATTATGAGTGTGTTATTTTTTACAGGCCCGTCTTTGGGGGACGCACCCTGCCTTGGAAAAAAAAGTTTATGCGGCATACTTGGCGCTCTCAACCTCCATATTTCTGTACCGTTAGGCCAAGTCTCAACAAAGCAATTGGCATTAATTGGACTCTATGTTTTATTAGAAGATTTTTTAAATCTTACCATCTGCATTCAAGGCGCCGTTTTAGTTTTTTGATTCGTTAGTTTAAAAAATATAACAACTATTTTAAACAGATGTACCACATTGAAATAATATTTATTCTAGGAATGGAACCTTTCTGTTGAGCTATGTAATTGCTTTGTTGTCTATATACTCATTCTCTTTAGAATATCACTTGCCTCTGTTTGAGTAGTCAGTGCAGGTTCAAAAATGTCTTAAAAAAAATAACCCCAGTTAGAAAACCGGGGTCTTTAACGATTGATGCTATTTAAAACCTTTTTTAGAACCTTTATTTATAGTTCCCGTGCCTACACCTTTTATTTTTCTTCCACTTAACCAAATTGCCCTCTTAAAAATTTCAATCCTTCTCTCGCAATTGTTTCACCTGAACCATCAATTGTTCTCCAGATAGAAGCGGCTTTTGCAATCACTTTTACTTCGGGTGTAAAAGATTCTATCACCAACTGACCTTTATAATTGATTGTTTCAAGTGCCCTTTTTATATCATTCCAGTTGGTATGATCCCAACCCGGGGTGCCCCTGTCGCTGCCACATGCATGAAGCAATGCCAGCTTTCCGCCAGCTTTTATGATCGCTTCACCTAAATGCTTTTCTTCAATATTCATGTGAAAGGTATCCAGGTGCAGGTAGAGCGAATCACTTCCTACTTTTTCAATCAGTTTTAACCCCTGTTCGCAGGTATTGATAAAATCTGTTTCAAAACGGTTCAGCGGTTCAATGGCTAAATTGATTTCTTTTTCTGCTGCATATTTACACAACTCTTTTAAATGGGCAACCACTGTTTTTTCCTGAAATTCATAGTCTGCTGCTGAGACTGCGTCTGCCCTTCCTACACTTGAGTACAAAGGCCCGACTACCAATTCGCCGCCAACAGCTTTTGTAAAATCAATAGTATCTTTTATATATTTTATTGAAGTTTGTTGTTGTTCCGTTGTGCCACGTAAATCCCTGTCTGGCCCAAAAGCTGCTGCTACAGATATGCAGCGGAGGTTGTTTTTTTCCAGGGCAGCTTTAATAACAGCAGCATCTAACTGCAAAGGATCTTCTGCCGCTATTTCAACCGTATCAAATCCCCAATCAGCAAATGTTGAAAATAATTCCACACGCTCAATTGCAAATGGAGAAGTAAATAGAAAAGTATTAATGCCTATCGGATACATTGTTGTTTGTTGCTTAGTTTATGCGTTATCGAAACTGATACATTCTTTCAATTCCTTTTCGGTGTAGGCCATGTTGTATTGTTTCAACACATCTGCTGGTACTCCATTCCATTGATTGGGCCTGTTACCTGCATAACCAATATCTTTTACACCAATTGCCGATGTATAAAAACCTGTAACCGTTAAATTACGCATAAGGTTAAAAAATGACACACCTTGTTGCATGTTTGCTTGAGCCTTTTCGGGGTAAGCAATTTCATCTACTATTTCAAGGCGTTGCTTTTCAGTAATGGCCGCAAAAGATTTATCAAAACGTTTCAGCGATTGCAGTTCCACCCACCGTAAGCCTCCTCTCATGGGCACCTGATGCTGCGGCATATCCTTTACAATAAATTCAATAAAATCCGGCACTTTTGCATCTGAAGCACTGCCGCTTATTTCATCCTTCGGCATAATTATATCCGCTAATATTGTAATGGTTGCCATCTCCTCTGCGGTAAAAAATTTATCACCTCTTAGCTTTTTATTTACTGCCTTTTCCTCCGGCATCCGGTCGTCCTCATCCAGCTTTTTAACTTCCGCTGCCGCTGCTGGTTTGTTATCTTTTGTGTTGCATGATTCAATCAATACGGCAGTGGATGCGGTACCGATTAATAATACTTTGATTGATTTACGTCTGTCCATAATAGTACCCCCATCCCCGCCGCGGCGGGTGTTTGGTTAATAATAATTTTTAGAGCCTGTGTTTCAGCATAAGATAACTGGTATTGTACGCTTGCCTTTGTTTCCCCTTCAGGGGGCGGAGGGGGATTAAATATTCTGCTTCTTTAATTGATCAACAATATATTCAGATGTACGCATTGATAAAGCGAGGATTGTCCAGGTAATATTTTTATCTGCCTGGGATGTAAATTGCCCGCCATCAACATTGAATAAATTTTTGCAATCATGCGCCTGTGACCATTTATTGAGGGCTGATTTTTTTGCATCATTGCCCATGCGTATCGTACCAGCTTCATGGATAATGCTGCCCGGGTTTGAGATACCATAATCATTCTCCGGGCCATCATTATCGCCCCAGGTAATTACTGCGCCCATATTGGTAAGAATCTCTTTAAAGGTTTCCTTCATGTGCTTTACCTGCTTTATCTCGTAGTCGCTGTTTTTTACATTGAAGCGTAGCACAGGTATGCCATACTGATCAACTACTGCCGGGTCTATCTCACAATAATTCGATTCAAGCGCCACACCTTCTCCACGGCCAGACATGCCTACACCGGCACCATACAGGTAGCGCATATCTTCTTTAAGCGAAGCGCCATAGCCACCTGCTTCTTTCTTTTTTCCATTAATCGGCACCTTGCCATTTTGTTTTTCCAGGCCAAAGCCAATGCCATAGCCTGGCTGTCCCATGCCGCCACCATACTCAATATGATAACCACGGGGAAAGTCCAGTTTTTTATTATCCAGCCACCAGGGTGTATACACATGCATACCACCTACGCCATCTTCATTGTATCTTTTTCGGCCATACAATTCCGGTAAATAGCCGCCCATGCCTGCGCCGGTAGAATCGTTTAAATATTTGCCTACAACATTGCTTGAATTGCCGATACCATTGGGATGCTGTGCAGATTTTGAGTTAAGCATAAGCCTTGCACTTTCACATGCACTGGCAGCCAGCACCACCACCTTTCCAGTTACCTGGTATTCCTGCATGTCTTCTTTATTTATGTAAGACACACCGGTAGCAAGGCCCTCCATATTGGTAAGCACTTCCCTCGCCATGGCGTTGGTTACAAGATCAACATTGCTTGTAGCAATTGCCGGTTTTATCAAAACAGATGAAGAAGAAAAGTCCGCATACACTTTACAGGAACGTCCGCATTGTGCACAATAAAAACAAGCACCCCTCTCTTTATTGATTTGTTTTGTAAGAATGGATAAGCGGGAAGGTATAACGGGAATGCCAATACCGGTTGCTGCTTTTTTGATAAACAGTTCATGAAGCCTTGGCTTGGGTGGTGGAAGAAAGATTCCATCGGGGTCATTTGGCAAGCCTTCGTTGCTGCCAAACACCCCAATCAAGTTATCTATCTTATCGTAGTATGGTTTTACATCTTCGTAACCAATCGGCCAGTCTTCGCCAAGGCCATCAATGCTTCTCCGCTTAAAATCCTGGGGCCCAAACCTCAATGAAATTCTTCCCCAGTGATTGGTTCTGCCGCCTACCATTCTTGCCCGCCACCAGTCAAATTTGGTATTGGCTGTATGGGTATAAGGTTCGCCATCAATTTGCCAGCCCCAATAGCAGGCATCAAAATCACCCCAGGGCCTGAATTTTGTGTTTGCACCGCGACGAGGAGATTCCCAGGGATTCTTCAACTGAGATGAATTTTTGGCAGGGTCAAAATCAGGGCCAGCTTCAAGCAAACAAACTTTTAAACCTGCATTTGCTAACACATAAGCGGCCATACCGCCTCCGGCACCCGAACCAACAATAACTACATCATAAACTTTAGGTTGCTTTTTTATTTGCAAATCTCCCATAGTGCAATCGAATTTTTAAACGTAAATATAGCTGAAATAAGCACATAATGGCAGGAATTATGTTCGGTTAGGTTGAACTATACTGTTGACCTCACCCCCCAACCCCTCTAAGAAGGGGGGAGCCTGACCCTGATAACTTGGGGACATTTATTTACTGCCAGGCTGTTGCAAATGTTGAATTTATTTGTAGCCTTGTGTAGTGTAAAGGCATTTTGAAAACTATACGATCCATCTATAACGTAATAAAAGTTCCACAATGGTATGCGGTACAAGTGAGTGACACAACGATGATGCCCATTGCTTTTTAGCCCGGATAACACATTTTAAACGTATAGAAATACAACCTTAATTTTGCACCTGCATGGTACAAATGTTTGTTGCTACTGTTATTATTATGTGTGCTGCATTATTTACGATTGCCATTAAAAAATTTATGCTAAAAATCTGTTTATTTTTTTTATTACTTCTTCTTTAATTGTGCATGCACAAACCATTTCTAAAGTTGAAAATGGTATATGGAAAATAGTTTACGGCCAACCTGAAAAAATGCTGCCTGACCAATTTAAAGCAGCGTCAAAAACTGCGTTATTGGCTGCCATATCTATTGAAAATGCACCCGCCGTTTCTTTATCTCAAATTCAATATAAGAAGATTGCCGCCGGCATTATAGCTGAGATTGATGCAGCAGATGATGAAAGGTTTTATGGGGATTTTAATAACAATAAAAAGTACCAGCGCGACAGCACCTATCAAATTAGCATGGGATTAAATGAAATACCGATGTTTATCAAAGACAATACGATCCTGCCCCTTGCAAAGCCACTGCAATTTATTGCTGATTCATCCGTGTTTGATATTATCTGTAAAATTTATGGGCAACCTTCAGCCCAATTTAATTTGTTTGGAGACAACACTTTTAATAATTTTGAAAAATCTAATTATAACTGGCTGTCGTTATCATGGAAGAACAACAAAGGAACTTTAATACGCACCGGAAATTACAAAACAAACTATACAATATAACGAAGTGGGAAACTGTAAAATGAGTTGGCTATTCACGGTAAATACAAAAATTAAAATATGAAACTATTCCTTTTTGCCATTCTTTTTTTATTCAATATCACAGCAACTGTTAAAGCCCAATCAATACAAAAGCCGATCAGTCTGTTTGATGGCAAAACCTTTAATGGCTGGGAAGGAGATACAGTAAATACCTGGCGCATTTTCAACAATGCTTTAATGGGCGGAAGCCTTACAGAAACAGTACCGCACAACGAATTTCTTGCCACCACCGAAAGCTTCGGCGATTTTGAATTGATGCTTGAATTTAAAATAACCGGTACCGGCTTTGTAAATGCAGGTGTGCAGTTTCATAGTGAACGTTCAAAAAACCCAGCTTATGAAATGATTGGCTACCAGGCTGATTTGGGAGAAGGTTATTGGGCAAGCCTGTACGATGAATCGAGAAGAGATTTAACCATTGTGCAACCAGACAGTGCATTGATAAAGAAAATTCTTAAACCAGCTACGTGGAACCGTTTTAAAATAAAAAGTGTTGGACGAAGGATACGCATTTGGTTAAATGATGTGCAAACAGTGGACTATAGTGAACCCGATGAAAAAATTATCCATACCGGAAAAATTGCATTGCAGGTCCATGGTGGCGGAAAGGCATTGGCTGCTTACCGGAATATTAAGATAATCAGGCTATAGAGATTGATGCAAACTATTAAGGTTATTTTTTTCACTACCTATAGCCTTCCCTTCTTATTATTAACTACCTGCGATATGTGTCTTAGAAATCCAATTCATTTATAAGACAAACTGAAATATCATTATTAAACATCGTTGTGTCGCACACTTGATTTGAGCCACTAGCCGCAGCAAAGGATGTCCATAAAAAAAATACAAAATAAGACTTATGATATTTATAAATGGACTTAAAAAACATGGTTATATTTTTTTAGACTATGCTTACAATTGAATTCATTCATGTAATAGTTAAAAGGAATAACAATAGTTTACAGAGTTGCTACCACCTTAATTGTTTTCGTTGATTTTTATTATTGGTTACTTCAATGCTTTGCATATTCATGTTTGTACTGATGAGGTTTGCGGATTGCGAAAGGAAGGGAATTCCAAAATAAACTTCCTGTTGCGTTTGGTGCCATTTTTATAAGTGATGATGGCAACTAAAATCGTTGCAGTAGCGGCAAAACTTTACTTCCAGTATTTGCCGAAAATAATTTTAAAGTTGATTTATTTTGACTTGCCGCAACCAGTAAAGTATTGTTCACACTTCGTAATGCTACCAATGCTTTGCCATCGCCGGGTATATAAATGCCAGCCTCCACTTTTAGCTCTTTTTTCAATACTCAATGCAATATTCCAAAAATAAATTGAAATCATTTAAAAGACTTCTTTTCTTGCAGGTACAAAAACATTTCGGCTGCATGCCAGGTATGCGTCAAACATATTTTTTCTTTTACAAGATTGGAATCAAGTATATCCATCTGGTTATAATCTGCATCACTTGCATATGACTCCCAGGTTAAAGGATAGTCACGGTTAGTCATTATCCCATTGTGTTCACTTAAAAAATGATCCTCCGCCCAAACGAGGTAGGGATAGAATTTGCTTGAGTTATTATCAAACCGGCTACCATTGATATGGTAATTTTTAAATCCCCACCAAAGGAGCGAAGAATAAGAATCGTATACCAGGGGAATCTTATACGCATCAGGCAATGCAAGTGACTTTAATCCATATTTAATCCATTTGGTTTGAAATACCGGATGCAGTGCATAATCTGTTTTGCCCTCGATAAAATTCTGTTTTTTAAATTGAGTTATAGAATCTAATATGATTGAAACAGCCGGATGCTTAGCGTTGCTGACTAATGAAATTAAAAATAATACCTGCCCGGGGTTATCTGCTTCACTGATACCATGATTGTTCCGGTCAAAAGGGTCACGGATATTCAGTATCCAGTCTTTAATCAAGCGAAGATTACCTGTTTCTTTTAAGACCATCGCCATCAAAGTCGCATCCCGATACCATGGTTTTTTATACACCATGAAATTTGGTAACGGAAGTCCATTATCTATATTGATTAAAATCTCATGGAGCAACACTCTTAACACAGACGCAAACGGATGGCCTTTGAACGCTGGCAAATTCAATTTACTGCTGGCAAGAATTTTTCGTTTACCATTTTCCGTAAGATAAACCCCCTTCTTGTCTTCGGTAATCTGAACATTGCCTCCATCTGTTTTCAAATAGACGGAGTATGCAGGAGGTACAATTATCTCTTCGGAAACTTTCCATTGATACAATACTTGCTTTGTTTTTGCATCAATGAGGCCGCCATCTTTATAAATCATTTTTCTCCGGTCGCCCATTCCAAAAAAGAAAAATTTAATATCCGGCATCTCTCTTACATTGGGATGAGCCTTGCGCAATTCATTTAAATTATTCCTGTAGTCACTTAATAATTTCTGTGGTGATTGTGCATTACTTAAACTTACAATTGCCAATAACAATATAACTATTGAACCCGATTTCATTTTTCCGTTCATACATTTTGCTTTAATCAGGTGATTTTAATTTGCAAAGATTGATTTACTGAAATTGCCACAGGATTTGTAAAAGATATAGTGATATCATTTTTATCCTGCTTATAAGAAATAGCAACTGGTTTGCCTTCATGCATTACACTAACTGATTTTATTTTATTCAAATCTGTTTGCAGGCTTATGGCGGATAAAGCAAGACTACCATATTTCAACTGAATTTGATATGCCCATGCTTTTTTTGAGAATTGCTGGATGTAAGTACCCCAACCTTCGGCAGCAGTAAAAGAAGAACTGAAGTTTGTTTTGTTCCATTTGGGAGCAAAGCGTATAAATCCTTTCGGGCCATGATATTGAAACCCACAGGCGTTTATAAATGTGCCATAACTCGCCATTGCCCTGGCATAATGGTCGCTGCACTCTACCTCATTAAACGGGTTGCGTTTTGACGCATGATACCGGTCATGAATTGTTTTGGTTAAGAGTAACGCTTCATCTATTATTCCTTCTGCCATCATGTGCGAAGCAACCTGGTGTTCAAAACCACTCATGCATTCATGGAAATAACCCAATTGCCATGAATCCTTCACACCGAATGGCAGGGGGTCATTTTTAGGATTGGTATTCATCAGCATGCCACCTTCTCCCGGTAGTGCATACGGCCTGCCGCCATGATGTGTTTCAAGGTAAGGCCCTACATCAGTAAGAAAATTATATTTCCATAATGCACTTAGGGCCGATAATGTTTTTTGTTTATCTATTATTCTTTCAGTAATGCCGGCCTGGAATGCCCATGATTGACCATACACCTGATCAATATGGCATGTGTCATAAGAACCTAATACGGTTTTGCCAATTGTTGGATCGGGTTTGTGAATGAAATACTCACCGTTAAACAATTCTCTTTCCATAGCAGCCTTACCGTCATCAAAGAATGATTTGCATTGGGAAGCAAATGCCTCGTCCTGCATTTCTTCAGCCATTAACTGTCCTGCTTTTATTGCTGCGAGACAAAGGCCCACTATCCAGGCAATTTCTCCCGGCCATTTTGCATCCAGCGTATTTTCTAAACGGGAATCAACCATGCCGTTTCCGTTTGTGTCCTGCCTCAGAATAAATTCTGTCGCCTTCTTAATATTTGGCCATTGGCGTTTCAAAAAAGAATTATCATTCGTCATCCTGTGCTCACGATAAATTCCCAGGATGCGGCCTGCCTGTCCATCAATTGCGGGGTGTGTATCATACTCACCACGAAAACCAATATGGCCATCTTCATGAAATGCTATTCCAAGGTCAACCCGTTCCCGTGTATCTCTTTCAAGTGCAGGAAATATCCGGGCCATTGCCTGTGCATATTGCCATACATGGGTGCAGGTGCCGGGGCAACTGCCTACTCCTTCCCATGCATAAAACCTTCCCGATGAAAAGCGATGGCAGGTTGTTGTTGCCAAAGTTGAAATGTTGAGAAAGGTACGTTCTAAAAACCAATAAGGCAATGTTGAGTTTGTATAATAAGTATCACACCATAGTTTCGTTTGTGATGAAAGCCGTTCAAAATTTGCATACACATATTCGCATACTTCAGTTGAGGATTTAAACTTTTTAGAATAATAAAGTTTTGTTTCTTTAAGAGCAGGAAAAGAAAGATTAGGGAAAAACCAGCTTATACCATAATGTAATGACATTTCTCTTCCGGGTTCAACAACAGTTTGATTACATACACTGCTAATTAATTTTTCATCAAAACGTCCTCTTGCTTCTGCTTTATTTTCATTGATAAAAAGTTCTTTGAGATTAGCAGGATTTGCTTTTGTATTTATTCTTGTCGATGGATTAAATGACGCAAGACAAAAATTTCCGTAGTCCGGCTTTGTTAAAAAACCATCATCGCCCCAGTTATTATTAATCGTTTTTCCGGTAACGGTGAATAAATTATTCGATTCTTTCGCTGCATTTGCCCTTATGTACTGCTCACCATTTGCTGTATAAATGCCGGACTTATTTTCAAGCCAGCCTGCTAAAGAAACTGTAACAGGATGGTCTGAAGTATTTTTAAAATGGAAAGAATAGATAGTGACAGGCAAACCAGAATCTTCTTCATTTAATGGAATAAAAGGAGAATATACATTTACCGTTAGCTCACAAGGAATTTCTTTGCTGGAATAATGGATAGTGGCCATGGGATAGGTAGCTTCAAAAGCAATTTCATCCCAATCATTTTCCTTCAACTCTTTAATCACTTTTTTTCCATCCCATTCCATGCTTAATCCAAAACCCTGCTCCAGCGGCCTGATATCTTTTACGGGGTGTACATAATTAGCGCCTTCATACGGACGCAATTTGTTTTGGTTTCCCACTACCGTTTCATGCCAGGCTACTTCTTTGTATATAACGCCAGTTTGGTTTTTATTAAAAACATCCCAGAGCCACAACCTGCCATCGCCACCCAAATACACATTCCCGCACATAATGCCGCCCACAGGCATTCCTATATATTGCAACTCATTGTTGGTTTTTAAATATGTTGTTGGCATCCCCCTTTCATAAAGCTTTTCCATTGGGTTCTTTGATAAGAGTTCCCTGGAATATTTTTCAAAAAAATTATCCATCAATTTAAAATCCTGGAGAAAAACCCCGGATGAAAGCAGGCTGCTTTGCTTAATAAAATTTCTTCTTTGCATTTACTTCAGAATGACATTTACGATTTTATTTTACATCAGATCTTTAAAAATATTTACCTTTTCCAAAAGGCAAAGAGAATTGATATTTGCCTGGTAACAACATAATATATCGATTGCGGTTGGTACCATAAATCCTGTAATCGGATGCACGCAAGGTTTTTCCATTTTCTTTTATCTCCCGCAAACTGCTACCAAATGGAATATAATATCTTGCTGTTGAATTGACTGGTATTTCTATCTTATGTATAAACATCTTGCCTTCAATCCGCCAATTACTAATAATGGTTCCGTACACAGACTCATACTTCGCCTTTGCCAAGGATAGATCAGCAACAATCTCAGGACGTATAATGAATTGTTTAAACCCAGGATACGTTTCATCAGGTCTGATACCCGCAATGCTTTTATAAAACCATGAACTTACATCGCCGAACATAATGTGATTTAAGGACGAATTTCCTTTCCAATCTTCCCAGAGTGTTGTAGCCCCTTGCTGTATCCAGTAGCCCCAACCGGGATAAGTGTCTGTGGCAACAATTTTATATGCAAGATCAGCATGCCCATACTCGGTTAAAACATGGAGAATATAGCGGGCACCCAGGATACCACAGTCAATGTGATCATCTTTTGCATGAACAGCAGAAACAAGGTTATCAATAACCGGTTTCTTGTATTCTTCAGGTACAAGATCAAAGAACAAAGCACAACTTAATGCAGTTTGAGAGCCATTTGCATACAATGCATCTTTGCTGTTAAAGTATTTTTTATTAAATGCGCCTTTAATCTTTTCTGCTAATTGTTCGTAAGCCAATTTATCCATCTCATTTCCGAGAATACCAGCAACTTTTGAAACTACAAAAGCTCCAAAATAAAAATACGCTGTTGAAGTAATACTTGCAGGTGTTTTCGTTGATACAGGGATCCAGTCCCCAAGCCCAAAGTCAGCAATGTATTCCGGTGATCGGGAATAGATGTAATCAACATACTTTTTCATCATGTAATAATTATCCGACAAAAATGTTGTGTCACCAGTATAAACAAAGTTTTTCCAGGGGATCTCAATACACGCAATATCCCAGCCAGGACCATTTCCCCAATAATACCCCCACCCCGAAGTTGGTACAATTCCAGGAAGACTCCCATCAGTTTGCTGTTCGTCACGCAGATCATTTAACCATTTATGGTATGAAGTACTGCTGTTGAAATTGGACAGGCCGGTTTCACAAGCAAGTTGCGCATCTCCTGTCCAACCGTTTTTTTCCCGCTGAGGGCAATCGGTTGGAAATCCTATAAAATTATTACGGTAAGACCATAATGTGCTGTTATTGATTTTATTTATCAGTTGGTTGGAGCAACTGAATTCACCAATTTGTTCAAATGATGTATGGACAGCGTGTGCTGAAATGCTGAGTATTTGAGGTATGTCACCGCTAAACGAAACCTCCGCAAATCTAAAACCATGGTAAACAAATCTGGGTGACCAGATTTCTTCTCCATTTCCCTTCAAGGTGTACCTGTCTACCTGGAATAATGAGTCGGCCAGGAAAATATCTATATTAGATTGATCAGCGGCGCCAATTGAATCAATTTTCTCAGCATATTTAAATTGTACCCGTGATCCTGCTTTACCTGAAATTTTAATATTAATAAAGCCTGCCATGTTCTGTCCAAAATCATAAACAATATTTCCGTTAGCCAATTTTCTTGACTGAACAGGTGAAAAAACATGCATCTCTTTTACTGGTGGCAGAATGTGTGGCTTTAACAAGCCAATTGGTCCTCCAACTTTACGGACTGGTTTCCATTTCCTTTCATCAATATTAGATTCACTCCAATGTAGGATTTCTAAACGTGCATCATAGTATTCGCCTTGCCGTACCTGACTGAAGGTTATAGGGCCGGGGGCTGTCTTCCAACTTTGATCACTTATTACAATATTTTCTGTTTTGTCTTCGTAATCAATCTTTACTTGCAATTTGATTGCAGGATAGTTTCGCCAGGGTGCTCTATCAAAACCCCAAACTTCTTTTGAAGATGAATTATACCAGCCGTTTCCAAGCATGATCCCAATGGTATTTGCGCCTTCTTGCAAAAATTTAGTGACATCGTAGGTATTAAATAATACTGTTTTGTCGTAATTCGTAAAGGCAGGATTGAGAATATCAGTTGAAACTTTGTTTCCATTTATATAGAGTTCATAAAATCCTGCCACAGCAACGTAGGCTCGTGCCCCAAGTATTTTTTTTGAGATGCTAAATTGTTTTCTTAACAAAGGTAAAGGCTCCAGGTAATCGTTCTTTTCTCCCCGCACCATGGAATATCGTTGTTTATTTAGACCTTCCATATTGAAGATAACCGGAGCGCTGATCCAATCGCCTTTCCAACTTTTGGGGTCAAGTGTTGTTTCCCAAAAAGCAGCTTCACTGAAGTTACTTTCAAGACCATTTGCGTCCCATGTGCGTACCTTCCAGTAATAACGTGTCTCATATTGTAGCGGTGGACCCTTGTAACGAACCTGTACAGATTGGGAAGAAGTCACTTTCCCTGAATTCCACGTAACAGAATTTTCCAAAAACTCAGGATTAGATCCTACAATGATCTGATAGGCGGTTTGATATTGCCCACGGGATAAAGTTAAAAGTTGCCATGAAAGTAAAGGTTTGAGATCATCAATACCGATAGGATTTACTACATGGTTACATTTCAGGTTCACAGGTTTTATATTATCGGCTAATGCGATTAAAGGAAAAGTAAAACAAAGAATAATTAGGTGGAATTTTAAGCATGATGATCGTACCATAAAAAAGGTAATTTAAAATTTTAACGAAAAGTCATGTTCGACATCATCATGATATTCCTAAGAGCATCTTCGGGTAGCGCACTGTCTATTGCGTTCATCATTTAATTTTAAAAGAATAAGCAAGTTTTTTATCCCGTGAATGGATGTCAATAAGAACATGATACTCCCCCTTTATTATCTCCCACTGATGTTTTTTTAAGTTCCACTTTTGAAGATCCTCAACCGGTATTGAAAGTGTTACAATTTTTTGTTTCTGTGAAGGGATATTTATTCTTTTAAAGGCTTTTAATTCTTTAAAAGGCATTCTTTCAACGAGCGGGTATGTAATATAAGCCTGAACTACTTCGTCACCGTCCATAGTACCTGAGTTCTTTACCGATATGGAAATTAATACAGTATCCTTTTTAGAATAGAACTTTTTTAGTGCTGATGTTTTGGAATAATCAAAATTGGTATAACTTAAACCGTATCCAAAAGGATATTGTACTTTCTCATTAAAATATCGATATGTTCTCCCTTGCATACCATAATTATCATATGAAGGTAAATCGTTGAGCGAGTTATAAAAGGTTATAGGAAGTTTACCAGAAGGTGATACCTTCCCAAAAAGAATATCTGCCAGGGCTGTGCCTCCTTGTTCTCCGGCATACCATGCCAGAATAATCGCATCTGCATAGGGTTCAATGGCAGCAATATCAACGGCACTACCTGAAGTGATTACAGCTATAATAGGTTTTTTATGCCGTTGACGCAGTGCTTTCATGAAAGCTATATGAGCCGCTGGTATACTAAGGCTCATTCTATCCCCCCCGTGAGCGGCAAGAAAAGCATCGCCTTCCTCTCCTTCCAGTAAAGGAGTAAGGCCGATTACAGCGATGGTAACATCGCTGTTTTTAGAAACCCATAATCCTCCGAAACGAACTGTATCTATATAATCGCACCCCATATCATATTGTACAGCTACATCAGGGCCTGCCTCTTTTGTTATGCCTTCTGCAAATGTTACAAGCTGTGAAGACATACCATGATAGTTACCCAGTATGGCATCCGCAGCGGTTGCGTTTGTTCCGGTCACCAATATGCTATTGTATTTTTCTCTTTGAAGGGGTAACAAGCTATTACTGTTTTTAAGCATTACCATACTTTGTTGTGCAACCAGGCGTGTCAATTCTATATGCGAACTGCTGTGAATATCTTTTGCGGTTAAGATGCTAAATGGTATTTTTTCGGGAGCATCAAAAAATCCGAGTTTAAATTGTGTGCGAAGTGCTGGAGCAAGTGCTGCATCAATATCCAGTTCTGTAATAAACTTTTGTTCAACGGCCTTTATCAAATCATCCTGTAACATGTTTGAGCAATCTATATTTACACCGGCTTTCACTGCAGCTGCAGCTACTTCTATTTCATCTTTCATCACTTGATGGCCTTTCCAGATATCCTGCAGTGCTCCACAGTCAGTAACCACATGTCCTTTAAATTTCCATTCCTCCCGTAGAATTTTGCGAAGCAATGTATTACTGGTGCAACAAGGTTCATCATTCACCCTGTTATAAGCACACATCACTGACTCAACACCTGCCTGAACCAGTTTATGAAAAGCATACAAGTAGGTTTCACGTAAATCTTTTTCGTCTACCAGCGCATTGAAAGTATGTCGGGCGGCTTCCGGTCCGCTATGAACTGCAAAATGCTTTGCACAAGCCGAAGCTTTTAAGTAGCTGGGGTCATTGCCCTGAAGTCCGGTAACAAAAGCAACGCCCATACTGGCAGTCAAAAATGGGTCCTCACCATAAGTTTCCTGTCCTCGTCCCCAACGTGGATCTCGAAAAATATTAATGTTAGGTGACCAGAAAGTCAAACCCATGTATTGCAACCTCCGGTTTTGTTGTGTGGCAAGATTGAACTTGGCACGAGCTTCTGTAGAGATGACATTTGCAACTTCCCGGATCAGGCTGTCATTAAAAGTAGCAGCCATGCCGATAGCTTGGGGAAATATGGTTGCCTCTCCGGCACGAGCTACACCGTGAAGCGCTTCACTCCACCAGTTGTATGAGGGTATACCGAGTCGTAGCACGGCCGGTGCGTTATTACCTAAAAGTGAAATTTTCTCTTTTAAGGTAAGAAGCGACAGCAAATTACTTACGCGTTTATCGATTGCCATCGCATTGTTCCTGAAGGGAGGGGGGGCTTGGCCATTAGACGGCAGAGTTGATAACATAAGCAAAACTGCTGAGACTGAAATGGAAAACTTCTGCTGAAGAAGTTTATAGAAAAGTTTAAACTGGGTCATTGAAATTGTATTTATAAAACATTTTCGATTATCTCTTTCATCTTTCATTATTTCCATAATTTTTTAAATTTTAAAAAAAACCTAACGCATATTATTATTTAAACTCAGAATATCTTTTAGAAATAAACAACTTATCTTTTTTTGAAAGTTTCTTAAAAGGAATTGGCTTGTCTTGCGGACGTGTTTGTTTCTGATTTATTATTCCCATTAGACTCCATCTTCTTGTCATATCCTGGGGCTCGATTGCAGTTAAATCATAACGAGTTAAGTCAATTACATTTTCAGAATTATTATTCAGGTCTTTTAATAAAGCCAATCTAAAACTCTTATTCATATACCAACGAATTTCTTTATCATTGTCTGAGCCACCAATTCCGGTACCCTTTTGTACAAATCGATAATTTATTTTGTCATTATTCTTAAATTCTTTTCTCCACAACAATCCAAATTCACCTTGTGTAATGAATTTCGCATTGGGCCATCGCTTCCGAATTTCTTTAAGCCATGCAGTTAAGGATTCTAATTGACCAATTGGTTTTACCAGAGATATTTCCCAACAATTAGTTACCCAGGCAAAATTGTTTAATTCGAAACCTTTGTCAAAATGTACTGCTGTGGTTGCAAGAATTTGCTCAAGACCCAGTTTGGGCCCATGCTCCCGAAGAGTCTCAATGGGTCCAACTCCCATTCTACTATTGAATCCTCCTTTAAAACCTTCCCTGCGGGCAGAAAGGAAATCGCATGTCCAGCCATCCAGATTCACGCAATCAATTAAATCATTGTTTGATTGAGCTGGTTTGCAAAAATGCTCTTTTGAAGGATAGTAAGGATAAGAAATTGAACCGTCTCCATCCTGATTATCGATTGCATACTGGCTCCAGATGTTTCCCTGACAAACATGAATATTTTCCTTTTCTGCAAGATATTGCAGATTTTCTGCAGCCAGGAAACCAGCAACAACACTTTGAGGACGGAATCCATTTCCCATAAACTCGGAAATTTTTTTAAGCGCATCATGCAAGTCTTTGTTTACCTGCTTCCGGGTATTGTATGCATTTGCAAAAAAACCACCGGGAATAAAAGTAACGTCATCTCCATATTTCTCGTGACATTGCTTTGCGTACTCCCGAATCTGTTTATAATTTTCCAATTCTGAAAATAGTGCTTGCCAACTGAAAGCCCAGGTAATTCTTGCTTCAGGCCACCCGGCAACTATTGCTTCTCGAAATAACTTTGCATACTCCAATGTGTGTACTGTTTTTTCATCACTTCCTTCGTTTCTGTTTCTGCTAACTTCAATTGAATTTACCCTAACCACTGTATTTAATGTAAGGAAACGATTGCCCAGTATGGATTCAGCAGTATTATTTTTAGTTTCTGTCGGTGGTTTTTCTTGGGAGATAAAACTCAATGTTACTGATACAATGCATAATGCAACAATACCCATGATTGAAAACGTCAGCTTTTTCATTTTAATATATGTTTAATTTATTTACAGGTTTCCACTAAAACATTAAAAATTCAAATACAATAAATTTCCTTTTCTCAAAACTCCGGCTACTTCTTGATATCTTAAGTTTAATGATTGTATCATAAACACAATACTCATAATTCTCAAATCAAAAAAAACATACCGATCAATCTCTTAATTTAATACGAAGGACATTCATACCATTTGTTACAAAAAGTGTTTTCTCATCATCTGCCAATGCACAATTTGAAACAGCACCTTTAATCTTAATTTTTCCAAGCACTTTACCAGTCCTATTAAATATCCAGATACCGCCCGGCCCGGTTGCAAAAACATTTCCATTTCTATCCACTTTTAATCCATCAGGTCCGCCTCCCTCTAACTTAAATTCCTTTGTTGCATCATAAAAAATCCTGGCATTGTAAACTGAATCGTGGTCATCAATATCAAAGGCATACCAAATTGGTTTTTGCGCATCTGAATTTGCTACTATAAATGTTTTATGATTGGGTAAAAAAGCAATTCCATTTGGTTTAGAAATTGTATCTACAAGAAGAACTGTTTTTCCCTTTGAAATTTTATAAACGCCATTGAAAGGAATTTCTTTTGCTGAATCCTTATCCAAACCCGGTAAACCGTAAGGTGGGTCGGTAAAATAAATATCACCATTACTGCGCAGTACTAAATCGTTAGGACTATTTAATTTTTTCCCATCAAAATTATCTGCAAGTATAGAATATGCTGGAATTGGATTTGATAGTGATGAATTCATAACTGCCACGGCACGGTTACCATGCTGACAAATTAATAATCTACCATCTGCACTTAATGCCAATCCGTTTGAACCTTTTTCCCCTTCTCTTGGCTTGGTTCCAGTATAACCCGATGGAGTTAGATATTTTGAAAGACCGCCTTTCTCAGACCATGAATAAATAATATTATTTGGCACATCAGAAAAGAGTAATGTTTTTTGACCGGCCAACCAAAGCGGGCCTTCGCTCCATATAAAACCTGATGCTATGATTTTTATCCCCGGGTTTTTATCAATAATTACATCCAATCCGGCATCGAGTCTTTCTACTTTCAAATCCTGCGAACTGCTGCAAGCGTACAGGAAAATTAGTAAACTTAAAAAAATAATATTCTTCATTTTCCTTTCTTGTAGGATTAATAATTATGACGTAATGGCACCGGCACTATCGCCTAATAGCACAAGGTCTTTATGATATCGTTTTAAAAAATTAAGGTCGTAACCAAATGTGCCTTTTGCGTAACCGCTACTTAGTGAATCCGGTTTAAAATCCGATGTTGATTTATTACCGGTGTTGCTACATGACTGAAAACCCACCAACATAAATAAAATTGTAAAAAAAGTTAAATGCTTATTCATTTTGAATAAAGGATTTATGTTCAATTAAAATAGCTAACAACATATTTCTTTCCCGGTACAATTTTTAATTCGTAAGTATCATTATTTATTTTACTTATGTTTCCATCATTACCTGATGGTTGCTTTTTACTTTTAAAACGTAAAGTTCCAACCCCGGTCACTCCTGATACTGTGATTTGTTTTTTATCCATCGCAACATAGATATCTCCCCCTGGTGCAGGCACTTTTCCTTCTATCCATTCAAGCCCGCCAAGATTTGGTTCAACTAAATATTGTGCATACCCGGGTTTTAAAGGTTTTACTCCTAAAAAATATTTTCCTAATAAATAAATCGGGCTTGCCCCCCAGGCATGACAAAGACTTTTTCCAAACGGCCGGCCATACATGGCATACTTATTTGTGCCTTTTTCATTGGGGTCATACAGCTCCCAAAAAGATGTTGCACCTTCTCTCAGCATACCGCCCCAATAATCTTTTATTTCCTTCCTTACATAGTCTTGCTGACCTATTGCACAAAGAGCCTCCAATTCATAAAATCGCATATAGGGTGTGGTAATCTTCAAAACACGGTCATTCATCAGCACATTTGTTTTCACGGATTCAGTCTTTGCAGAATCTAAATAATTAAACAGGAGGGCAAACATATTTGCATAGCGGGTAACCTCTTTTCCCGTTTGCCCGTTCATTCTATTGTGTAAAAAAGCTTTTTGATTCTTATCCCAAAAAACAGACATGATTTTTCCCTTCAACTCTTTTGCTAAAGCTGAATATTCTATTGACTTTTTTGTATCGTTGATCAGCGAAGCACAAAGCGCCATTGACTCGAGACTGCGGCAAAAAAGAATTTGAATTGCGCTTAGCTCACCTTTTTTTGAAACAGGCGCCCAATCCAAAAAGACCCAATCGCCGGGAAGGCCTTCCACCATATTGTTCTTGTTTCTTCTTTTAAGGCAGAAGTCCATTAACGTAATCATTCTTGGATAAATCTTCCTGATGAATTCTTTATCTCCCGAATACAGGTAATAATCATAAATACTCATGAACCAATAAAAAGAATAGTCAAGGATGGTGTTGATATGCGTTTCCACAGGGTCACCACCACGTAAAGCCCATACTGTTCGCTTAACCGCCGGATCATCAAAGAACAAATAATAATTCATCAGGTAACTTTGGTTGGCATCGCCAGACCAAATCCACCTGTCACGTTTTATTCCATCCAGAAAAAATTCCCGGGTGTTGAGATGCAAAGTGTAGGCTGAAATATCCCAAATTTTATTGAGCTCCTCATCTGAACATTTGAAAGAACCACGATAGGTTAGTGGTAGATATTCATACAGCATGTCAACATCCTTAAACTGAATATTCCCACTATATTGAATATTCACATATCGAAAAGCCCTTGAGTGGTTAACAACAAAAACTGAAGTTGAAGTATCTTTAATTACTAGATGGTCCAGTGTTTCGCAGGAATCAATTGAAAGAGCTTCTTCTCGTGATTCACCATAATATAAATCAATTGTTCCTGAACCTTTTAATTCATTCAGCCTCACAAAACCAAATGTTTCTTTACCAAAGTCAACCAAAACAGAACCGGGTTTGCGTTCAATATTTACAGGTGGTTCTTCTTTAGTCTGCAACCTGAATTTTGATGGCGCCTGTTCCTTATTGTTGAAAGTCCAGGCATCAGCTTTCACTTTCCACAGGTCATTGATTTGCCCCGGAGAACTGCCACGAATAGTATTACCGTACCAGGATGTATCAGAAACAATTGTTTTACCGGATACAAAAATGGAAGGGGGTGTAATTACATTATAAACCTGCATCATAATTGTGTGCTTCCCTGGTGGAATTAAAATTTTATGTATATCCCCCTGCCAGTATTTACCATCAATTATAACATTGTATTTACCTTCGGCAGCAATCGTTATTTCTTCTTCTTCCTTTAAGTCAACTTGCGTGGCAAAACTCACATTACTATTATGGGTGTACGTTCGCCACCATGGAGGCTGGAGTGCATTCCTGTTTGTCCTCTTCATTTGCACTTCATTGCTTAACCAAATTTCAAAATCACCGGGATACCAAATCCATGTTGGCTTTGAAGTCTGCGCATTGGCTTCGCCTGTCAAAACAATAACAAGTAAGCTTAAAAGCACCCTCCTGATTTTAATGATACTTTTCACATTAATAATATTATTTCTTTAATTGCAAAATTTTACTGGTAAAATGATAAGTTCCCGAACCAATTTTATATACTGCCCTGTCGTTTTCCCATTTCAAAAAATTGATACCCTTTATATCATTTATTTTCTTAGCCCCTTCAAGAATGATTGATTCCTTTCTTGCAGGAAGAAAGACTAATGCATTTGTATTAGATGGGATAGTTATAATTATGTCAAATGTATTTCCCTTCAATTTCCAGTGACTTTGAATCAACCCATAAGGAGATAAAAAGTTTCCGTTAACCTCAGTAAGATCCCCTACCAGTTCTGGCCTAATAATTATTTCTTTGTAAGCAATGGATTCAGAAGTTTGACTAATACCTGCCAGGCCACCATAAAACCATTCTATGATATGACCTAACATCAGATGATTATTGGAATGCGCAAAACTATTCCATGTCTCAATTAATGCCGTTGCACCTTTAGATAGTTGGTATCCATAACCCGGAACATCGGTGCGGTTATTCATTTTGAAAAGAATTTCTGAAATCCCTTCATGATGCAAAACATTCACCACATAACGCCAACCAATTTCTCCCGAACTAAAATATACTATGGATTAGAAATCCATAGGTTTAAAGGCATTGACTGAAAGTTATTTGAATTTGCTGTAAACAGCATTGAAAACTCTAAACTGAAAGTTCATTGAAATCATTCCAGAATAAAATTCTGATCGCTGTTTGGACCATCTTTGTGATGCTCCAAATAATTGTCAATCATTTCATCTGTTATATTACCTGTACTCCATGCTCCATAGCCTATACCCCATAAATGCTGACCCCAGTAACGTTTTTTCAACTCCGCAAACTCATCCAGCATCAATCTCGCACTTCTGCCCATTAAGCGTTTACCAAATCACTTACTGATACCTTAGGTGGATAACTCAAATGAAGATGCACATGATCTTTACTTACAACGCCCTTCAATATCCGGACATCCATACTATCACAGACTTGTCGTAGCAAATCTCTGCAGCTTAACTGAACTTCCCCCTTCAATACCGAATAACGATACTTTGTACTCCATACAATATGAACATGCAATTGATGAACGCTATGGCTACTCTTTCTTAAGTTCTCCATCCTACAAATTTATTTAGATTTGTAGAAACTAAAGTCTTGCACTAAAGTGCATAGCTTGAGCTAACGTTTTGAGACCAGTCAATTTTGTGCCACTGAATAGTTACAAATATTTTAGCCTGTATTAATTTTATTTTTTTAGAACTCCGCGATCTGATAACCACTCCTGAAATCTTGATGGCCAGCCAGCCACTGCCCCGGTACTTGTTGGCCGCATACCAAAACCATGACCTGCATTTGAATAGATATGAAGCTCGGCCGGAACACCTGCCTTTTTATATTTCAGATAAACCAATGCGATTCCTTCAGCTATATCTGGCCGGTCATTGTAACCACCCACAAGAAATACCGGGGGAGCATTATTCACTACTTCAAACCTGCCTGAATTGCCCGGATAGATCAAAGCCTGGAAAGCAGGTCGTGAACTTTCGCGATCTACAAGGTCACTTGCATTTTCGTTTCCGTTATCAAAATGCATAGCTGATAATGCAGCCACTTCCCCGCCGGCAGAAAAGCCTATCACTCCTAAACGGGCCGTATCAATTCCCCATTCTTTTGCACGGCTGCGAACCAGCCGAATAGCACGTTGCATATCTGCCAGTTCATCTTTATCTATTGTATAGGCAGATAAAGTATCCCGGGCAAGGCGATACTTTAGAATGAAAACGGCAATACCTCTTTCGCTAAACCATTTAGCAGGATTGTATCCTTCATGAGTGATCCAAAGCTCTTTATGCCCGCCACCGGGTGCAATGATAACTGCTGCACCGGTTGCTTTTTCTTTAACAGGTAAGTAAGGCGTTATAGAAGGATGATGAATATTTGAAATTACATGATCGTCATTTACGATCCTGATTTTTTCGATACCCGTTTTACCTTCAGAACCAGGAGCGCCGTTGGGCCATAAAAGAATTTCTTTTGGTTGCGCCAATGTTATCATGCCTGTCAATAAAAAAAATGCAAGCATTATTTTTTTCTGTAAGTATCTTTTCATTTTATATCGAATTTTGGTTAATCAATTTTTATTTTTAAAACTTTCAGTGGTAGAAAAAGGTGTATTTATTTTTTGCGTAATAATTTGTTAAGTTAGTTATTATTTTATTTTTTTCTTACAGATAACTTACATAATGCGACTGAACCGCTCATTAATTAATGACAGAAAAATGCGATAATATCCTGCAATTGAAATGACTGAATATGACAACAAGATGTGCAAATGTTTATAAGATCCCCTCGCTGTCCTGAGTTTGTAACTATTGCTGTCCGGTAAAAATTCTTATTTAATGTAAAAAGGAGGTTGTTAGACCTCCTGAGTATTGGTAGTTTTGAGTTACCACACTTAAAACTATCAGTATGAACAAAAGTACTTTTTTTAGCGGACAGCCGATCTTT
>JBBSBD010000066.1:0-25241 GCA_038251675.1 Chitinophagales bacterium | reverse complement strand
TTTAGGCGTAGATTGGGCAAGAAAAGGCGGCGAATATGCGTTGAGAGTTACCGAAAATTTAAATGCAGCAGGCGTTCCAACAACATTGCATATAGCGGGTATTAAGCATTTGCCTTCAACCGTAAAAAGCAATTTTATTGTAGATCATGGCTATATTTCAAAAGCGAACACGGAGGGCCAAAAGAAGCTCTCTAATTTAATCGCAAAAAGTAATTTTTTGATTCTTCCTAGTCTTGCCGATTGTACTCCCGTATCGTTTTCGGAAGCAAATGCATTTGGCGTACCTTGCCTTGCTTCAAATGTAGGCGGCCATAAAAGTGTGATCGACGATGGAATAAACGGCATGGTATATTCCCACGCAGAATTCATAAAAAATTCAGTTGATTATATTTTAAATTTAAGGGAAAGCAATATTGAGTATCATAAGTTGTGCTATTCGTCCTTTGATAAATATGTCACCGAACTGAACTGGAAGACAATTGGCGAAAAAATTTCCAAGTTGATAAAATCAATCTAAGAGCTGTCATTTTTTAAATTATTACTTCCCCCTTTTCAAAGTAAAAATTGTGAGCGAACGCATTCCAGACGCACCTCCCGAAATATTGCCCGTTACGGCTACTGAACACCGGCCACTGTTCTCCGTAATGATACCTTCTTACAATTGCATGGAATATTTAGCTAAAACGATTGAAAGTGTTTTGATTCAGGATCCCGGAAAAGGATTAATGCAGATAGAAGTGGTTGATGATTGCAGCACGGATGGTGATGTAGCAGCTTTGGTATATGAAGTGGGTAAGGGCAGGGTTTCTTTTTTTCACCAGAGTCAAAACAGGGGGAGTCTTCGAAATTTTGAAACATGCATAAACCGTGCAAATGGAATCTATATTCACCTGCTGCATGGCGACGACCTCGTAAAGCCAGGATTTTACGATGAAATAAAAAATCTATTCGATCAATATCCTGAAATAGGAAGTGCTATCACCAATTATAATTGGGTTGATGAAAATGAAAGCGAATCTAAATCCGCGCTCCAACTATTGCTAAAACCGGGTATCATAGACAACTGGCTTTATAAAATTGCTTCGCAGCAGATGGTACAACCTCCTGCCGTAGTTGTTAAAAGAAGTGTTTATGAAAAGTTAGGCGGCTTTTTTGCAGTGCACTATGGCGAAGATTGGGAAATGTGGATAAGAATCGCTTCACAATATAAAGTTGCATATTCATCAAAATGCCTTGCCACATACCGCGGCGGGCATAGTTCGAATATCTCAACGAAATCAATTTTTTCGGGAGAAAATTTCAGGGATCTTTCCAAAGTGATAGATATTGCTCAGAACTATCTCCCACAATCAAAAAGAAAAAGATTGAGGCTTCTTGCCAGGAAAAACTTTTCAATAAGCTATTCGAAATCGGCTTATAAGCTGTTCAAAAAAAATCATACTAATAAGACAACCTCTTTCAAACTTATGAATGGAGCTTTGAAATTCGATATTAATATCAGGAGCATCTATTGGTCCGGCAGCCTGTGTGTTGCCTGGTTAATAAGCTTCTTAAAAAAAGACAAGTAACGGGTAAGCATATTACTACCGGTAAACAATAATTGTCAATTATGACCGTAAAAAGAATGTATTATCTTGCAGTTTATTTTTTCTGCATAATTTTATTCCCTATAAATCCGCGGCACCTGTACCTATATTTAAATATTAATAGCCCAGTTTAAATCACTTTATGAGCACATATTCTAAAAATGTTTTAAGATTATTTTTTGTGTCATTTATTTCGGGCCTTCTGTTTTGCTCCTGTGTAAATACAAGAGAAGCCGTTTATTTTAATAATGTGCCAGATCAATCATTGAATATCAATCCCGACGAGGAACAAAAGATCGTGGCGAACGACATTCTGAGTATTACCGTAACAAGCCTCAATCCTGAAGCAAGTCTTACTTTCAATAATTCATCCCCAAACAATCCAAGCGCAACTCCCGGCTATCTTGTAGACCAGGATGGCTACATTCAATTTCCTGTGTTAGGCAAATTGAAAGTATCGGACTTAACAAAGAAACAATTAACCGATACTTTGAGAGCATCGCTCATAGATAAAAAATTATTGGTAGACCCGGTTGTTTCCATAAGGTATTTAAACTTTAGGGTAACGGTATTGGGAGAGGTACTTAAGCCCACAGTTGTATCTGTTCCAAATGAAAAAATTTCACTATTGGAAGCCCTGGGTATGGCTGGAGACCTTACGAT
The DNA here is from genome assembly GCA_038251675.1 of Chitinophagales bacterium. Classification (GTDB taxonomy): domain Bacteria; phylum Bacteroidota; class Bacteroidia; order Chitinophagales; family Chitinophagaceae; genus Ginsengibacter. Next base: position 22,992 of record JBBSBD010000066.1, on the reverse strand, counting down.
TTATGCAAGGAGGGATAATGTTACACTCATACGCGATGAAAACGGAAAAAGACTAATCAAAAGAATTAATTTAAATGACGGAGAAATTTTTAATTCACCCTATTATTATCTTAAGTCCAATGACATAATATATGTAGAACCTAATAAAACAAAAATCTCAAGTTCTCAACCGCTAAGGCAAAACCTGCCTATAATATTGAGCGGTTTATCGCTTCTTGCAATAATTTTCACACGTATTAATTATTAAAAGAAAACAGGACCAATAATGAACATAGCACAACAGAAGTCTGAAAATTCAAATACAACACTGTTTGAAGACCTCAAAAATAAATATTTACCGTATTGGCCTTTATTCATACTACTATTAGTGTTGTTTTTAATTGGCTCGTGGATATATCTCAACTTTGCCACGCCTGTATATGAAATCACAGCATCAATGCTTATCACTGACGAAAGGAAAGGTGCGGATGAAAATAGTATGGTTGAATCTCTGAATTTACTCTCTTCCAAAAAGATAGTTGAGAATGAATTGGACGTTTTACATTCAAGAGATTTAATGGATGAAGTAGTTAATTCCCTCCTGCTATATGCACCCATACACGAGGCAAATGATGAATCTGCATATAATTATTCACCGGTTTCAGTAGTTGTTCAAGACCCGTCGCAACTCGTTCCTGTTGATAGAGTGAATTTTCGATATGACACAGCCACCAACCATGTGATCATGGACCAGGTAGCTTATCAACTTGATTCTTTTATAAACACGCCTTATGGAAATCTAAAATTCATTACTAACAATAAATTAATAACACCGTCCCGCGATTCATTTTACTTTTCTTTGATTGATCCAAAAGTCGTGACCAATGTTTTTTTATCAAGGCTTGATGTAACCACTTCAAGCAAACTTTCAAGCGTTGTAGATCTTACCCTTTCAGATGAGCTGCCAAAAAGAGGAGAAGATATTTTGAACACGCTGCTTCAGAAATATAGCGACGAATCAATTGAATATAAAAACAAGCTTGCAAAAAATACTATTGCGTTTGTAAATGAAAGATTAAGAGTAGTGTCGGATGAACTTAATTCAGTAGAAAAGAAAATTCAAAATTATAAATCGAATGAAGGCATTGTTGACCTCACGGAACAAGGAAAAATGTATCTTCAAAATGTTGGAGATAATAGTCAAAAGATCGCTGATGCGACTATGCAATTATCAATACTGGACCAGGTTGAAAGATATATAGATTCCAAGGATAACTCAGCGGGCATTGTTCCTTCTACTCTGGGAGTTACTGATCCGCTGCTTTCCAAATTGCTTGATCGCCTTTACCAGGCAGAAACAGATTACCAAAGATTGAGGAAGACAACCGCCGAAAATAATCCCATAATTCAATCTTATACTAACGAAATACAAAATATAAGACCGAGTATTTTGGAAAATATAAAAAGCCAGAAAACAAACCTGCGAACTACAATTGCCAACCTTCAAAATGATTTAAAAACTTTTAATTCCAATCTGCAATCTATTCCTCAAAAACAAAGGCAACTTGTGGAAGTAAGCAGGGACCAGATTATTAAGAACAATGTGTATTCGTTTTTACTTCAAAAACGGGAAGAGACTGCGCTTTCTTACGCGTCAAATGTAACCGACAGTAAAATAATTGAAAGAGCACAGGCTTCATTCTTTCCCGTAAGTCCTCGGGAAAAAATTGTCTATTTAGCCGCTATGGTTCTTGCATTTGGTTTTACAATTGCATTTGTTACTTTAAAAGAGTTGCTCACTAATAAAATCATCTCCTCGTCGGAGGTAAAAAATTATACTAACGTTCCGGTTATAGGAGAGCTCCCGCATTTTAAGGAGAAAGATATTTCTCCAAAAAGTATGGACAATGAATTCATTGGGGCGCAATTTCGTCAATTGAAAGTTGCGTTAGGGCTTTTCAATAAATCAATCACTAACAAAAAATTGCTGGTAACATCCAGCGTTGCAGGTGAAGGCAAAACATTTATAAGCAATACTCTTGCAAATAGCATTGCCACTTCAGGCAGGCAGGTCGTGCTTATAGATACAGATTTTAAGAATCCTCAAATTTCTATTGACTATAATTTGATCGGCGCTTCCGGCTTGTCCGATTTTTTAGAAAATAAATTTCTTCCGAATCAAATACTAAAAAAGACCAGCACTCATAATTTATTTGTAATACCGGCCGGCAAGTCCAAAATGAATTCCACTGAATTATTTTTGAATGGCAAACTCGAGGATTTGATAATATTTCTTGAGGAAAATTTTGACCACGTGGTATTTGATTCACCTGAAGTGAGTATAGCCACAGACGCCTATCTATTATCTGAAGTTTGCGACACTACCATTTACGTCGTGAGGCATCAGTACACTCCTAAATTATTCATTAAGAAACTTGACGATAGCACTAGAATTAAATCATTAGGCAAAACTGTATTAATATACAATGATCTTAAACCGAGGGGGATTTTTAACAACAAGACAGTGAGTGCGCATTGGGCCGACTTGAAAAGTAAGGCACTAAAAAAGAACAGAAAATTAATTCAAAAGAGAGCGATTATATAAAATCACCATCGTAAACTTTTCTGGGGCCATATTAGTTTTTATCCCCAAATGTGTCCTTGGCATAATATTTAGTCATCAGGCGTAGGATGGTATTACTCTAATGTATTCCATTTCAAAATCTCTGAGTCTTTAATCCTTTTTAAAGCCATTTTTATTCGTCACTAAGTGATTGCTTGAATATCAGATATCGGGCATGAATTTAGAATCGCCATCAAATAACGAGAGTATGAAAACAAAATGGTATGGTGTTTATACAAGACCAAACTGTGAAAAAAAAGTATCTGATCTGCTAACCCGCAAGGGCATTGAGAATTATTTCCCTTGCAGGCTTACAAAGAGCAAATGGAATTTTCAAAGAAAAACTTTGCTTGAGCCTCTTTTCCCTTCCTACGTGTTCATGAAAGTTGAGGAAAGCCAACTTGAGACTTTAAAAAATTTATCAGGTGTGATCAATTTCTTGTTTTGGATAGGGCAACCTGTAGTAATACAGGATTCAGAAATTGATATTATGAAGTCTGTTTCTTCTGAAAACCTTGATATTAAAATTCAAAAAACGAAGATTAATTTTCAAAAAATTCATGAAGGTCCAAAAGTATCTTCCGTTGAAATAGACGGCGTAAAAACTTTTAAAGTAACTCTTAGATCTATAGGATACCATTTAATTACTCAAATCGAATCGCCGAAACTTACCATTATTTCTGCTCTTCAAAATAATTATAAAATCTCCCACGAAACAGAGTTTATAAGTTAAAGTATGGATTGCATTTCAGTGAATTGCTGCAAATAATACTTTTGCTCATGACTAAAATCATAAACGCATTGCCAGTATGTGCCAACGAGAACCCCCTGTCTCGCGTTTTAAATTGCGGAAAATTTAGTTGCGAAACTAGTTTCGCATCTTCCTGTTTCGTTTTTATTATCAGAATAAATTCATCCAGGCAATAATTTGAAATACATCCCGGAAATTTAGAGGGAAAGATATTTATCTTTACCGCTTTAGCAACATTCAAGTTAAAGTTCCTGTTTATGCAGGTCGTAATATATTAGATTGAATATACCATTCAGCATTTTCATCAAATTTTTTTACACGAATAATTATTTCGGAAGAAATAAAGTTTGCGAGAATATGGATGTAGTCTCGTGCAAAATTTAAATTGAATCAATGAAGAAAATTAATGTTGGGCTTATTTGGGCAAATCCATACAGTGGAAATTTAGGTGTGTCGGCGCTGGCATATTCCTCTCTATATCTCCTCGAAAAAGTAAGTAAACAAAAAAATGTGGAATTTACTTACACTGTCATTGATGGTTCAGGGCCTAAAAAAGATACTTTAAACATAGGAGAATGCAGTGTCGATATAACCAACGTAACCTGGGACTACACGGGTACATTCAAAACTTTCGTAAAAGTTGCCTTGTTCAAATGGAAGCAAATATTTACGGCTGCCAGGCTGGATATTATTTTTGACATGGGAGAAGGCGATAGCTTTTCCGACATATATGGCATCAGGAGATTTCGCAAAATAAATGGAAGCAAAAAATTGTTTCGCTTAATGGGTAAAAAACAGGTCCTGTTACCTCAAACAATTGGGCCTTTCTATTCGGAAGAAGCAAAGGCGGCAGGCAATGAAAGTATTGATAAAACCCAACTTGTTTTGGCCCGGGACCGGCAGAGTTTCAATTATATCACGAAAAATCTTCCTTCAAAAAAAGTATACGAGCTTATAGACTTAGCTTTTTTCATGCCATTTGAGAAAACAACGTTAGAAAACGACAAGGTAAAGATCGGGATAAATATTTCAGGTTTATTGTGGCATGGCGGATACACAAAAGACAACCAGTTTTCCCTTAAAACAAATTTCAAGGATTTAATGACCAGGACAATTGATTACTTTTTAGGCGATGATAATAACGAGATTTTTTTTGTAGCACATGTAATAAGTCCGAACTATGAAAATCTGGATAATGATTTAAAAGTTTGCCACGAATTAAGCAAAATCTACCCTTCAGCAAAACTAGCACCTGCATTTAAAAATCCTATTGAAGCAAAATCATTCATAAGTGGTATGGATTTTTTTACAGGCGCCCGCATGCATTCATGCATTGCCTCTTTCTCTGCAGGCGTTCCTGTATACCCTTTGGCTTACAGCCGTAAGTTCAATGGCCTTTTTGGAGATACTCTTGGATATAAATATTATGGAGATCTTGTAAATTCAGAAATAGACGATGTGTTTAACGATATGAAATCCTCCTTTTCAAAAAGACTTGAACTGAAAGAAAAAATAAACAGCATATTACAAGATGAAGTATCTAAAAAAGAAACTATGTTGCTTGATCTTATTTCAGGAATAGTTGAAAAATGAAAAATGATACATTGAAAAAGCCAAATGTATATACACACTCCGGCGATATTTTGTTCAATAAATATTCTTTAAAGCCCGCCACGGGAAATCAAAAAGAGCGCTTTTATAACTCAATTATTAAAAATGGGCTATGCAACAAAGTGACTGGCGTAAGAGTTTAATGATTTATAAACAAAAAAATTGAGGAATTTAAAAGCATAGATAATGGGGCAAGTCAGATATTTTGCAGGATCATTTTTCTGGAGTGTAGTTTCCAAAGTTGCGGATGCCGCGGTTAAGTTTTTTACCATCCCGTTAATGCTGCATTATTTTGGAAAGGATAATTATGGCATTCTCACACTGGCAATCGCTACCAACGCGTATATGAATTTACTTAACCTCGGTATAAACACTGGTGCGGTAAAATTTTTTTCGCAATGGATCGCCGAAAAAAATTATGCATTAATCCACAGCGTTGCCAGAACCAGCATCACCTTTTACCTGGTTATAGGTATTATCAATTCAGTCGTATTGGTTGTTATTGCATTCTTTGGCCAAAACCTCTTCAACATTAATAGTGAGGAATTTGGGTTGCTGCAAACTATGTTTTTTATCATGGCCTTTTATGCCATTCTAAATTGGAGCACTTCCGTTTTCAACCAACTTTTAATAGCAAATGAGCGCATTAATTTTATTCAACAGATAAATATCTTAAAGAGTTTTGGTAACCTCGCTCTCATTTTTTTAACCATCAAATTGCATTGGTCGCTGATTAATTATTTTATTCTTTTTTCAACATTGAACAGCGCTTTTGTTATCCCCTATTATGTAAAAGCAAAATCTTCTAATCTCATACAATCATTTCTTCCGGGAAGAGACTGGCTCAATTTTAAAAAAATATATCGTTACAGCCTTTCGATTTTTGCAATGGGAATATTTCAATTTACTGCTACTCAATCGCGGCCAATAGTGCTAAGTATTTTTAATGTAAATGGTGTAGGAATATTAGCTGAATATAGGATCATAGAAGTTTTTCCCATATTTATTATTTCAATTGGCGGAATGATCCTCACAATTCTATTGCCCGTTACCACTAAACTTGTACAGCAAAAACAAGTGGAAAAAATCGAGGAGATGGCTGTTAAAGGCACACAACTAACTTCTGTGCTTGTGTGCTTATTGTGTTTTCCCATTATTCTCAACAGCCAGGATATTCTTACACTTTATGTGGGAAGCAAATACAGTTTTCTTGCTCCCTGGCTCAACTTGTGGGTCTTTACAATTTTACTTTATTTGCACAACAGCCCGGTATCCAGCCTTGTACTTTCAACAGGCAAAACCAGGATGTTGGTTTATAGCGCATCCCTTGCATGCGTTATTTCAATAATCATAAACGCCATGTTGGCTAAATCCTTTGGCGTAGGGTCTGCAGTAATCGGCTACCTGATTTATATAATCATTCAGATGTCATTTTATTATTTCTACTTTAATACTAAGGTGTTGCATCTTGACTCTTTCAAGATATTTAAATCGTTCTTTATTCCTACATTTCTTGCGGGTATATCTTTTATGATCCTTTACTTAATAAAATTCGGCTCCATGCCCCTGCTATTGCTTATTTTAATTAGAACAACCGCATGGTTTATATTATTTTTAGGCTCGCTTATTGCATTTAAAATTATAGACTTACGGAAAGTTCTATTATACATCAGAAAGCGGCAATTTTAAGACTTTAACCTAATACAAATTAAATAAGATTTCATACTATGAGCAACCGCCCCATAGATGTTATACTTCTTGCTGCCGGTGTGGGTACGAGAACCGGGCTAAATTATCCAAAGCAGTTTTACAAAATCAATGGCAAGCCTTTTTTTATAATGCCTCTTGAAATTTTGGAAAAAATAAAAGAGGTAAATACGATCATAATTACCTGCGCAGTTAATTACATGCAGGAGTATAGCACCTACCTCAATCACTACAACATTAAGAAAGCAATCTTAATAGCCGGGGGCAAAACCAGGCAGGAGTCAGTACATCTAGCTCTTCAAAAAGTCACGACTCCCAAAGTGTTGATTCATGAAGCCGCACGTCCGCTTATTTCCCGGGAATTTGTAGCAGAAATATTATCATACGAAAATGAAAAGGCTGTAATACCGACCATACCAATTCCGTTTACAGTATCGGAAGGCGGAGACTATATGACAAATATCCTTGACAGAAAAAAATTGAAGAACATTCAACTGCCCCAGCTTTTTGATACGAAGCTATTATCCAAGGCACATGAGGATGCTATCGCAAACAACTTCGACGCTACGGAAGATGGAATCCTGATGTTTCGAATGGGACATAAAGTGAAATTTGTTGATGGAAGAGAATCAAACATTAAAATAACCAGCAAGATTGATATCATTATAGTTAACCTGTTAATAAATTCTAATGAATGATTTTTCAGATAAGGTGGTGGTAGTTACCGGAAGCAGGACCGGTATAGGATTAGAAATTGGGCTGGCCGCTTTAGAAACGGGGGCGAAAGTTATTTTTTGCTCGAGGGACATTGAAAATAATATCCCAGCGGCTTTAGCAGATAAGAAAAATTATTATGTAAAGAATCTTGATGTGAGCAATGAAAAATCCGTAGTTGATTTTTTTTCATTTGTAGAAGACAAATTTGGATTCTTAAGTATTCTTGTTAATAATGCGGGCTATGCAAATCCTATGGGGCTTTTGGATACCACTCTTGAAAACTGGAATACTACCATCGGTGTTAATTTAACCGGTACCTTTTTATGTACAAAGTTTGCTGTACGGCTTATGAAAATAAAAGGGGGCAAAATAATTAATATTTCCTCTACAGCCGGGCTTACACCCCGGCCGGGCTGGAGCGCTTATGCTGCTGCAAAAAGCGGGATTATTAGTTTTTCGGCGGCTATGTCGGAAGAATTAAAAGAATATGCAATCAAGATATTTGTATTCTGCCCCGGCAGAACGGCCACTCCTCTTAGAAAAATTCTTGCCCCACAGGAAGATCCATCTACCATAATGCAACCTGAGGCGGTGTCACGAATTATCAAATTAAGTTTTTACGACGAATTTGATGTGCTGGAGGGCCAGCCAATAGTTATACGAGAACGATTTTAAATTTTCAATATTTACCCATATTACATTCAACAACAATCATTGGATTTTAACAGTCATTTTATAGACAACAGGGAGCAAGGAGAATCACGTCAAAGACGTTGCCAGCTAGTTATGCTTAGGATGCTTAAAATTCTTGATCACCTGTGTGTAAAACATGATATCAAATATTTTTTAACTGGGGGTACGCTACTGGGAGCTATAAGGCACAAGGGTTTTATTCCATGGGATGACGACATTGATATTGGCATGATACGAACCGAATATGAAAAATTTGTTAGGCTCGCCGCGCCGGAATTACCCAATGATATTTTTTTTCAGAACCCTGAAACTGACATCTACTACCCGCAAAACAGTAATGTAGATGCAAGGCTAAGGGACAAGTATTCAAGCTACAGCCACATAGGCAAGGAAAATAATAAGTGGCATGAGGGATTACAGGTAGACATTTTTATCTACGACAAGGCATTTTTACCCCACAACTTTTTTATTGCTTTCCAGAATGCATCTTTAAAGCGTGTAACAAACAGCAGCGGGCGGGCTAACGTACTAAAATTCATTTCAAAATATTTTCCATTAAATCTTGTTTATGCAAGTAATTACCTCCTATATTTTAGCATGAGACATTTCGGGAAAAATTATATTAAAAAAGAAGAGATTGATACGTTGATAAAAGCAAAATTTGAAGACGCAGAATTTTATATACCCCAAGGTTGGCACGATTGTTTAAAAAGACAGTATGGAGATTATATGAAGTTACCCCCGCCCGAAAAACAGCAATCCAACCACAATGTTTTGCCAGATCCTTTCACGCCGTGCATGCATACAGAAATTCTTCGTTGGGAAGAGCGTTGAAGCAACTCATAGTTCGATATGAGTTTTTTTATTTATAATAAATGCTGAAAAATAACCTTAACAAAATGAACCAGCTTAATGATTAAAGTTTATTTAAATATTTTTGCGCCCGATCATTGTAATTTCACCAGGTAAATCTGCAATCCCACCAATGGTTTTAGAAGAAAAACAAGACCTTACAAAATTCGGCATAGTTGCACTTATCGCCCTGGTGAGTACACGCGTATGGTCATTCGATAAGTTCGGTGAAGGACAACTTAATTCACTGGAAACCCTTCTATTATTGTTCATGTTTGGTACAGTGATTTATGGGTACAACAAAATCCACAAAAATCATTTGCTTTTTAAATACAACGTTCACTTTTTTCTATGGATACCCTTTTTAAGCGCATACGGGGCTTTACTTTATCATCATCAATCCATTGGCCTCTCCATATTGGCGTTAAGAACAAATTTCTATTGGCTGTTATATTTTGTACTCCATATTTTTAATGTTCCAAAAAAGAGAATCATACAGCTTATGATATTTATGGGACTCGTATGGGTCTTCCTAACCATAGTTCAACAATTCACCTACCCGCATTTTTATTTTTATTCAAGAGACGACAATGATCAATCAATATACAGGGCGGGCGTTTATCGTTACATGGTTGTAGGCCATCAATATGGGGATTTTGTGCTCTTTTATTTCTTTTATAATTTTTTGATTTCACGAAAACTTAGCCACCTTGCGTTTGTTTTTATAGGTATGCTTGGGCTTTATTTTTATGGAACGAGGCAATTTGCATTATCGGCAGTTATTTGTTTGGTCATTTCAGCATTCTTTGTAAAAGGTATGCATCGAATTTATATGATCACTTTTCTATGTATTGCGACCGCTGTGATACTCCACTATAAAGACCAGATTTTTGGCCAGTATGTGGAACTAACAGAGGAGCAATTAAAATACGGAGGAGAAGATATTCGATTAATGTCTGCCAATTTTTTTCTTACAGAATACTGGCCGAGCAGGCTTGCGAGACTGATTGGAAACGGTGTTGCTTATGCATCATCACGATATGGAAAGGAAATTGTAAATATTAATCTCTACTATCACTTTTACAGAAGTGATGTTGGTATAATTGGCGCATTTAATCAATTTGGATTATTATATGTTTTAAACATTTTATGGGTGAACATAAAGGGATTAGCAGGAAAATATTTTAACTATGATAGCGGCTACATGCGATTATTTTTTCTAAATGCCCTATTGTTAATCGTTTTAAGCGAATATTATTCTAATCCCACAGTAATTCCATTCTACTGTTTTATTTTATACCTGGCCGATAAATCGTTTGAAGAAAAAAAATTGGCAGAGCGGGAAACAAGTTCCCAATTGGTGCACGAAACTTTATTAGCTTAAAAAAGCGGGATAAAACTTATGACAAATTCGGTTATCACTGTTTTGATAATTAACTATAAAACTTCGCACCTGATGCGGAAGTTGATTGATTCAATCCAGGAAAACATAGATGTAGAAATTCTGATTGTTGACAATGCTTCTACAAATGAAACTTATGCCGGGCTTGAAGCGATAAATGACGAAAGGATGCACCTTTTAAAATCTGAAAAAAATCTTGGCTTCACGGGCGGAATTAATTTTGGATTGAAGTATGTTGTTGAGAAAATGCCTTATATAAAATATTTCTTTCTTTTCAACCCGGATGCGTTAAGCATTCCCCACCTTATTGAAAATCTTTATGAAATTATGCAATCGGAAAAAAATGTGGCGGCCGTTTCGCCGCGCATTTTATATACCGATGGGAATCCGTGGTATTCCGGTGCAACATTAAATACCAGCAAAGGACGGGTTTACAATAACCCCGGGAATGTAAACAACGACATAAGCGAATATTACGATGTTGATGTTTTTAGTGGCTGCGCCGTATTGTTCGATTTAAAAAAAGTGATTGAAGCCGGTATGTTCAATGAAGATTTATTTATGTACTACGATGAGGCCGACCTTTCGATAAAGCTAAAAGAAAGGGGATACCGGATTTTATACACACCTACGCAGGTCATATTCCACGATGTTTCTTATACAACCAAAAATATAACGCATTTGAAAACGTATTATATGACGAGAAATAAGTTTATCGTTTTCAATAAAAAAATGAGCTTATATAGCAAAGTCTATTTTATGCTATATGAATTTGCTTATCATATCAAAAACCGGAGAGGTAAAAATGCCATGTATCATTTAAAAGGGTTCTACGATTTTATAAAGGGCAAAAAAGGATCTTATGAAACAACCAGTTCATAAAATGGTTGTTAAGCATTGCATCGCCAGCTATAAATTATTATGAAAAAAAGGTATAGATATTTTTTTAGCCCGCAGCCATCAGTAGAAATAAATGAGTATATAGATAACTTTTTCAATACACTTGCCCAAAAAGTTGAAGTGATTAATCACGGCAAAAAGCCGGCATCAAGATCAGCCGATTTTTTTAAATATATGTTCAGGGCCGACGTGATGATTCTGAACTGGCCGGAAGATATATTGCATTTAAGGTTTGGCGTTGCGCAATTATTTGCTTCATTTATTACGCTTGCTTTATTTAAGTTAAAAGGTGGTAAGGTCGTATGGGTTTGTCACAACAAAGATTCTCACAACAAAAAGTACAAACTGTTAAGAAAATTAACACGCTCTTTTTACACGAAAATCTCCGATGTGATAATTGTGCATTCAAATGATGCGCTTAGCTTTTTTTTAAAAGAAAAGCAGAAAGCATATTTTTTGAATCACCCTGTTTATTTAGATCCGCCTCTTTTAGCAGCAACCAACACTGCAAATACATCCGATGTTCTTATATGGGGAAGAATCAACCCTTACAAGGGATTACATGATTTTATTGAAAGCTATAAAAAACATAATAATTTATTTAACGTAAAAATTGTTGGCAACGCAAATAAATCATACTTCGAAACGATCAGCCAGGCTGCATCAGGCTTACACATAGATATCACTAGTAAATTTCTCTCAAACGAGGAAATTGCTTTTTATTTTCAAAATTCAAAAATAATTTTGCTGCCTTATGCTGATAGCGACACTTTTTCTTCCGGAGCGCTTATTCATTCATTAAGTTCAAACAAAATCGTCATTGGCCCGGCTATTGGTAATTTTATTGATTTAAATCAAAAAAATGCCTGTCTTGTTTATGAGAATTTTACTGAATTATTTTCACTGCTAAATTCTCTTTTAAAAAATCAATCTTATTACGATAATGAACTTGCCAGGTTGCGTGAGGGAATTTCTGAATATTATAAATTGAATACCTGGGAAAAATTTATTGATGAGATAGTCAACATAGCCGAGGGAAATAACAAGCTGCCAGAGAGCAATAAAAAAATTGTTGAAACTGTAAATGCTGCCAGTTGATACATCAATTAATTAAAATTTGAAGCATCGTGAAAAAATCTATTATTTTTATTTAACCTCAACATATTTTAATGACCAATGAAACCGCTCCCGTTTTGCTATTTACCTACAAAAGACGTGGCGTAACGGAATTAACTTTAAACGCCTTACAGGAAAATTACCTGGCTCCTCATACTGATCTCTACATATTTTCCGACGGCCCAAAAAAAGAAGCCGACTTTGAAAAGGTAGAAGAAGTGAGAGATTTTTTAAAAAACCTGGCGGGCTTTAAAAGTGTTCATATTAAAACAGCAACAAAAAACAAAGGTCTTGCTAATTCTATAATTGACGGGGTCACGGAAATTTTAGAAACAAAACGATCCTGTATTGTGTTGGAAGACGACCTCGTCACTTCAAAGAATTTTTTAAATTTTATGAATGACTCACTTAATTTTTACCAGAATAGAAAGGATGTATTTTCTATCTCAGGATTCACATTCCCGGTGGAGAAGCCGGCAGATTATATTTTTGACGGATATTTTAATCCCAGGGGGTGCTCCTGGGGCTGGGCTACATGGGCTGACAGATGGAAAGAAATTGACTGGAAAATTTTAGACGACAGCAACGAAAAAATTGAGCCACGTGTAAAATCACTGGGTTCAGATTTTCCCTCTCTCATAAAAAAATATAGAAACAGAACAGCCGATTCATGGGCAATACCGTGGTGCTATTATCAATACAAAAAGGACTTAGCTACACTATATCCAATCGAATCAAAGGTTAAAAATATCGGTTTTGATCCTGACGCAACCCATACCTTTAAAACCGAAAAAAGATTTGCGACAGAATTAGATGTGAACTTATCTACGGCGTTTTCATTTCCCAATCAAATAAATTTTGATAGCACACTAAGTAAACAGTATACCAGTAAATTTTCTTATTTAGAGAGATTAAAATGGCGATTACTTTACGATGTAAATAAGCTGGTGAAGCGCTAATTAAGTAATTCTATTTAAAAATGTTAGGCTTGTCGAAAGAAAATTCTATTTGCGTCGATATATCGAATGTGGTTCCTGGCAAAGGCGGAACGGGAGGCGGAATATCTACATATAGCATTAATCTCATTAAAAATTTGGATGACATTCTTAACGAAAGTGGCTTTACAGTTTACTGCATAAAAAACGAAGAGCTGACCGGTTTCGAAAACTTGAAAAACATAATAATCAAGAATGTAAAAGTGAACAACAGTAGTTTAATTTCACGATTATTCTGGCTGCACATTAAACTCCCGATGTTCTGCGTAACACATAAAATAAAGGTATTGCATAGAATCGTTCCCGAATTGCCGGCAATAAAAGTTTGTAAATACATTATCACACTGCATGATTTTATGTTTGATTTCTATTTGCAGAATTCCCGGCTAAAAAAATACCTTGATAAGACGAACATTTTAAAATTTCGGCTGTTTAGAAAATTATGTCATTTGTCCATAGGTGTAAGTGATGGAATAATTGTGCCTGCAGATACCATTTTAGATGAGCTAAACAAAATGTTTCGTTTACAAAATAAGAAAGCCGTCACGATTCATGAGGCTTCAGAATTTCCAGGCCATAAAACAATAGAAAAAAAACAGGCAATAGTTAACGATAACGAATTAAATATTGGAGTGGTTGCGGGATTTTATCCCCACAAGGGGCATTTTAAAATTCTCAAGCTCGCAACGATATTTTTGGATTTAGGGTTTACTGATTTTAAGATTTTCCTGAGGGGAAGTAAAGTTTACAAACCTTATGTTTCTGATGTTGAAAAGGAAATAGTGAAGTTGGGCCTCGAAGATTTTGTAAAGTTTGAGCCGTTTGTAAAAAAAATAAGTTTAGAAGAAATTTATGCAGGGTTTGACCTGGTTCTTTTGCTTTCTGAGTATGAAGGATTTGGGTTGCCGGTATTAGAGGCTCAGTCTAATTCGGTGCCGGTAGCGTGTTCAAGGATACCGATATTTGAGGAGGTTTTAAGAAAATCTGCAATCTACCTCAATCCTGATTTCAGCAGAGAAGATGCTGCAGATTTTTTGAAAGAAATACGTAATAAGGAGCATTTGAAGGAGAAAACGGAAGAAGGATTAAATAACGTAGCTCGTTTTTCGTGGAGCACCATGGCGGGCGAAACATTATCTTTATATAAATATTTTATTAAATAAGGCGTGAACAGTTTTTACCCTATATATTAAGCTCAAAACTCTGTGGAATTGGATAAACAAAGTTTAATTACTATTTTTCGGAATAATATTTGCAAAATGATATTTGTTATCTTTTTTTAATAAACTCTTTTATTAAATGATTTGAGATCTACACCTATACCTTTATGGACATAAACAAGAAACAATTATTTTCAGTAAGTTATTCCATTACTGATTATGGTACTGCTTCAGACATTATCATTCAAAAAGCCAGGGCACGGGAAAGTTTCGGAGTAAGTGCCCTTGCTGTTCACGGCCTTATCGAGAGCGTCAGGCACAAAAGTTTTAGAGATTGCCTGGAACAAATCGATATGATTGTGCCAGATGGACAACCTATTAAATGGGCTCTAAACAGTTTTTATAAAGTGGGTTTAAAGGAACGTGTAGCAGGCCCCATTCTTACCAAACACGTATTAGCCAAAGCCAGCGAAAATCGTTTAAAAGTATATCTCTACGGAAGTAAAATTTCTACCCTCAATAAGATGCGGGAATTTTTTAAAGATCAATACCCGCACCTGGAAATATGTGGAATGCATTCAGATAGGTTTAGAGACGCCACGCCCGAAGAAGATGCTGCAGACATTAAAAAAATTAATGACAGTGGTGCAAACCTCGTACTTGTTGGAAGAGGATGCCCCCGGCAGGAGAAATGGGTAGCTGGCCACATATCAAAAATTCACGCTCCTATGATGGCAATAGGCGCCGCATTCGATTTTATGGCTGGAAACATAAAACATGCGCCACATTGGATGCAGAGGTCCGGGCTTGAATGGCTTTATCGCCTCGTTCAGGATCCTAAAAAACTTTGGAGAAGATACCTTACAACCAATATGTATTTTATATACCTTTTTATCCTTTGCAAATCTGGAATCCGTAACGTACAATTTTAAAATCCGTTCATGAATATAGCTGTTGTAACCGGCTCGGGAGGACTTATTGGCAGTGAATCCGTATCCTTTCTTTCAAAAGAATTCGACCTTATAGTGGGCATTGACAATAATCTCAGGGCTTACTTCTTCGGTGAAACTGCATCTACTTTTTGGAACATAGAACGATTGCAAAATCAATTTTTAAATTATCGCCATAACAATGTTGACATAAGGGATTATAGTGCTTTAGAAAAGATTTTTAAAGATTATAATTCAGATATTACCCTCGTAGTTCATACAGCAGCTCAGCCAAGTCACGATTGGGCCGCCAAAGAACCATTGACTGATTTTACAATAAACGCCAATGGAACGATGAATATGCTTGAACTCACGAGGTTATATTGCCCGGAGGCAGTTTTTATTTTCACTTCTACCAATAAAGTTTACGGGGATAATCCCAATCTTTTACCGCTCGTGGAGCAGGATTTAAGATGGGAGATTGATGAATCGCATCCTTACTTTGAGAAAGGTATAGATGAGCAAATGAGTATCGACAATTGCAAGCATTCTGTATTTGGAGCGTCCAAGGTTGCCGCAGATGTGATGGTGCAGGAGTACGGCAAGTATTTTGGAATGAAAACAGGAACTTTCAGAGGAGGTTGCCTTACAGGGCCAAATCATTCCGGCGCACAGCTTCACGGGTTCCTTTCTTATTTAATGCTGTGTGCGATTAACAAAAAGCACTATACGATTTTTGGATATAAAGGAAAACAGGTAAGGGATAATATTCACAGCTACGATCTTGTGAATATGTTCTGGAACTTTTACAAAAATCCAAGAGCTGGCGAAGTGTACAATGCTGGTGGCAGCCGGTTTTCCAATTGTTCTATGTTGGAAGGTATACAACTTTGTGAAAAATTAACTGGCAATACATTCTCATATTCTTATTCGGAGAATAACAGGAGTGGCGACCATATCTGGTACATAAGTGATGTATCAAAATTTAAGACACACTATCCTGAATGGGACTATAAATATAATATTGAAGAAATATTGGTAGAAATGTATCATCTTTTTATGGAAAGAAAAAGATCCCAGGAAATTGTTGGTTGAACAAACTAATTCAATTTAAATGCTTTTTTTGTTATAGCGCTCCCATTTTGATTACAAAAAGACACTGGTTAAGGAAAGGATATTCACCTGCAAAACCCATTTAGTTTTGCTTCATAAGTATTGCAGAAGAATAGGGTGCCAGCACAATACTATTGAGATAGGCTTCATTTTTAATGTCTTTATAGCTGCCTTTCAAAGAAAGTTTCTTGGGTGAGTTCCCAGGATTGTACACAAAAAGAAGATGATCTTCTGGCCTGGTGATAGTAGCGTTCGCTTCATACAACTGTATGTTATCAATTGAATAGGTGACATTTGGCTCATTAAGAGCAAAAATTAATAAAGCATTAGGGTCATCCTTTACAGCACTAAAGCCTATCTCATAATTATGCCGTGCTCCTATAATATTTCTATAAACCTTTTGTGCCAGGTTCGTGTAAGGGGCACCATTCGCTCTTAAATATATTCCAATTGTTTTTTCATTGCTGCCCGCACCGGCAAGAGTAAATCGCAAAATATAATTTTTACCTGCCTGAATATTTCCAACTGGTATGGTGATATAAGAGTCCGGAAAATTTGGAAGAGAAGTAACTTGTAAATAACCACCATCTAAAACACCAGAGTTCTTCCAGGCCGTTTTACATCTAAAACCATTTATACCTGGCTGATTCTTATCAAAATTTCCATTAGGCACTTTATTCACTTTGCCGAGGTCGTTAATTTTAAAAGCGCTTAATTGAAACGAAGGTCTTTTTGATGATAAGTCTTTATTATATCCCGACTTCCATTCCTCCAAACTGTAAAATTTATTAATCTTTCCAACCGGTTTATCTACGTAGGATGTTGAAATGGTCACGCTATCATCAATCGGGCGGCTGTAATAATTACTGTCTATTCTGCCAAATGAATCAATATCAGTTGCGTTTGAATTTGTAAAAAAAGAGGCCGTAAACTGGGTAGCATCCTTAGATACAAAAATATTATTCACCACTATGTTATCGCGAACCAACGCAACAGATGCAGCATCCTTCTGCAATATCATTTGAGTAGCATTGCCATAAAATGTATTATTCTTCACAAGAATATCATGACTATTATGCAGCAATAATCCGGCGTTGGTGGTATAGGCTACAGTATTACCGGCTACTTCAATATTCGCAGAATTATCGTCGAGATAGATTCCATTCGCCATCGATACCGAAGAGTTTGTTCCGCCGGGTGCACCTATTCCATGCAAAATAATATTTCCAGTAATTTTTTGGTCTTGTCTCGCCACAGGGGCGTTATTATTGTTTGTAAGAATACCGCCGCCGTCATCTTTTATAAAGCAAAAATTATCTATATAGTTGTTTAAAACTTCACAATAGCTTCCGTCAAAACGTATTGCTGTATATCCTGTGCTGTCTATGTGGTTATATTTAATAATATTGTGATCACCCGTTATATTAATACCTGAAAACGTAAGGCTACTATTGCCTGCCATGCCTTCAAAAAGCCCTGTATTTTTAATTGAATTATTTAATATGCTGGTATTATTACATGCGCCCGATAAGTTGAGTGCATTATTATTTGAATAATTTATTGAACAATTTTCAACCGAAAGACTTTCGGTATTAAACCCATCAATAGCATCCCCGCCTGAGAAAATGATGCTGCAATTTTTTATCGAAATATGGTTTGAATAATATAAATAGAATCCTTTTTGGTTAGACCCTTCTAGTAGTAAATTATTAAATGAAATGTAATCATGTTTTCTTGAAGTGATCAATGTGTTTATATTACTAGCTTTTACGTTGAAGGTATTAGATACACTACTTCCGAAATAAACCAAAAGTTTTTTGGAAGAGGAATCATAATACCATTCCCCAAATTGATCCAGTGTTGCTAAATGATTTTGAATAAAATAACCAAACCCATTTGCAGGTGCATAATGCGTTCCCGACGTATAACTTAATATATTTCCTGCGTGTGCGGTTATCTTATTTCTATCTATTACATAATGGTTCTTTCTTATTACCGCTTCACCGCCGGTCCAATCGGGGTTCGGCGCAAGAGAATTGTCGGCTATTGAATTGTTAGCTATGTGAGAAGCTATGGTTTTCCACCCTTTTCCTCCTGCCTGGTAATTCGGATATCGGCCCATCGCATATTCAATATTATTCAGTGTCACCATATTTAGGGGTAAATCTTCAATCTCTAAATTACTTTCATAAATACCATCCTTATTCTTATTCCAGCCCGATACCGGTACTAATCCACTGATAACCGGCATGTTTCCGTTTCCATACGAAGATATTACGATAGGCTGGCCAGGCAGGCCCGATTTTGAGATAGTCATGGAGCCATAAAAAGTATCTCCTTTTTTCAAAAAAATAGTATCACCACCGTTGAGGTTGCTAAAAAAAGTATTTAATTTATTGAGCGTTTTCCAGGGAGTGTTGACATGTTGTGCCTGCGCAGGCGTTCTTAAGTCATCACCGGTAGTAGATGAAAAATAATAGTTAGCCGCACTGGCCATTAAAGCAGAGCAACTAAAAACTACCGGCAAAAACATCCTCACAATTTTCATAAGAAAGTAATAAGGCAGTCCAGTAGAAAATACTATGCCCTTTATTATTAAGGATCAAAATTATAACAAACCTATGACCATAGGCTTGTTATAATTGATTGCAATAAACTATTGAAGGAGTTTTGTTATTCAGTATGCTTTTAGAAAAATAATATTCCAAAAAATGCGCTGAGTTCAAAACTATGGATTTATAGCAAGCCCTGTTTTCGGTAAACTAGTGCTACTTCCATTATCATTGAACGAGTATAGCAAGTTACCTGGTGTCTGTTTCACTAAAACTATTGAAGAGTATGGCGAAATCAACACACTGCCTGTATAAGAATTACCTTGAGGATCTATATAAGTAGATCCGGCTGGCAACACAACTGTTTTGCTTTTGGTGCTGGCATTATATTCAAATACAACATAATCGTCCGGATCAGTTATAGATACATTGGCATCCCTTAATTCAAGATTGTCAAGCCAAAAGGTCATTCCCGGGCACTTTGTTGTAAAAAGAATACTGGCAGAAGACGACGCGGCTGGAAGGCTAAACAGGTATTCATTCTCCGTTCTCGAAGTAGAAATCGGAATGGTTTTAGTATCCGAGAGATATGAATAAGGAGCACTGCTTTGCCTTAGAAAAGCGCTTAACAATGTATCTGCTGATGCCTGTGAACTAAATCTCAAAATATAATTTCTTTTTGCCGCTATAGCGCCTACTCCTATTATTATTTGGTAGTTGCTCAGGTTGGTTGAAAATAAATTCTTAGCCTGGTAAGTACCACCATCCAGCTTGTTGTTTACCCAGCTACTTAACGGGTTACTATATAGTCCGGTTATGCTTGAACTAAAAGTCCCGTTCGAATACAAGTTGGGGCCAAGCGAATTAATAATATATGGTGGAATTTTTATTGGCGACTTCAGTGATGATTTATCAAGATTATAGGTAGCTTGCCAGCTCGCCAGATCCTGGTAACGATCAACGCGGGCCCCGCCAATTGTGCATGTACTTACCATGGTTAAATTATCATCAACAGGGCGGCAATAATAATTATTATCCATTACGCCCAACAGGTTGATGTCGTTTGCCTCAGTCCTTACGTTACACACATCCTGCGAGTCAACTCTAGCAAAGCAAATATTATTTTTAACGACCATATTTCTTAGCAGCGCATTCGGCATTCCATAATCGTGAATCATTGTTAATTGTGTAGTGTTGTTGTAAAGTAAATTATTCAGCACGTTTGTTTTGAAAGAGTTATGTATCAAAATACCACTCCGCCCACAATTTGAAACTGTATTAAATGATACATCAGTATTGGCACAATTATCGTCCAGAAATATTCCGCTGCTTGAATAAAAATCAGGCCTGTCAGTTCCTTCCGGAGCTCCAAGCCCGTTTAGAATGATGTTGTTTGTTATTTGTGTACCCACATAATTAGTGTTTTGTGCTTCACCGCCATAGATACCGCCACCATCATCTTTCGTAAGCGTAAAATTATTAATGAAATTGTTTCTGAAAATATTGTAGTTACCCCCTGAGTAACGTATTCCTGCATAACCGGTGTTATAAATCGTATTATATTCCACAAGGTTATTGCTCCCTACTATTGTAATGGCCTGGTAAGTTACATTTCCACCTAATCCCATACCGGGTATCATGCCTGTATTGGCAACATAATTATACCTTATTACTGAATTGTTGCAATTATAATTAAGGTCAATAGCATTATTGTTAGTATAATTAAAGTAGGTATTTTTTACGGCAAGATTCGTGGTTGCAGAGGCATCTACTGCATCAATACCACTGTACATAACGGAACAGCTTTGCAGGCATATATTTTGAGCATAGTATAAGTCAAATGCCTTCATGTTTGAACCATTGAAACCTAAATTATAAAATACAATGTTATTTTGGTTGTTAACGGTCACCAAAGTGCCTACTGTGCTAGCTTGAACGCTGTAAGAAGAAGGATTGGCTGATCCAAAATAAACATCCAGCTTTTTTGTGGAAGGATTATAATACCATTCACCTAATTGATCAAGGGTCTTAATATGGTTTTGAATAAAATAACCATAGTTGTCATAAGGATTATAAGTCAAGGCTGGCGTAAAAGATAATGTGTTGCCGGAATGAGATGTGATGGTGCTTCTGTCAAGTATCCATCTTTTTGGCCTAATAACTACTTCGGCACCTGTCCAGTTTATTGCTGAAGTCAATTGCTGATCGGTGATTGAATTTCCATTATGCGATTCAAAAGTGAGATATCCTTTATTAGCAGCATTTAGATTTGGATAGCGCCCTATAGCCTGCATCGCGCCATTAAAAATTACCGTGTTAACCGTAGATCCTAATGAAGAATTGTAACTTTCATAGATGCCATTCCCAGTCGATACCCAGCTTGAGAGTGTTTGCAATCCGCTTATTACTGGTCGGGCTCCCGTGCCATAAGGGGCAAATACTATAGGACGGCTGGCTGATCCTGATTTTGTAACCGTTATAGAGCCATAAAAGGTTTCACCACATTTAAATAGCACCGAATCACCCGCATTAAGGCTGCTAAAAAAAGAATTTAATTTACTCAAAGTTTTCCACGGCGTCGCAGCATTCTGCGCCTGGGCAGTGGTTCTGCTATCATTGCCCGACACGCTTGAGAAATAATAATTGGAAGACCTGGCGGAATGTAAGATACCCGCAAAGAAGAGAAAAAGCAAAGTGCGCATTAAACGGTTTTTCATAAAATATTAATTTCTAATTTGGATTATACAAATGGATTATACTAAGTCTTTGCAACGGAAAAATTCCGGAATTTATTATCATCAAGGGCAATCCTCCTAAAATTTAAAGGAGATTTGACCCGGGATTAAGAATTAATTCATGGAACCTGGTGGAAACGTCGGATAATTAGTTTTGATAATTTTGGATTCAAGATGGATTAATAGAAAATTCATAAGGATGATTGGTTCAAAAAAAGCAATTATGTCCAAAAATTATTCCAAAATATCGATTCTTGGCCCTTATATTGCGATGTGGAAAAAATTACCTATCCTTAAATTTTTAATTTGAATGAAAAAAAGCTCCTTGCTTGATCCTGATAACTCAAAATCTATAAATCAAAAATTTAGAGAAAACAGGTTTGCATTTTTTAGAGAATTACTTTCGCGAATCCAATCTGATAAGCCAATTGAAATTTTGGATATTGGCGGAACGCAGTCTTATTGGGAAAGTATGAATTTTACAGAAGGCCACAACGTGAATGTCACTTTACTAAACTTATACCTGGCACCAGTTAAATATCCAAACTTTTCAAGCATGGTTGGCGATGCTTGCGACCTATCCAATTTTGGCGATGATCATTTTGACATAATATTTTCAAATTCAGTTATTGAACATCTCTTCACCTTTGAGAATCAAATGAAGATGGCTAAAGAAATCAGGCGGGTGGGTAAATATTATTACGTGCAAACTCCAAACTATTATTTCCCTATAGAGCCCCACTGGCTTTTTCCCCTATTTCAATTTTTTCCGTTTAGTATGAAGGTGGCACTTACTAAAAACTTCAACCTGGGGCATTATAAAAAATCAAAAACACGGGAAGCCGCTATGCGGAGAGTGAATGAAGTGCAATTACTTACGGAAAAAGAAATGAAAACATTATTTCCTGAAGGTCTCGTTTACCGGGAAAAGTTTTTGGGACTCACAAAATCGGTGACAATGTACAATTTCCCAAAAAACCAAGAATAATTCGTTTTAAAAATCCCTATAAAACAGGGGATTAAGTATCGAGGAGCGGACTTGAACCGCCGACCTTCGGGTTATGAATCCGATGCTCTAACCAGCTGAGCTACCTCGACATTTTATTTTGGGCGGCAAAGATAATGTATTGCCTAAAAATGCAAAGCGAAAAGAACTA
>JBBSBD010000065.1:0-25582 GCA_038251675.1 Chitinophagales bacterium | reverse complement strand
TTATTAAAACAAATGAAGAATTAATGATAGCGAAATTAGTTTGTGCTGTTTTGAATTAGTCAAATCAAAAATTGAAATGTCGATGGCATAGCCGGTTTATTAATGGTGAAGAGGTCTTTAAATAAATAAGATTATATTATAAGAAAGGATTCAATAAATAAACATTTAAAAAATAGCACTATGACCATACAAATTAACACAGACAAAAACCTAAGTGTGCATGAAGGATTCGAAGCCCAGTTAGACGAGTTGCTTTCAGAAGAACTAAGCAGGTTCAGCGAGCACATTACAAGGCTGGAAGTCCACCTTTCAGACGAGAACGGAAATAAACATGGGTTAAACGACAAGCAATGCATCATTGAAGCCCGCCTTGAAGGAAGACAGCCAATTGCAGTTACAGACAGGGCAAATGATTATGAACTTGCAGTAAGTGGTGCAATTAAAAAACTGAAAGCTACCCTTGGTACTATTGTTGGAAAATTGAAACATCATTGAAACAATGAATAAGTAATAACAGAATTAGTGGTAAGGTGAGACTGTTATAACGCAACAGATTTCCGACAAACCTTGTGCCTTTGTGGGGTATAAGTCAGCAAATACATGACACTGATATCTCCAAATTTTAAATTAAATAATTAAAATATATCTATTATGGAAACAGAAATTATAGGTAAAGAAGTGAAAGCTTTATCGTCTTCGTTATTACAAAAAATGAATGCTTACTGGCGTGCTGCCAACTATCTTTCCGTGGGGCAAATATATCTCTACGATAATCCACTCCTGAAAGAGCCGCTAAAACTGGAACACGTAAAGCCGCTCGTAGTAGGCCATTGGGGCACTACACCGGGACAAAACTTCATCTATGTGCATTTAAATCGTATCATCAAAAAGTATGACTTAGACATGTTCTATATCTCTGGTCCCGGCCATGGCGGCCCTGCAATTGTGGGTAATGTTTATCTCGAAGGAACCTGGAGCGAAATTTATCCAAACGTAACGCAGGATGAACAAGGCTTAAAAAAATTATTCAAACAATTTTCTTTTCCGGGTGGCATTTCCAGTCATGTAGCTCCAACTACACCTGGTTCTATACATGAAGGTGGAGAATTAGGCTATTCATTGAGCCATGCTTTCGGTGCTGCATTTGACAACCCCGGTTTGATAGTGGCCTGCGTTGTTGGCGATGGTGAAGCGGAAACAGGACCTTTGGCAACCGCATGGCATTCCAACAAATTTCTCAATCCCATCTCAGATGGTGCGGTACTGCCCATCCTTCATTTGAATGGCTATAAAATAAGTAACCCAACGTTGTTGGCCCGTATAGAACACGAGGAGCTGGAGCAATTCTACAGGGGATGCGGATGGATACCCTATTTTGTGGAAGGCGATGATCCTGCAACCATGCACCAGCTTATGGCTGCAGCTATGGAGGAGGCAATCGAGGAAATTCACCGTATTCAGGGCAGGGCAAGAGATGGAAATGATAATACCAGGCCGCGCTGGCCTATGATCATCTTACGTTCGCCTAAGGGATGGACGGGACCAAAAGAGGTAGATGGCGTACCTAATGAAGGAACTTTTCATTCGCACCAGGTACCCATACTCGTAGATGCAGAGCACCCGGATCATGTTCAAAAATTAGAGAGTTGGATGCGGAGTTATAAGGCAGAAGAACTTTTCGATGAAAATGGAAGGCTGTTATCTGAACTGGAAGAACTTGCGCCCAAAGGTAACCGCAGGATGGGTGCTAACCCGCATACAAATGGAGGAATGCTTTTGCATGACCTCGTTATGCCCGACTTCCGTGATCACGCACTTAACGTTACAACTCCGGGAGCAGTAATGGGACAGGATACCATGGTGCTCGGCAAATTTCTTCGGGATGTTATTAAACTAAATCAACAGCAACACAACTTTCGTGTTTTTGGGCCCGATGAAACTGTTTCGAATTTATTAGGATCTGTTTTCGAAGAAACAGACAGGCAGTGGGAAGCACGTGAAGAAATTAATGATGAATTTCTTGCGCCGCAAGGCCAGGTGCTCGATTCAATGCTAAGCGAACATCAATGCCAGGGATGGCTGGAAGGATACCTGCTCACAGGCCGACATGGAATGTTTAATAGTTACGAGGCATTCATTCGTATTGTTGATTCAATGTTCAGTCAGCATGCAAAGTGGTTAAAAGTCACTTTGGAACTTCCCTGGAGACGGAAGATTGCTTCGCTTAATTATTTACTTGCCTCCCATGTTTGGCAACAGGATCACAATGGTTTCACCCACCAGGATCCGGGCTTTTTAGATCATGTTATTAATAAGAAAGCTGATGTGGTAAGGGTTTATCTTCCACCCGATGCCAACTGTCTGCTATCAGTTTTTGATCATTGCCTGCGCAGCCGTCATTATGTAAACGTGGTTGTGGCTGGTAAACATCCGTTGCCGCAATGGCTTACCATGGAGCAGGCTGTAATTCATTGCACAGAAGGAATAGGTATCTGGCAATGGGCAAGTAATGACCAGGGCTTCGAGCCTGATGTAGTGATGGCTTGCTGTGGTGATACACCCACGCTTGAATTACTTGCCGCCGTTTCAATTTTACGGGAACACCTACCCGAAGTTAAAATACGTGTAGTAAATGTTGTTGACCTGATGAAATTGCAATCAGCATCCGAGCATCCGCATGGCTTAAGCGAAGCAGATTACGATTCAATATTTACGAAAGACAAGCACATCATTTTTAACTTTCATGGTTATCCGTGGCTGGTGCATCGTTTAACCTATCGCAGAGCCAATCGTAGCCTGCACGTAAGGGGTTACAAAGAAGAAGGCACCATTACTACGCCGTTTGATCTTCGTGTACAAAATGACATTGATCGCTTTCATTTAGTGATTGATGTAATCGACCGCCTGCCGCATCTGGGTAGTAAAGGCGCTTACCTCAAGCAGCAACTAAAGGATAAGCTCATCGGGCATAAGCATTATGTAAATGAACACGGAAAGGACTTGCCGGAAATTCTTAACTGGAAATGGAAGGTAACGGAACCGGGCAAGTGAGATTGAAAAAGGTATTTACGACAACATCGCAATTTTAGCGGAAATGAAAAAATTAATTAAATATAAAATTTAAATAAGATGACAAAAACAAAACAATTAGGCATCTGGCTGGATCATGCAAGCGCACATATAATGGAACTTGCGGATCCTATCGTAACAAGTATCGTAGAGTCAGCATCTACGCATGAGGAAAAACAGTTCACCCTTCAAAAGGGCGAAAGCATGATGCACAACAAAAACCAGCAACAGCTTGCCGAGTACTATAAAAAGCTGGGAGCGGTTATAAAAGACTATGATGAGGTATTGCTTTTTGGCCCAACAAACGCCAGGGTTGAGCTATTCAATGTGCTCAAGGCAGATAAGCAGTTCAATAACATAAAGATCAAAACGGAACCATCAGATAAAATGACGGAAAACCAGGAGCACGCATTTGTAAAAGAATATTTTTCAAAAAGCTGATAATATTAAAATATAAATGCTGAATTTTTGTTGCGGGTGCCTGCAGTGATTAGACTTTTTCAAACTGCCGTACCAATCTTGCATTTTCTGGTTTCTTAATAGAAATATCATTGAGTGTCCTTGATTGAACAATAGAATCATGGATAAATAACGGAACAAAATCAGCATATGAAAAGAAGAAAATTCCTGGGTGTTGCCGGCGGAACAATTGTTCTTGGCGGTTTATCCTATTATTTACTGAGTGATATGAATAATTTTAAAAGAGGAGATAGTAATCAGGGAATAAAAACCATCATTCCGCTGAAGCCTGATGAAAGAGAAATTCTGCTGCTGGCTTCACTTGCGCCCAGTGGGCACAATACCCAACCGTGGCGGGTAAAATATATCGAACCGTTTCATTGGATCATTGAGAATGATAAAAGCCGGTGGCTGCCGGCGGTTGATCCCACACAAAGGGAGACCATTTTGTCTATCGGCGCCTTTTTACAAAACATTGAATATGCTTCCGGAAATCTCGGCTATACGTGCCAGGTAGATACACTGGCAACCAGCAACCAGGATGTGAACATTGTGGAAATAAGATTAACGAAATCACCTGCCGCCCGGAAATATGACATTCAGCAAATCAAAGAACGCAGAACGGTAAGGTCAAACTTTTTAAGTGATGTTTTGAAAAGAGAAGATGTTGCTTATTTAATTGGTGATGACAGAGATCTCATGTATTACATGCCAGTAGCGTCGAAAGAATGTACTTGGCTGAATGAACAAACCATTGAAGCAAACAGCATACAATCCAAACGTGATGCTGCCCAAAGTGAGTTAGCTGATTGGATAAGATTTTCAAGCAACGATGCGGAGGAGCATGAAGATGGGCTAACAATAGCAAGTATGGAAATAGAAGGAATGCCGGGCTGGTATCTACGTAACTTTTACGGAAAGGCAGATGTGATGAAAAAAAGTTTTAGAGACCAGGGTATAGATAAAGTTGTGAAACAGGTATCGCAATCTGCCGGGTGGCTATTAATTACCAGTAAAGATGTTTCAGTGGCAACATTGCTTGAGACCGGAAAACGTTTGCAAAGACTATTGCTAAAAATCAGGAGTAGAAACGTAGCCGTTCATCCAATGACACAAATAATTGAAGAGGCATCAACAAATGGCTTATTAAATAGTTCGGTTGGCATCAGTGACCCCGTTCAGTTTATTTTGAGAACCGGTTATTTAAAAACGTATCCGGCGCCGGTTTCGCTAAGACGTTCGGTTGATAAGTTTATTACTGCTTAAAAAAATGCTCGGCAGCCAGGAGGAAATTAGATATGAACCGCACAATTTATAAGGCCGGATATTGGTCAGCACTTCTTGCATTTGTTGCTACGCTTGCATTCGATATTGCTCAATTGCTTCAGCTGGTTGGTGTGCTCAATTTTCCCACAGACCAGGTTTTGATTTTCGGATTCTCTCTTTGTATAGTGATCCCGTTTTTACTTGCCATGCTTGCGCTGCATTATGCCACAGCAACTGATAAAAAATTCTGGAGCCATGCGGCACTGCTTTTCACCACGATGTATGTTGTTTTTGTTACCGCAAACTATGTTGTTCAATTGGCAACGGTAATTCCCATGACGCTTAATGGATCAGGCGAACAAATACACATTCTCAATCAAACTCCTCATTCACTTTTTTGGGACTTTGATGCAATCGGATATATATGCATGGGATTGGCGACTTTATTTGCTGCTCCTGTGTTTAAAAGAACGGGGTTTGAGAAATGGGTTAGATATGGTTTCATTACACACGCCCTCGTTACTCCTTTAATCGCCTTTGTTTATTTCTATCCAAACTTTTCCGACAGGCTACTTCTTATCGCTATTCCATGGTCTATTACGGCGCCGTTGATAATGTTGTTGCTTGCCATCATGTTCAGGAAGGAATTAAGAAGCAATCAAAACGGAGAAAGTTTCAACCAACACGAAAAGTCAAAGCAATTAAATATGATAGTGTGAAAACAATCTCAAAACGAAACTTGCTTATTTTTCTATTGGCTTTTCTTGGCTTGGGAGCTATGTTTGGTGGTGCGGTTTTAATAATCTCTCCTTCAGGCAAGCTCTTCGGAATGCCGCTGTCGATGTTGCAAAATTCTCCTTTCAATAATTTTTTATTGCCGGGCATTATCTTATTTACATTATTGGGCATCGTTCCTATATTGCTAACTATCGTCCTGGTAAAGAAACCCATAAGCAAATATGCTGAACTATTTAATTTCTATAAGGATATGTATTGGGGCTGGACCTACAGCATTTATACCGCCTTTACTTTAATTATCTGGATCCAATGTGAAATGACATTTCTACGTGCCGTCCATTGGTCACATTCACTGTATATGTTTTTGGCAATTATGATATTATTTGTTGCGCTATTGCCACAAGTTAGAAATTTTTATAAAAATGAAACGCCGTAAAATCATGATAGTTATATTATCCATAATCGGCTTGCTCATTATTATACTGATAACCGGCAAAATGAATTTATCCTTTCAATTTAATAAAGAAGTGAAAGAACTGTTTTCACAATCAAAGAATATCTCAACAAATAAATTCAGCTTCCAACAATTGGCTGCGTTACCCGAACCCGTGCAACGCTATTTCAGGTACGCTTTAAAAGATGGCCAATCCTTCATCAGCTATGCAAGAATTACACATGATGGCGAGTTTAAAACAGGGATAGATAAAAAATGGATCGAGATTAAAGGCGAACAATATGCTACCACCGAAAGGCCGGGCTTCATCTGGAAAGGAACTACTTCTATGTTTGTTGCCCGTGATATGTATATCGCTGATCAGGGCAGGCTTGTTGTTTCACTATTCTCGTTATTTAAGGTTGTGGATGCAAAGGGCGAACAATACAACCAGGGTGAACTGCTAAGGTGGTTGGGGGAAAGCATTTTATACCCAACAAATTTGTTGAATTCTGAACGATTGCAATGGATTCCAATTGATGCACATTCGTCAAGGCTAACGTTCAATTACAATAATCTTTCATTGTTCTTCATTATCAGTTTTAATGACCTGGGCGAGATCGTACAGATGGAAACGAAGCGGTACATGGATAAAACAAATTTAGAAACCTGGGTCATTAAATGCACAAATTATAAAGAAGTGAATAATGTGATGGTTCCCTTAAGTTTCGAAGTCTTGTGGCGTTTGGAAAAAGGCGATTTCAGCTATGCAAAATTTAATATAAAAAAAGTTGAGTATGATAATGCAGAGATGTTTTAAAAGTAAAAATATAATTCATGAATAAAAAGATTTTAACAGATACGATTAGTCGCTTATTTGCAGGCGATAAAGGTTTATTAGCGATGGATGAAAGCAACGGGACCTGCA
Source organism: Chitinophagales bacterium (assembly GCA_038251675.1). Taxonomy (GTDB): domain Bacteria; phylum Bacteroidota; class Bacteroidia; order Chitinophagales; family Chitinophagaceae; genus Ginsengibacter. The sequence goes on along the minus strand of JBBSBD010000065.1, from coordinate 18,689 downwards.
ATAAAAGATTTGCTGCAGCCGGCATTCCCCAGACAGTTGAGATGCGGCGCAGCTACCGTGAAATGATCGTTACCACACCGGGCTTACATGAAAGCATTGGCGGCGCCATTTTGTATGATGAAACTATTCGCCAGCAAACTAAAGATGGCGTTCCGATCATTGATGTCTTAATTAAAAACGGAATTATCCCGGGCATAAAAGTAGACATGGGCGCTAAACCCATGGCGGGCTTCCCGGGTGAAAAAGTTACAGAAGGCCTGGATGGCTTGCGTGAACGCTTAGCCGAATATAAAAAGATGGGTGCACGATTTGCAAAATGGCGCGGAGTAATTACTATTGGTGAAAAAATTCCGACAACCGCATGTATTGAAGCGAATGCTCACGCATTGTCAAGGTATGCTACCTTATGCCAGGAAGCGGATATCGTGCCAATCATAGAACCCGAAGTGCTGATGGAAGGTGATCATACAATACAAAAATGTTTTGACGTAACGGAGCATACATTAAAGGTCGTTTTCAATCAATTATACAAGAACAAAATTGTTTTGGAAGGTATGATCTTAAAACCCAATATGGTAATTGCAGGAACTAAAAGTGCAGAAAAAAATGTTGTTGATGAAGTAGCAGAAGCAACAGTCAATTGTTTGCTTCAATCTGTTCCGGCAGCAGTGCCTTCGATTGCTTTTTTATCAGGTGGACAATCACCGGAAGATGCCTCAGCACATCTGAATGCGATTCATACAAATTTCAAAGATCGGTTACCATGGATCGTCAGCTTTTCATTTGCAAGAGCGATTCAGCAACCGGCTTTGGATGTTTGGAAAGGACAGGAAGCTAATGTTGAAGCAGCACAAAAATTATTATATAAACGTGCCAAACTGGACGCAGCGGCAAGACGTGGAGAGTATGGTGGAGAATTATAATTTAGCAGTCATGGCAGGATCATGACATTCAACATTGGATCGAAGACATAGCGGTTTCTATAACATGATTAAAAAATTGCCTAACCGAAAAGCTTCCTTCATAGAAAGAATTGACCATGATCATCCTAATCCAGGAAAAACATGGATAGACATGAGCAGTCCCGGAAGTCTTACGCCCAACGAAGTGGCTGCCTTGGAGTTAGCGTCCGCCATTATTATGGAGCCTTTCGCAACCAGGCATGAAAAAGGTTCGGTATTTGTGGAGGTAATAGTGCCTCCGCAGGGAGTCGCTTATATAACACTATAATTGGAATGACACAGCTAATAAAATCTAACGAATCACATTATACAAATACACAAGGTACTGATGGAGAAATGCTCAGTTTATTGCAACGGGAAACTTTTGCCTATTTTCTAAAAGAGGTGAATGATAAAACCGGGCTGATAGCTGATAAAACCCAACCCGGATCTCCGGCAAGTATTGCAGCAACGGGCATGGGACTTAGTTGTTATATTGCGGGAGTTGAACACGAATTTATTACACGTGCCGAGGCGACAAAAAGAACACTGACTATCTTAAAATTCTTCTATAACAGTCACCAGGGCACCGAAGCGGATGCAACAGGATATAAAGGATTTTATTATCACTTTCTGGATATGGAAACCGGGAAGCGGGTATGGAAAAGTGAACTCTCAACAGTGGATACTGCAATATTATTATCAGGCATCCTGACTGCGAGATATTATTTCACAGGTGAAAATCAATCCGAAACTGAAATAAGAAAATATGCTAATGAACTCTATGCACGGGTAGATTGGCAATGGGCATTAAACGGCAAAGATTCTATGTCACATGGATGGAAACCTGAATCAGGATTTCTTCGTTCCCGCTGGAATAAGCAATATTGCGAAGCGCATATTATTTATATTCTTGCACTTGGCTCGCCTACATTTCCAATTAGTCCTGTAGGTTATAAAAAATGGACATCCACTTTCGAGTGGAAAAAACTATACGATATAGAAAGTATTTATGCCGGCCCTCTCTTTATTCACCAGATGTCTCAAATATGGTTGGATTGCAAGGGCATCTCTGATGATTTAAATAGAAAGATTGGTATTGATTATTTTGAAAACAGTCGCCGTGCTACTTTAATTCAGCAGCAATATGCAATAGAAAATCCGTTGGACTTTAAGCACTATGGAGAAAACGGCTGGGGATTTACAGCCAGTGATGGTCCCGGGCCAGCAACCCGCACAATTGATGGTACGAAAAGAAAATTTTATAATTATAAAGCAAGAGGTGCTCCCTTCGGGCCTGATGATGGAACCATATCACCATGGGCGGTGGTATCTTCTCTCCCATTTCTGCCAGGAGTTGTACTTAACACGATGCGTCACGCGATTAAAAGGCTGGATTTTGAAAAGCATCAAACTTATGGTTTTGATGCCAGCTATAATCCAACCTTTCCTGAAAAGAGTACTAAGTCTAATAGCTGGATTTCTAAATGGCAATTTGGGTTAAACCAGGGGGCCGTAATTTTAATGATTGAAAATTATAAATCAGGATTAATATGGAACATAATGAAAAGATGTCCGCATATTATAAATGGTTTGCTCCGGGCGGGCTTTAGCGGCGGCTGGCTGGATGAAGAAACATCAAACGAAAATTAAACCATGAAAATATCACCTTTAGCAGGCAAGCCAGCGGGGCAAAATATACTCATTAACATTCCTAAGCTCATCACTGCTTATTACACAGGAAAACCCGATCCTTCTGTTGTCGCTGAGAAGGTTTCATTTGGTACTTCAGGTCATCGCGGATCTTCAATTAAAAATTCGTTCAATGAAAATCATATCATAGTCATCACACAAGCAATTTGCTTTTATCGGAAACAAAAAAATATAGACGGCCCATTATTTATTGGTTTTGACACACATGCACTTTCCGCACCGGCTTTTACAACTGCAATGGAGGTATTGGCGGCTAATGATATTGAAACAATGATTGCGACAAATGATGAATACACGCCAACACCGGCTATTTCTCACGCGATATTAAAATATAATGCACGCAGAAAAACGGGATTAGCAGACGGTGTTGTTATTACGCCGTCACACAATCCACCTGACGATGGTGGCTTGAAATACAACCCACCTAACGGAGGCCCTGCGGGAAATGATGTTACAAATTGGATTGAAAATAAAGCCAATGAATTACTACAGAATAATCTCCAGGGTATAAAAAGAATTTCTTTTGATAAAGCGCTAAAAGAATCTACCACACACCGTTATGATTTCCTGGACAACTATGTAAATGATCTTGGAAATATCATTGACATGGATGCGATTCGTAATGCAAAAATAAAAATGGGTGTTGATCCGCTAGGTGGCGCAGGTATTCATTATTGGGAACCAATTGCCGAACGTTATAAATTGAATTTAACAGTGACCAATAAAATTGTTGATCCCACTTTTAGTTTTATGTCGGTTGATTGGGATGGACAAATCCGCATGGACCCTTCTTCTGCTTATGCCATGCAGCGGCTGATAGCAATGAAAGATAATTTTGATATTTCCTTTGCCTGCGATACCGATCATGACCGGCATGGTATTGTAACAAAAAGTGCAGGCCTGTTAAATCCCAATCATTATTTATCTGTCGCTGTTTTTTATTTGCTTCAAAATCGCCCGCAATGGTCAAAAACATCGGCAGTGGGCAAGACGGTTGTCACCACGCAACTCATCGAACGTATAACAGCGAAACTGGATAGAAAGCTGTATGATGTTCCTGTGGGGTTCAAATGGTTTGTTGATGGTTTGCTTGATAGCTCACTTTGTTTTGGCGGTGAGGAAAGCGCAGGCGCCTCTTTTTCAAGATTGGATGGAGGTGTGTGGACAACAGATAAAGATGGATTTATACCTGCATTACTTTCAGCAGAAATCACGGCTAAAACGGGAAGCGATCCCGGTAAAATGTATACCAATCTCATCAAAGAATATGGTGTACCTTTCTACGACCGTATTGAAGCAAAGGCGACTCCTGAGCAAAAAGAAAAACTAAAAAACCTCTCTGCTTCGCAAATAAAACACAAAGAACTGGCCGGTGAAAATATTGATAGCATATTTATAAAAGCGCCGGGAAATAATGCTGCGATAGGTGGCGTAAAAGTTGTGACAGAGAATGGTTGGTTTGCAGCACGCCCGTCAGGAACGGAGGACATTTATAAAATATATGCAGAAAGTTTTTTGAATAAAAATCATTTGAATAAAATTATTGATGAAGCGCAAGCTATTGTTAATGCTGCATTAGAGATGAAACAAATAACCTAATGAAATTAAAATTAATACCCGCGGCGCATGAGCTCATATCTAATATGAGGGCCTTTTTTCAAACGAGTGAAAGGGTCAACTACTTAAACGAAGAACCACTAAGGGCTGAGTTGTTTAGTTCTGAACAGTTGGAACGTTTTGCCAGGTCACTTGCAACAACCCACAAACTAAGCACTGAACCTGTGCATGATCAGTTGCTAAAGCGCCTTGCTGATAATGAAATCATTTTACAGGAAGTACGAAAACTTCTTACAGACTCGATAAAGAAAAAGCGCCAGGTGACGCCAGCCGGCGAATGGTTAATAGATAACTTCTACCTGATAGAAGAACATATTCGCATTGCCAAAACACATTTCCCCAAAAATTATAGTGAAAATCTTCCACAGCTTTCAGATGGCGCATCCCCGGGTGTGGCACGTATCTATCATATCGTTCTCCAGATAACTTCTCACAGCGATGGAAGGATAGATATCGAAAGCGTGAGCAATTTTATAAAAGCGTATCAAAGCGTTACTAATTTGCAATTAGGGGAATTATGGGCAATACCAATTATGCTTCGGCTTGCCTTGATCGAAAACATAAGACGCGTTTCTGCCAGGATTGCTATAGACAGTGTTGATAAGAACCTTGCAGATTACTGGGCAGGGGAAATGATCATCAAAATGGAGAAGGATCCAAAAAACCTTATACTGGTGGTCGCAGACATGGCCCGCTCGTCTCCTCCATTGGTGAGTGCATTCGTATCCGAATTGATACGTCAATTGCGTGGAAAAGGCGCGGACCTTGCCATGCCCCTTAACTGGATTGAATCACAATTATCAGAAAGCGGGTCGACGAGTACTGAATTGGTAAATACTGAAAACCAAAAACAGGCGGCGGACCAGGTTTCTATAAGTAACAGCATCACCAGTCTTCGGTTACTTAATGCGATGGATTGGCGTGAGTTTGTGGAAGAACACAGCGTAGTCGAACAAACGCTGCGTCAAGACAATGAAGGAATTTATGGATTGATGGATTTTGCTACGCGTGACAGATACCGCCATGTCGTGGAGCTTATTGCCAAAAAAAGTAAATCAAGCGAGGATGAAATTGCCAGGATAGCCATACAATTGATGCAGGAGAATTCCCCAAAGGCCGACCATGATTCACGGGCTTCACATGTTGGTTATTACCTGGTTGGGGACGGCATCAGTGAAACAAAAAAAGTAGCGCAGTTGCGCATGTCCTTTGGTCAACAGATAAAGCAACTACTACAGCGAAATAGTTTCAAGCTGTACATAAGCCTTATTTTCTTAATCACAATTTCCATAAGCGCAGGCATTTTAATAAATGCAGATTTTGAAACAAAAAGGTTATGGCTGGTTATATTAATTGCCTTGCTGTCGCTCCTTTGCGCAAGCCAGCTTGCCGTATCTGTGGTTAACTTTTTTTCTACTTTGCTGGTGAAGCCGGATTTACTGCCAAGAATGGATTTCTCAAAGGATATTCCTACCGGTTACAGCACAATGGTGGTTGTTCCTACCCTGCTTACACAAGCTAAAGATATAGATGATTTGGTTGAGGCATTAGAAGTTCGCTTTCTTGCAAACAGGAACAGCAATTTGTATTTTGCTTTACTAACGGATTTCGTGGATGCTGCACACGAAAAACTTCCCGAAGATCAACCACTATTAGATTTAGCACAAAAAAGAATTAAGGAACTTAATAAAAAATATAAAAGGGAAAAGAACAATTTGTTTTTTCTTTTTCATCGCCCCCGCAAATGGAATCCGCAGGAAAATGTATGGATGGGCTATGAAAGAAAACGAGGGAAACTTACTGAATTAAATTCCGTGCTGCGTGGAAATCATCAGGATTATTTTTCGGTTATCCTAGGCGATCAATCCGTGTTCTCAAAAATAAAATACGTGATTACCCTAGATGCAGATACACAACTGCCGATGGGTTCAGCCTGGAAATTAATTGGAACGATGGCCCATCCGATGAACCATGCATGGTATGACGAAAAGAAGAAACGGGTAACAAAAGGGTATGGCATACTACAACCAAGGGTTAGCGTTAGCCTTCCGGATATAACCGGCTCCCTTTACGCCCGCATGCATGGAAACGAACCGGGCATTGACCCTTACACCCGGGCCTCTTCTGATGTGTACCAGGATTTATTTTCGGAAGGCTCGTTTATCGGTAAAGGAATTTATGAAGTAGATATCTTTAAAAAGGTATTAAAGGGAGCTTTTGCTGAAAATAAAATTCTGAGCCACGATCTGCTCGAAGGTTGCTATGTACGATCAGGATTACTGAGCGACGTACAGCTTTTTGAGAAATATCCAACCAGCTATTATGCTGATATGAAAAGGCGCTCACGTTGGATTCGTGGCGATTGGCAGATCTTCTCCTGGTTTTTACCAGCCGTGCCTGATGCTAAAAATCGCTTGCATAAAAACCCAATTTCAGGATTATCCCGTTGGAAAATATTTGACAATATCAGGCGAAGCCTTGTTCCTATTTCTCTTACTTCCCTCCTGTTATTAGATTGGTTTTTATTACCATCTTCCTTATACTGGACGCTTACAGTTTCCGCAATCATAGTGTTTCCTATTTTTATTACTTCTCTTTGGGATACCATTCGCAAACCCAAGGAAGTCGTGTTAATACACCACATTAAAAACTCCGCCCGCAACATACAGGATATAATAGTCAATACCTTATTTACGCTTATTTGCCTGCCTTACGAAGCTTTTTTCAGTTTGATAGCCATAGTAAACACAATGTGGCGCATGCTGGTATCCAGGAAAAAATTACTGGAGTGGAATCCATCACGTAATACGGAAAATGCCGAGCGGTCAAGCCTGGCCGCATCTTATTATTCCATGTGGATTGAACCCGTTCTTGCCTTGTGTGTCTTAACCTGGTTAGTGATGTATTCACCGGAAAAATTATTAATAGCAGGATCTATTCTTTTCCTCTGGTTGATTGCACCATTCATTACCTGGTTTACGAGTAAGCCTTTGGAAAAACAAGTTGCCATACTTACCGATAAACAAAATATTTTTCTTCAAAAAATGGCGAGGAAAACCTGGAGCTTTTTCGAGCGCTTCATAGTAATTGAAGACAACTGGTTACCTCCGGATAATTACCAGGAACAACCCGATAGACAAATAGCACACCGCACTTCACCGACGAACATCGGGCTCTCACTGCTCGCCGGGTTGACTGCCCGCGACTTTGGTTTTACAACTACCGGGCAATTTATGGAACGGACTTTGAACACTGTAAGTACCCTGGAGAACATGGAGAGATACAGGGGACACTTTTATAACTGGTACGACACAACGTCGCTGGAGCCGCTACTTCCAAGGTATATATCTGCGGTAGATAGTGGGAATCTTGTGGGGCACTTAATGGTATTAAAACAAGGCTTATTGCATATACCTCACCAAAGAATTCAATGTGTAAAATTGTTTGAGGGCCTGCGGGATACCCTGCGGGTGCTTGCTGACACGCTCGAAGAAGATGACAGGAAATTACTGGCAAAATTTACTATGGATTTGCAACGAGCTTGCAACGCAAATTTAAATACAAGTAATAATTTAAAAACATCCGGCGAGTCATTACTGCAAAACTTTAATGTTATTTCTGATAAATTAAATAGTGACCCCGTAAGTGAAACGCGTTGGTGGATAAGGCTTTTCAAAAAACAATTAGAAGAAGTAAATAACGAGTTAGAAATATTTACACCGTGGTCTTTACTAACAACCGTTCCGGCTAAATTCTCAAGTCTTGTTTTGAAGAATGACAATTTTTCTTTTGTTGAATTATTAAAATTATTAAAACAATTGCGGGTTGAAGTTATGGAAAAACAACGTGAAGAAAATACGCCCGGCGAAGATCAATGGCTTCACCTTTTTCAAACTACCGTATCAGTGTCCATTCAAAAAACCGGTTCTATAATTAATGCCGCCGAAAATCTTGCAGAGCGATGCAATGATTTGGTAGAAATAGATTGGAGTTTCCTTTATGATAAATCCAGCAAACTACTTGCTATCGGTTACAACATACAGGAGCATCGCATAGATTCAAGCTATTATGACCTGCTCGCCTCTGAAGCACGGTTAGGCAATTTCATTGGTATTGCACAGGGGAAACTTCCCGAGGAGAGTTGGTTTGCACTCGGGCGGTTGTTAACTAACGTTGGCGGTAATACCATTCTCCTTTCGTGGAGTGGCTCTATGTTTGAATACCTGATGCCTCTTTTGGTAATGCCAACTTTTGAAAATACACTACTGGATCAAACCTGCCATGGGGCGGTAGAATGGCAGATAGCTCACGGAAAAAAAACAGGCCTGCCGTGGGGGATTTCAGAATCGGGGTATAATATGATAAACGCAAATTCTCAATATCAATACCGGGCATTTGGCGCTCCCGGCCTGGGATTGAAAAGGGGTCTGGAAGAAGATTCTGTTATTGCTCCTTATGCTTCTGCACTCGCACTAATGGTAGCGCCTCAAAAAGCATGTAAAAACCTGGAGCTGCTTTCCGAACTGGGATTTGAAGGCCGGTATGGATTTTATGAAGCTATTGATTATACGCCATCCCGTGTGCCTCGTGGCCAAACATACGCCATCGTTTCTTCGTACATGGCGCATCACCAGGGAATGAGTTTGCTATCATTGGCTTATTTGCTTCTCGATAAACCGATGCAAAAATTATTTGAAGCGGAACCCCAATTCAAGGCAACACTTTTATTGCTACAGGAAAGAATTCCAAGGGTATCAGCGTTCTTTGCTCACACTACAGATATTGCCGAAACCAGTTATCTATCCGCCGGTCAGGAAACAAGAATAATTGTGACCCCCCACACAGCTATACCTGCAGTACAGCTACTCTCTAACGGGCGGTACCATGTAATGGTAACGAACTCAGGGGGAGGATACAGCCGCTGGAAAGATCTGGCGGTTACACGTTGGCGTGAGGATGGCACTTGCGACAACCGGGGCACCTTTCTCTATATACGCGATTTGCAAAACAAAACGTTCTGGTCTAATACTTACCAGCCAGCTCGTAAGAAGGCTGATAAATATGAAGCTGCTTTTTCTCAAGGTAGGGTCGACTATCACGTTGTGCATAACGAAATAGAAACACACACTGAAATTGTGGTATCTCCTGAAGACGATATAGAAATGCGCCGTGTTATTATTACGAACTGTTCCGATATTGACAAAACTATTGAGGTAACAAGCTATGCAGAAGTAGTTCTCGCTGCTCCCGCTTCAGATGCTATGCAGCCGGCTTTCAGTAATCTTTTTGTGCAAACAGAAATCGTTCCACACCAGCGTGCCATCATTTGTACACGCAGGCCACGTTCTGCTGACGATCAATCACCCTGGATGTTTCATTTGATGGCGATGCAGGGAAAGGAGGCTGAAGAAATTTCTTATGAAACCGATCGCATGGAATTCTTAGGGCGGGGCAATTCAGCCGCTAATCCGCAAGCCATAGATAATTCCGGGCCTCTTTCGGGAAGCCAGGGTTCAGTGTTGGATCCGATTGTCGCTATCAGGTATAAAATCATGCTGGCACCTGATGAAAAGATAACGCTCGATATGATTACCGGAATTGCTGAAACAAAAACGATCTGCGAAACCCTGATTGGCAAATACCAGGACAAGCATCATAAAGACCGGGTATTTGAAATGGCCTGGACACACAGCCAGGTGGTACTTCGCCAAATAAACGCTACGGAAGCGGATGCACAACTGTATGGCCGGCTGGCGAGTTCCATACTATTTACCAATGCGGCATTTCGTGCGGACCCGACCATTCTTATCAGTAACCTTCGTGGACAATCAGGGCTGTGGGGTTACTCCATTTCCGGAGATTTGCCCATCGTTCTTTTAAAAATTGAAAACCAGTCTAACATGAACCTGGTAAAAGAGTTGGTACAGGCGCATGCTTACTGGCGTCTTAAAGGACTTGCGGTCGACCTGGTTATCTGGAATGAAGAGCATAACGTTTACCGGCAGTCCTTTCAAAATGAGATCCAGTCGCTTATTCCCACAGAATTAAGAGATCGGCCGGGAGGTATTTTTGTAAGGGCTTCAGACCAGATTTCAAACGAGGATCGCATTCTATTTCAAACCGTAGCCCGGATTAATATTTCTGATGATGGTGGAACATTAGCAGATTATGTTAAGCGTAAGCTGCCAGTAAAAGCGCCAATTCCGTCTATTATCCCTTTAGAGGATTATCAACCTTCCCGTTCAGAAATACCTTTACCGGGGAACCTTCTTTTTTTTAACGGATTCGGAGGTTTCGCCGCTGATGGCCGCGAATATATTATGAGCATTCAACACAAAAAAAATACGCCTGCTCCCTGGGTAAATGTAATAGCAAATCCAAATTTCGGAACCATTATTTCAGAGAGCGGAACGGCTTACACGTGGACGGAAAATGCGCATGAACTAAGACTTACGCCCTGGAATAATGATCCCGTAAGTGATACAGGCGGAGAAGCGTTCTACCTTCGTGATGAGGAAAGTGGCCACTACTGGTCGACCACCTTGCTACCTGCAGGCGGCGAATCAACCTACGTCACAAGTCATGGATTTGGCTATAGCAAATTCGAGCACATAGAAGACGGAATTCATTCAGAAATGCTGGTGTATGTGGACAGGGAAGAAGCTATTAAATTCATTGTATTAAAAGTTCGTAATCAATCCGGCAGGCCGCGGAAGCTTTCTGCCACCGGATATACAGAATGGGTGCTCGGGGATAACAGGGCTAAAACTGCTATGCATATTCATACCGAAGTGGATCCTGATAGTGGAGCGCTGTTTGCAAAAAATCAATACAATACTGAGTTTAATACAAGGGTAGCATTTTTTGATGTCGATTATTTGAAAAAAACTTTTACCGGTGACCGGGCCGAATTTATTGGACGCAATGGCAACCTGCAAAATCCCGAGGCCATGACACGCGTAAAACTTTCCGGTAAAATTGGGCTTGCCTTAGATCCATGTGCTGCTATACAGGTTCCATTCTTCGTTTCAGAGGGAGAAGAGCAGGAAATCATTTTCAGATTGGGTGCAGGTAGAGATGCAAATGAAGCAAGCACCATCGCCAAAAAGTTTAGGGGAAGTACCGCGGCCGCTACCGCATTGGAAAAAGTAAAAAAATACTGGGCGAATACAACAGGCGCTTTACAGGTAGAGACGCCGGATAAAGCTATTAATCTTATTACTAACGGTTGGCTGACGTATCAAACACTTTCGTCACGATTGTGGGGACGCAGCGGATTTTACCAATCGGGAGGCGCCTTTGGCTTCAGGGATCAGTTACAGGATGTAATGTCTTTACTTCATACACACCCTGAACTGGCCCGCGAACAGATTTTACTTTGCGCTTCACGCCAATTTAAAGAAGGCGATGTGCAGCATTGGTGGCATCCGCCAATAGGCCGTGGAGTTCGCACCCGCATATCAGATGATTATCTCTGGTTACCTTTTGTAACTTCCTATTATGTAAAAAATACCGGGGATATCACCGTGCTCTATGAAGTTACAAATTTCCTTGAAGGCCGACTGCTAAACGAAGGTGAAGAATCCTATTTTGATCTTCCCACAGTGTCCGGAACCGCGGCTTCGGTTTATGAACATTGCGTTAGGGCCATACAGCATGGGCTTAATTTTGGCGTCCACGGGTTGCCGTTAATTGGAACAGGTGATTGGAACGATGGATTTGATAAGGTAGGCCAGCATGGCAAGGGAGAAAGTGTTTGGCTGGCATTTTTTCTTTATGAAATACTTATTCGATTTGCAGAGACAGCAAGTTTACATAATGATGCAACATTTGTAATAGCCTGTAAAAACCAGGCGCAGCAATTAAAACAAAATATTGACAAAAGCGCCTGGGATGGTGAGTGGTATAAGCGTGCCTGGTTTGATGATGGAACGCCGCTTGGATCTAAAGGCAATGAAGAATGTAAGATTGATTCTATTTCTCAAAGCTGGTCCGTTTTATCAGGAGCAGGCAATGCCAGCCTGGTAAATACAGCGATGGAATCCGCCTATAAAAATCTGGTACAAAAAGATGTCGGCATCATTAAATTATTAGAACCGGCGTTCGACAAATCCGAATTAAACCCCGGTTACATAAAAGGATACGTTCCCGGCGTAAGAGAAAATGGCGGGCAGTACACACACGCCGCCGTATGGATGATCATGGCGTTTGCAAAGTTGGGTGATACCAAGCGGGTATGGGAATTATTAAATATGATCAACCCGGTTAACCACGGTAAAACTGCTGAAGAAATTGCTACCTACAAAGTAGAACCTTATGTGCTTGCTGCAGATGTATATTCACGTGCACCTCACGCGGGCCGTGGCGGGTGGACTTGGTACACCGGTTCAGCCGGTTGGTTGTATCGCTTACTTACAGAATCTTTTCTTGGCCTGCACCAGGAAGGAAATAAACTCAGCATTGCTCCTTGCGTACCAAAAGAATGGCCATCATTTAAAGTGCATTATCGCTATAAAAAATCAATGTATCATATTGAAGTAATGCAAATAAATATGGGTGAGGAAATACGAGTAGTGGTTGATGGCGCAGAGCAGAAAGATAAAACGATAACACTGGTAGATGATGGGATTGAACACCATGTTCACGTGGCAAGTATTGCTTTGATTATGAATTGATGAATGAGGTTTACGCGGTTTTTAATTAATATTGAGGCGAGATAGAACCCTCGATCTTAGGGCGGTCTTCCAAAGGCAACCCGAGTGTAAAGAAGCCCATCGAAACGAGTTATTTTTTTTCATTGAAGCCAAAACTATGAATATAATCTTCCGGACAATCAACAAAATGTTCAATTGTTTTAAGGGCTCGTAGAGCCGAAATATCGGTAGCATCGAAATTTAAAATACGTCACCAGCTCCGTAGGAGCGGCATCTAAATATATCGCTCCTACGGAGCTTACGTTATTAATGGGATAATTTTTCTACCAATATTTTGCCTCTCTGAGGCAATAACAGTTAATTCCGGTTTGGCCATATAGTCCGCCCAACAGGATTTTGCCTTTTGTGGATGTTGCTTCCTTTCCGAGACTCACGTTCTCTAAATTGGCGCAAATATCTTCCGTCTTTTTTCGGGTTTAGAAAAAGTAAAATTGAATAATACTTACGTCATTGGAGAAGATCCGGATCTAACGTTAAAATGCAGACGATTATTTAGGCGCAAGCCCGGGTGCCTTTTTTATAATAACGACAGGTAAAAACCTGTTGAGCCATAAAGCCATCTTTTCGGCTCCGAATTTTCCAATATAGGATTCGTAGGCCCCCTTCGAAATGACCCTCAATATTTGTTTGGCTGCCTCATCTGCAGAAAGGCCTGATGCAATATTCTGCCCTACAGTGCCCAGTGGTTTTCCATCTTTGGTAACAGCATTCCTCGAAACATTGGTTTGAATATAGCCCGGCGTCAGCAGGGTTACTTTAATATTCATGGGCGAAACTTCAGCACGCAGGCAATCGAAGTAACCATGTAAAGCGTGCTTGGCCGCTGCATAAGCCGATCGCATCGGGGTTCCAATCTTACCCATTACACTGCTCATGACCACAATATGCCCGCTTTTTCTTTCCACAAAATGCGGCAACAAAGCTTTTGTTATAGTTATGTAACTGAAATAATCCAGTTCCATTACCTGGCGGTGTACTGAGATGTCTGTTTCTATTACCAGTGAACGCTGGGAAATACCACCATTGTGTATCATGATATCAATGTGCCCGAAGCAGGCAATAGCCTCTGTGGTCTTAGTCTCCAGTGAGGAAGCTTCTAAAAGGTCGAGCGGAAGTATTTTTACCTGTTCAACATTTGTACAAGCATTCCGCACTCTTTCCAGTTCTTCCACCCGGCGGCTTGATAATATCAGTTTCGCTCCGGTCGCCGAAAAAGCATACGCTAATGCCTCACCAATTCCGGAGGAGGCTCCTGTAATCCAAATTACTTTATTATTGAAATTTTCAGACACCTGTTTTTTTAAAATGCAACTTACGAAACTCTAATGGCATTCAGCCTTCGTGGGTGTTATAGCCATCTCTCGTGAAGATAAATATTCTGAAGTGTAGCTGTAAGAGATGGGAGGATCTCTTTATAACCGGGGGTTCACGGAAAGTTTTGTTTTAATTTTAAGTTCACTAAAGATACTAATCAAAAAAATCAATTTAAAAAAACGAACTAAAACCGATAAATGATTTTCAATACCGTTGATTTAATAGTAATTATTCTTTTCTTTTTAAGCATGGTCGTAATTGGTATTTGGTCTTATTTCAGAAGTAAAAATTCTGAAGATTATTTTGTTGCAGGTGGAAAGTTACCGTGGTGGCTGGCTGGTATTTCTCATCATGTTTCGGGCCATAGCGGGGCAGTGTTTGTAGCGTATGCGGCTGTATGTTATACGCATGGTTTTACTATGTATATGTGGTGGGCGTTCCCTGTGGGAATAGCAATAATATTATGTGCCAAAATATTTCCGGTGTATTGGGTTCGGTTACGAAAGAGTTTTCAAATACAGTCTCCGCTTGAATACCTCAGCGTGAGGTATAATATATTAACCCAACAGATTATAGCATGGGCAGGCGTATTACTTAAGATATTTGATGTGGGAGCTAAATGGGCCGCCATTGGCATTCTGCTCCATGTAGTTGCAGGAATTTCAATGACAACAGGCATTCTTGTTTCAGGAATTGTTACTTTGATCTATGTAACTTTTGGAGGTTTATGGGGCGTAATTGTTACAGATTTTATTCAATTTATTGTACAGGTACTTGGCGGCATTGTTATGTTTGTATTGGTGGTAAACCGGCTTGGCGGATTAGATTCCATTACCGGAATCTGGAAACAACTTCCTCCCTCACACAGTCAATTGTTTAATGATCCTTATACAGCAAGCTTTGTGGCCGTCATGTTTTTTCTCTACTTTTTAAGTTATAACGGTGGCAGTTGGAGCCTCGCTACGAGGTATATATCGTCACCCAATGAAAGGGAAGCATCAAAGGCCGCCACGCTTTCAGGTCTATTGTATTTAATCTGGCCATTGATTTTATTTTTCCCTATGTGGGCAGCGCCCGTAATTCTACCGGGATTGGCTAATCCTGGTGAATCGTATGGTTGGTTAATGATAAAAATATTACCGCAGGGAATGATAGGTTTAGTCATTGCCTCATTGTTCGCAGCCACAATGGGCATGACCTCATCCGATGTAAATACCATCGCTGCTGTGATCACCAGGGATATACTTCCGGTTGTTTCCAATAAATTTCGTAATGATAAGCATTCGCTGCGAACAGCCCGCATCACGACTTTCACTTTTACCCTGGCAACAATGGCTATTGCACTTAATTACGAAAGATTTGGAGGCGTATTGGGCTTAATCGTTAACTGGTTCGGAGCATTGTTGGGGCCTACCGCTTTGCCGTTGTTACTTGGCCTGCTTCCTGCGTTTAAATCCTGTGGCCCCAAAGCGGCCATATCTTCGATTGTCGCGGGAGTGGTAACGTTTATTATCACAAAGAATATGAATGTGAACAGCCTTGCAATTGAAGTAGGGCTACCCACCTTTGTTTCGGCCATAGTATTTATTGGAATAGGGCTGACAACTAAAACAGTTCCGCTTAAAGTAAAAGGTCTTCTTGATGTGCTTAAAACAGGAACATAGAATAATTTAGTTATGAGTAATGTTTCGGTTAATAGAAAAGACATATCGGCAGAGAAAGTAATTAAAAATGGAAGAGTTTTTTTTTGGCATGAAGTATTGAGAAATTCTATTGAACGGGGAGAGGCTGGTAAGTTTTCTAAATTTTATAAGTCCCAAAATCGGGGAAATATTAAGTCGAATAAATTGTATTAATAAAATTTACCATCCTAGCATTGCTTTTCATTTCATTTTCTATTTGCCCAAAGCTACCTTTTGGCAGACTGGTTTTAATTTTACCATTTTTCAAGTAATGTAAAAAGTCACACGAGTCTTCAAGTGAAGAAAATATATGAGATGACATGATGATAATTTTATTCAAACTTTTTAACTTCAATAAAATATCATTAATAACCATATTACTTGAAATATCTACACCATTAAATGGTTCATCAAGAATAAACACTTCATTTTTTTGAAGAAGCAGGCCAGTTATGGCTAATTTCTTTTGCATCCCGGTAGAATAAGTTTCTGCGTATTGACTTAATGGCAATTCGAAAAGATTAAATTCATTCAAATTTTTAATGGCAATACTTCTTGCATTGCATAAAAGTCGCAGATATTCATAACCAGACATATTTGAAAAAAAGAAAGGGGCGGTGGGCAAAAAACCTGTCTTATTTCTTAAAACTCCACTTTGATAATCTACAACACCTTCAAAATTTTCCAGGCCGGATATACATTTGAATAAAGTTGTCTTCCCAGCTCCATTTTCTCCAACCACTCCATGAACCTCACCTTCATTAATGGATAAGCTAATATCATCAAGAACCAAATGCCTTCCGTAAACCTTTGAAAGATTTTTAATGATTAACATTTTAAATATTCTTTTAATCTGCGAATTGCCTGATAGTACATATTTGGAATTACCAATAGCAACAATAGAGGCATCAAAATTGAAAAATAGAATTGAATGTTCTGAGAGTAGGTTCTCTTCGAGGGAAAATTAACATACACGGCCAGAATGCCAAGAACTATATATAATAATCCAACTGTCAATGTTAGTAAAACAAGCCCTATTTGGAAAGAATAAAAACAGATTAAAGTCAGCAAAATAATCAGGCTGAGAAAAAAACTATAGCGCAAGGCAACTCTAATCTTATTCCCTAAAAAGACTTTTGAGGATTGGGAATGAATCCAAACATAATAAATCGGGTCTTCCACTGAATAAAACGTCAGACAAAGGAGAAATATACTTAACAGGCTTAATAAGCCTAAGATGAAATTATGATAATATATTGAGATAAAGGCTACAGCATAAATGGCTAATATAAATATATAATTTCTCCTGAACCCTACCGTAAATTCATAAGGATTTTTTGAAAAAGGAGAGGGAATTTGAAATCCTGTGAATCCCATTTTATTATACAATGATAAAATACTGCTTAGTACAAGAGTTAAGATCGCTATAAGATAATGATTTTCAAAAACCAAAAAGATGGAAAACGGCGCAGCAGCCAATAGGTTTTCAAGCAATCTGAGTTTCCTGCACTTAATAGGTGGGAAGATAGATTTTAAGAACTGATTGCGGATTTCTTCACCAAAAGTACTTATTATTATAAGTGCAGTAAGGAGGTATAATAGCGGGCTATAATTTATTTTTTTGAAAATTAATTCTGAAATGATAACAAAAGCACACACAACAAAACCTAAACCTAAAAAAGGATTTATTCCAGCACTTGTACAATCTCTTTTAAAGCGCAAATATTGAAGCTTAAAATGATATTTCATAAAGTTTTAGTTTGCAATCTAGTAAACAAGGCTTTAATTTTCCGGCTAATGCTGATGTGCCTTCGCCAATCCCCTGCGAATACTAAAGCTGTGTTTAATTTCTTAAAATTATGTATTCCCATCGCAATTGTAATTACAAAACAGACCTGCTGCTTGAAAATACCTGAGAGATTTTAACTGCCAATTTTCTTAATTAACGATGGGGATGCAGGATATGTGATATCATATAAAATAATACCATCCTGTACTGCCGATATGAGTATTCCATTATAGGGGATAACATCAACAAAATTACCATCGGTTTTAGTGGTGATCAGTGCGGGCATATAGGGGTCTTTTACGTTAAACACCTTGAGGCCGGCATTACCGCAACATACATATAAGATGCTATCCTGCAAACCAAGACCAACAGGATCGGGTAACGGCACAGTATTTTTTAGTGTAGGATGGGTAATGTCTTTTATATCGTGGATGTACAGACCTGCTACTGCAGGCCCACAGCCGCTCGTGCTTTTAAGCGTAACAAAAGCAACGGAATCATTTACCACTACCGGATCGCAACTACGGGCATGTTGTGCTTCTCCAATCAATCGCGGCGATGAAGCAGTATCAATGGAATAAATGTATAAACCGGTTTTTGTACCGAGGAATAAATATTTATTATAAGGGTATATAGTTTCTATATCAAAGTTTAATGGAGAAGTATACACCAGGTCGGGCTTGGCAGGATCACTTAAACTATAGGCATAAAGAGAATGATTGCTTACAGCATAAAGATAACCTTGTGCGATTGTGAAACGGGTGATTGAACCACCTTTACCGGTTGATGCATTCGCATTTGCACTTACACTTTCTTTGCTGCAGGAATTCATCAAGGTTACAGATGAAATAAAGATGATAATTGCAAAAGCCTTTGATTTTATTTTCATGCGTAATATTTTAAAGCGGTTGTTTAATTT
>JBBSBD010000064.1:0-26004 GCA_038251675.1 Chitinophagales bacterium | reverse complement strand
CCACGATGCGGCCCGATCGGCATAATGTTAGTTGCTCCATCCGAAAGAAAAATTCCGGTTCCACCCAAGGCTACTTTAGTTACATGATGTGCGAAGTCACAGACAGGGTGATCCATCGTTTGATACTTCGCCGTGATGCCGCACGATGCAGTATAATCATAAGTTCCAAAATGTGCAGCAATCATTCTTCCTTCTGATGCTCTTATAATTTTCATCAAAGGATTACGGCCTTCATCATCCATAATAATTTGCGTGGCTTCAACCATCGTTTCCATTTTAAGAGAGCCAGGCTTTAGATTATTTTCTTTTTCTATGATCTCAAATAATCTTACTAAAGTAGTGACCTGTTCAGGAATGGTAACTTTCGGTAACATCACCACGAAGTTGTCAGGAAGAATATTATTTGTCTTTGAAAGCAGGGTAGAGATGAAAAGATCCATAGTTCGTACACCCCGATATTTCAAATCTTCTGTAAACGGTTTTATGCGAATGCCGATGAAAGGCGACAGTGTTTTGTTCTTAATAGCAAGTGCCAGTTCATTGGCAGCGTTAACAGCAGTTTCGTCTTCTTCATCATCCGGCCTGTTGCCAAATCCATCTTCAAAATCAATCCGGAAATCTTCTACCGGTTCTGTCTCTAATTTCTTTATAATCTTATTATAAACAGAATATGAGAGCCAGGCATTTTCCTTTTTTCTCTCATCTTCGCGCATGCCTTTCAACCGCTGCGTGAGGTATTCAATATCTTTTTCGAGATGAGGTAAATGCTCAAACCCTTGTAGTTGTAGTACTTTTGCAAGCGTAACAAAATTAGGTGCATAGGTTTGAAGATTGCGCAAAGCAATCTCGCCCATTTTTATAGCAGTATCCGATTTGAAAAGATTGGCGCCTCCATACACAGTATGCACCGGCTGTCTCTCTGGTTTATCACCGGGATATTTTTTTTGAAATTCAAGGTTTGCTGATTGCAATGCGTTCAGCAAATTTTCTTTCTCATCTTCTTTTACAGAAAATTTCATGCAATAATTTTTTAGAATTAGGAGCCGCGGTAAGTGGAATAGCCATAAGGGTTTAATAACAGCGGAACGTGGTAATGTTCCTCATCTTTTATTTCAAAAATAATTTCGATGAAGGGATAAAATGTTTGCACAGAATCCTTGCTGAAGTATTCATGTGTTTCAAATTTTAATTTATAAATACCTGGCGCGGGAATAACATCTTTTTCCAGCAGGTCATTGATTCTTCCATCCGCGTTAGTAATGCCGCCCGCAATAGTTATCCATTCTTCATCCTCATTTTTAAATAAAATTATTTTAATGCCCCCGGCCGGTCTTCCTTTAGAAGTGTCCAAAACATGGGAAGTAATGTTGCTCATAAAAATAATTTTTCCAACCTTTTTTTTGTAATTCTTATCTGCTCTGCGGCGGCAATCTGGATTTCGTCTTCAGGCTTATTTTTTAGGCGCTCTTGTAAAAGCGCAAGCATTTCATCAGCAGATTTTCCTATGGCATATACAATAAAAATGAATCCAAATTTTTCCTGGTATTTTTTATTTCCATCAGCTAAAGACCCCAATAATTCCTGCGAAGCGTCCTTAGCTCCTGATTGCTCAACCTGTGCCCAGTCTGCGGTTGCGTAAAATTTTTCTTTCAAGGAATTAATGTTCCCGATTACAGGATGTTGTTCAAATGCCTCAAGCCAGTCTTCGGGTTTGCATTCGTCCCATTTTTCATCGGCATCCTCCAAAAGTTCTACCAGGTCGTCTATGGGGAAAATAGTTAGCATTTTATTTACCCATGTTGAAGAACCACAGCAATTGTGCAGCAATTCCTTTTTTTTATCAATAGTAAGATGATCAAATTCTGCAATTGTCATTTTCTATTTTTTAATAAAAGTCAAATAATTTTTTGCTTATACAATCGTTGGAAACCTGTTTACATTTTTATAATAAATATAAACTGCGGGCTCTTTCCCCATAGCGGTAAACCATTGCTGGCAATAAGGGGCCATCCAGATAGAGTCTCCTTTTTTTATGGGATACCATTGATGATCGAGCATATAAATCCCCTGGCCCTGCAGGTACATCAGCCCATGCTCCATAATATGTGTTTCTACCATGGGCAAATGGCCCCCGGGATCATACGTGAAAATATTTACCGCCATATCAAACGATAAATTTTCCGGCAACAGAACCTGTAAACGCAATGCCTCATCGCCAAGGTAGGAAGGGCCTTCCACTTTCGATGAATCCCCAAAAATTGTTTCCGGAACTTTATACCCTTCGAGGTTTTCATATATTTTATGAAATGTAAGGAACTGCGTTCCTTCTTCTATATTGTCAAAATTATATTGCTTTTCTACAGGCACATATACAAATTGCCCTTGTGAAAGTTCCTGTGTATTGTCACAGATGTTTACAGTGCATTTTCCTTTAATGATATAAAAAAAAATTTGAGATTTTTTAGTTGTTCCTGAAAGATGGCAATCCTTATTTGCAGTTATAAAAATTTGTGTGAGATGAGCGCCCATCTGTTCGTTAATAATAACATTCACCGTGCAATTGTCCCAGCCGGGAACCCTGCTATTGATATAACCATCAGGGCTTATTACTGCATGATTTCTTTTTACTACCGACCTTGTTAATGCTGATATTTCCATGGATTGTTTTTTTCAGTCTGGCTCCATCATGCTTCGCCGATTTTGCCAACATGAGGTTCTTTTTCGATCTCATCCTGTTTGCTAATCTGAGGTTGTTTGTCAATTTGAGCCTGTCTGTCAGTCTGAGCTTGTCTGTCAGTCTGAGCTTGTCGAAGATCTGAAGCTTTCGACGACAACTGCCCGATAAAATTATCTGATATTTCTAGTGCCGTTGCTATATCCTTAATTTCCGTTTTTTCCAACGGGTTGTGGCTAATGCCTTTAAAACATTTTACAAACAGCATAGATACAGGCGCAACTTCGGAAATAGCAACTGCATCGTGGCCCGCACCACTTTCCATTTCAATTACCTCCATATCTTTTTGCTTAATTGATTTTTTCAAAAGTTTAGTAAGCGCCTCGTCGCAGGTAACCGGGTTTGTTTCATGAATTAATTTCCATTCAAAATAAATTTTTCTTTTATTGCAAATGTCTTCACATATTTCATTGAGGCTTTCATAAGCTCTTGTAAGTTTTTTCTTGCTTCCACTTCTCAGGTCAAGGCTGCACGTTGCTTTACCAGGAATTACATTGCTGGCTCCATGTTGAATTTCTATTTTGCCAACTGTTGCAACCACACCACTTTTTTTAGCGCTTGCAAACTGTTCAACGGCCAGGATAAATTCTGCGGCTGCACACAACGCATCGGTTCGCATCTTCATAGGTACAGTGCCTGCATGGCCTGCGATTCCTGTAAACTCAATGGACATTCTTCTTTGCCCCGCGATAGCCGTTACTATTCCCGCTGCAATATTTCTATTGTACAAAACAGGTCCCTGCTCAATATGAATCTCGTAATAGCCAAGCCAATCTTCGGGCCTTACAGCATCGTCTGAAAGTTTTGAGCTATCGTAATTCAGCCCTTGTAATACTTGTTCCAGTGAAGTTCCATCGTGATCTTTTTTTTGCAACATTTCCACATTAAAATTTCCGGCTACCACTTTACTTCCCAGGTAAGATGCATGAAAGCGCACACCTTCTTCATCACTAAAAGCAATAACTTCAATATGAAACGGGAGCTTAATATTTTGCTGAACGATATTTTCAACAACATCTAATCCTGCAAGTATGCCAAGTGCTCCGTCATATTTTCCCGCATTAATTACTGTATCGAAATGAGATCCAATTACAAAAGTTTTCGCATCCGGGGCCTCTGAAAATAATTTGCCCCTTATGTTCCCGATATTATCAACATAAGTTTGAAGCCCGGCTTCTTTCATCCAGGATTCAATCTTCTGCTGGGCTTCCACGAAAGCCTTTGTGCCAAAGACCCTGCTCAGGCAATCGGGCTCATCACTGCATTGTGCAAGCTCCACGATTCTTGATTCAATTTTTTCCGCTCTTATTTTAGAATTTTTCATTGTTTAGTTATGCAGCGTCGTTTATTGATTTAAATTTAATTTAATCCCGCTTATCCGGCAAAAGTAATTCTCAATCTCTTAATTGGTATGAATAATGAATTTCCCATTATTCAAAGCGGAAAAATTTCCATTTTTATAAACTTCTACGCTCCCAAGATAGGTTTGTTCTATAACTCCCCTTAAAGTTTTACCGAGGTAAGGCGTAATCTTATTTTTGTGCTGAATTATTTTTTCTGTGATGACACATTCTTTTTTATCATCCCATACAATAATATCAGCATCATAACCGACGGCAATTTTCCCCTTATTTTGCTCCCTTCCAATAAGTTTTGCAGGATTTTCCGAAAGCCACTTTGCGATATCCGGCACAGAGACTTTTCTTTCCTTTGCGGCTGTCCATAGGGCTGGCAGAGCAAACTGCAATGATGCAATACCACCCCATGCTTTCATAAAATTTCCGCTTTTGATTTCTTTGATACCAGGAGTTGCAGGCGAATGATCCGTTGCGACAAAATCAATAATGCCATCTTTGAGTGCCTGCCAGAGCAGATTATTATTTTCCTTTTCACGAATGGGTGGAGCACACTTAAACGCTGTCGCGCCATCAGGAATTTCTTCGGCATTGAAGAACAGATAATGCTGACCAGTTTCAACAGTAAGCGGCAATTTTCTTTGTTTTGCTTTTGCTATTTGTTCAATGGAATTTGCAGAAGACAAATGAACAATATGCACATGGCAATTAAATTCTTCACACAAACGTATCATCAAAGCGATCGCATCATCTTCCCATTTTTTGGGCCGCGATGCCAGGTAATTTTTATACGAAATACTATTAGTAATTACGCCGCTTTCAAAGCTGTCGAGTTCACAATGTACAAGTAGTGGCAATTTATTCCTTGCAATAACGGGCATTACTTTTCTAAGATCTTCTTCGGTTACATTTGGAAATTCATCAATCCCTGAATGCGTAAGAAATGCTTTAAAGCCAAACACGCCTTTATCAATAAGTTTTTCTATTTCATCTTCGTTGCCGGGAACAATGCCTCCCCAGAATCCGCAATTGGTATGTAACTTATTTTTGGTTGAAGAAACTTTTTCGTCAAATGCTTTTGCTGTGGTAGTTACCGGCGATGCATTTAATGGCATATCAATTAGAGTAGTAACGCCGCCCGCAATGGCCGCTTTTGTTGCTGTATCAAATCCTTCCCATTCGGTTCGTCCGGGTTCATTTATATGTACATGCGGGTCGATAATGCCTGCCATTATGATTTTATCTCCAACATCAATTATTTCACCGGAATAATTTTCTCGAAGTCCATTTACAATCTCTGAAATAATTCCATTCTTAATAAAAATAGTTGCATCAACGATTTTACCATTTGTAATTACCCGGTTACTATGTAAAGCCAGTTCAGCCATTTTTTCTATAAGTAAAATCAATCTATAAAAATAGAAAACAAAATTCTAAATTGTCTTGTTTAAAATTCATCAATTATCTAATCGTATATTGTTTAATAGGGTGATTGATAAAAATTAATTGTAGAATGCTTCCTGGTGTTATTTTTTTTGTGCTGCTGTTTATTCTTGTTTTCCTGGTTGTAATGACCTACAGGTTTCGTGCATTTGAGAAAGAACATCCTGCAGGTTTTGATGATAACGATATTAATGGGGAAGCGGGTAAAGAGAAAATAATACTATCTAAGGGTTTTGTGTATGCTGCGCTGGTATTGACTATAATTGCTTTACTCGTTTGTATATATTTTTTTCTCCGCGGTACTATATGGGAAGCACACATGATGGATTGGCTTAACCTTATTATCCGTCTTACACATATTACTTTTGGTATTGCCTGGATCGGTGCTTCGTTTTATTTTGTTTTTCTGGAGAATGCGCTCAACAGAACAGAGAACGTAAGAGAAGAGCTTGCCGGAAATTTATGGGCCGTTCATGGTGGCGGTTTTTATTATCTTGAAAAATATAAGATCGCTCCTAAAACAATTCCGAAACATTTACATTGGTTTAAATACGAGGCATACTTCACATGGATCTCCGGATTTTGTTTGCTCTTTGTCGTTTACTATTTCAATGCAAAAGAATTTTTGATAAGTAAAGATGTTCTTGATGTAGGTCCTGTTACGGCAATTGCCAGTGGCATTGGGTCTTTCATAGCCGGGTGGTTGATTTACGATATTCTTTGTAAGACTCCCCTAGTAAAAATGGGTGCATGGTTTGCGCTAATTGGCTTTATTATCGCCCTCGGATTTGCCTATTTTTATGCGCATGTTTTCAGCGGACGTGCCGCATACATACATTTCGGGGCCATGCTCGGAACTATAATGGCTGCGAATGTTTTCTTCGTGATTATTCCTGCTCAAAAGGCTATGGTAAAGGCAGCAAAAGAAGGAAAACCTTTAAACCCTGAGCTCGGTAAAAATGCAGGGAGGCGATCTCTGCATAATAATTATTTTACGCTGCCTGTTTTATTTGTGATGATCAGCAATCATTTTCCAGGTACTTATGGGAATAAAAATTCGTGGCTGGTTCTTGCAGCATTAACGCTGGGCACTGCAGGAGTTAAGCATTATCTTAATCTCCGGGAGAAAGGCCAGTTAAGTATTTGGGTGATGCCGGTTTCAGTTTTAATAATTCTGGCAACATGCTTTGTTACTGCCCCGCAAAAGGAAACTACTGAATGTAAAGCAGAGATCAGCTTCACAGAAGTGAATACTATTTTTCAGCAGCGTTGCATTAGTTGTCATTCTTCTCATCCAACAGACAATTCGATTAGCGCTGCACCCAATGGAGTAATGTATGATACTCCCGCCGAAATTGTTAAATACAAAGACAAAATTATGCAGCGTGCTGTTGTAACCAAAACGATGCCTCTTAATAATAAAACAAGTATGACGCAGGAAGAGCGCAACATGATTCGCTGCTGGATTGACCAGGGTGCGGTTGTGAAATGAGATGTTGCTCTGAATGAATGTTGAAGAATGGCCTGTTTATTGAAAATGCAATGAGGTATGCTGTTAAACCTTAACGGGGGGTCTCGCTCTTCATTATTCCAATTATGCTAACTTTATTGCCAACAAAAGTCCCTTTGATACAATTTATTTTAAATAATAAAGAAATAAATACCGCATTACCTCCAGGTATGCTGCTGTTGGATTTCGTGCGTTATCATCAAAACCTGATGGGTACAAAGATTGGGTGCAGAGAAGGTGATTGTGGCGCCTGTACTGTTCTTGTGGGAGAATTAATAAATGATGAGTTGGTGTATCGCTCTATGACTTCCTGCCTTCTGCCATTGGGCAACGTGCATCATAAACATATTGTAACTGTTGAGGGAATAAATATGCAGGACTTAAATCCCATGCAACAATGCATGAACGATGAAGGCGCTTCGCAATGTGGTTTTTGCACACCTGGTTTTGTGGTTTCTCTTGCAGGGTTTTGTTTGAGCCGGGTGCAACCTTCTTATGAAAAAGCAATTGCCTCAATTGATGGTAATATATGCAGGTGCACCGGGTATAAATCAATCGAAAGAGCCGCCGCAAAACTTGCTGGTTTAATGGCAGAAAGAAAGAATCGGCATGCCATTGATTTTGTTGTTGAGAGAAAAATATTGCCGGATTATTTTAAAGAGATGAAACAACGGCTGGTCGCGATAAAAAGCAAAAACAATGGTGTTTTAAAATCATCGGATATTTATAAGTACCTCGGGGGTGGAACCGATCTATATGTTCAGCAGCCTGAGAATATGATTCACGCAGATATAGGTTTCTTATATGATAAAGTGAATTTGAAAGGAATAAAAAAAGTTGGAAACAGGTGTTGCATCGGCGCTTCAGCAACAGTTACTGACCTTATTGAATCTGAAATTATCCGTAGCCATTTTCCGGAAATTCCAAGGTTTATAAAATTAGTTTCTTCTACACCAATAAGAAACATGGCGACCCTTGCCGGCAATTTTATCAATGCTTCACCGATTGGAGATTTTACTATATTTTTTCTTGCACTTGATGCGCAATTAGTTTTAAGTGATGGTGGCAATGAAAGAGAAATTCAACTGCGAAATTTATACAAAGGATATAAAATTCTTGATAAACGTCCCGGTGAATTCATTAAACAAATCTCCTTTGAGCTTCCTTCGAAAGATACTTTTTTCAATTTTGAAAAAGTAAGCAAGCGCACCCACCTGGATATTGCTAGTGTGAATACGGCGATTTCAATAAGCGTGAAAGATAAAGAAATCAATAGCGCTTCTTTATCCGCGGGTGGCGTTGGCCCCATACCGATATATCTTTCCCGTGCTTCTGATTTTTTGAAAGGAAAAATATTAACCGAAGAGATAGTTTTTGAAACAATTGAAATTGCCAAAGCAGAAATTTCTCCAATAAGTGATGCAAGAGGAAGTAAGGTATATAAAAGTTTATTGTTAGGACAATTGATAAAGGCACATTTTCTTGCGCTTTTTCCAGCATTAAATGTTGAAAAAATGTTGAATTACTAAATGAAGAATATAGACACATTTACACACGTACGCGGCGAATCCGTTTACCTGGATGATATTCCTGTACTTGCAGGTACGTTGTACGGTGCAGCATTTGGTTCACCCATAGCGCATGGTAAAATTGTGCATCTTGATTTGTCGGAAGCAGAGAAAACAACAGGTGTAGTTAGAATATTTACTTCTAAAGATA
The DNA here is from genome assembly GCA_038251675.1 of Chitinophagales bacterium. Taxonomy (GTDB): domain Bacteria; phylum Bacteroidota; class Bacteroidia; order Chitinophagales; family Chitinophagaceae; genus Ginsengibacter. The sequence goes on along the minus strand of JBBSBD010000064.1, from coordinate 17,243 downwards.
TTCCGGGTAAGAATCAAATTGGTGGTATCGTTGCTGATGAACCTTTACTTGCGAAAGAACACGTTTATTTTAATGGAATGCCAGTAGCATTTGTTGTGGCTGAATCTGCGGAGATTGCCCAGGCAGCAGTAAAAAAAATTAAGATTGAAATAGAAGCTTTGCCTGCCATTACCGATCCGAGGGAGGCAAAGGAAAAAGGAGAATTAATTGTTCCGCCCCGGACTTTTAAACTCGGGGATACTTCTTCACAATGGAAAAATTGTTCGCATATTTTTGAAGGAATGGCAAGCACTAACGGCCAGGAGCATTTGTACATAGAAACGCAGGGAGCTTATACAATCCCGGTTGAAAATAATTGTATCAAAGTTTTTTCATCAACACAAGGACCGACTGCAGTTCAAAGACACATGGCGGATGTTTTGGGAATTCCTATGCATCGGTTAGAGGTTGATGTAACCCGCCTTGGCGGGGGTTTTGGAGGAAAGGAAGACCAGGCAACCGTATGGGCAATTCTATGTGCACTCGCTACGTATCACCTCAAGAAGCCCGTAAAGTATTCCCTTCACAGGATGGAGGATATGCGCATGACCGGGAAAAGAAACCCTTACACATCCGATTTCAAAATTGGTCTTGATGATGATCTTAAGATCATTTGTTATGAAGCATCTTTTTATCAGAATGCAGGAGCATTTGCTGATCTTTCGCCCGCAGTTTTGGAACGCACTTTATTTCATTGCACCAATTCTTATTTCGTGCCTAATGTAACGGCTACTGCATACAGTTGCAGAACGAATCTTCCGCCAAATACCGCATTTCGTGGCTTTGGCGGCCCCCAGGGAATGTTTGTGATTGAATCGGCTATTAACAAAGCAGCAGACGAATTGGGAGTACCGGCTTCAGAAATTCAAAAGAAGAACCTTTTAAAAACAGGTGATGAATTTCCGTATGGCCAGCTTGCAGAAAGTGAAGCAAATGAATGCTGGAACCATGCAGTTTCTGTTTATGAAATTGATAAACTACAAAAGGAAGTTGAGCGCTTTAACGGTACGAATAAATTATTCAAAAAAGGGATAGCGTTGATGCCCGTGTGTTTTGGAATTTCCTTTACCAAAACACTCATGAACCAGGCCCGGGCTTTGGTACACATTTACACGGATGGCAGTATTGGAATAAGCACCGGCGCTGTGGAAATGGGACAGGGAGTAAATACAAAAATGTTACAAGTGGCTGCAGGTATTTTCTCTGTTGATACTTCAAGAATAAAAATTCATTCCACTAATACATTCAGGATTTCTAATACGTCGCCTTCTGCAGCAAGCGCCACAGCGGATCTTAATGGTAAGGCTGTTGAAATGGCTTGTAAAGAGATTGCGGGAAGATTGAAAAACGTTGTTGCTGAAATGTTGAATACAACTGCTGCTGTAATAGAATTTAAAGATGAAATGATTTGGGCGAATGGTAAGGCAACAGATGTTTCATGGAGCAATATCGTACTAGCTACCTATACTAAACGTATCAGCCTTTCAGAACATGCACATTACACGCCGCCGGGAATTCATTTTGATCCTGCAATAGAAAAAGGACATCCTTTTGCCTACCATGTTTATGGTACTGCAATAACAACTGTTACGGTTGATTGCCTGAGAGGAATATATGAAGTAGATGCTGTAAAAATTGTGCATGACTTCGGAGCAAGCATGAATCCTGTTGTTGACCTTGGGCAAATAGAGGGAGGCCTTGTACAAGGCATTGGATGGATGACTATGGAGGAGATTATTTATGATGAAAACGGAAGGTTGCTGTCAAATGCTTTATCTACCTATAAAATTCCCGACATCTATTCTGTTCCAAAAAATATACAAGTCCATTTCCTGGAAACGCAAAATGATAATCTTGCGATACTGCATTCAAAGGCAGTAGGGGAGCCGCCTTTAATGTATGGCATCGGAACTTTTTTTGCGCTTTTTAATGCAATTAAAGCGTTTAATCCAAATGCCGATCCTGCATTTTCTGCACCAATGACTCCCGAAAAAGTTTTATGCTCATTGTATTCCAAATCCCCGGAATATATCAAGACTGCAAATGAAGAAGCAATTAGTAATATGGAATTTAATAAGTAAAAGTTTAAAGGAAAAAATTCCTGTAATGCTTTTATATGTGGTGGAGAGCTTTGGCAGCAGCCCTGGAAGACAAGGCTTTTTTATGGCTGTAAATGCTGAAGGAGTTTTGGAAGGTTCCGTGGGCGGCGGCGTAATGGAGCATAAGTTTGTTGAGATGGCGAAGCAAAGGCTAAAGCACTATTCGAAAGAAACACTGGTAAAAAAACAGGTGCATGATAAAAATGCCGGAACGAATAAAAGTGGTATGATATGCTCCGGTGAGCAAACTATATTATTATACATCGTTCAAAAGAAAGATGCACTGGTAATTAAGGGAATAACGAAATCAATAAAGAAGAATAAAATTGGCCTCTTAAAAATTTCACCATCTGCGCTGGAGTTTTCCATGGGTGTTCATAATCCTGAAAATTTTTCATATAAATTCATAACCGGTGAAGAATGGTATTACATCGAAAATGTCGGTTATAAAAATCACTTATACATAGTTGGAGGAGGCCATTGTGCATTGGCGCTCTCCAAACTCATGGCCACATTAAATTTTTACATCCATCTTTTTGATGACAGGGAGCACCTGAATACTGTACAGAAAAATAAAGTGGCACATGAAAAGAAATGCCTTAAAGACTATACAACTCTTGCAAAACATATTCCTTCGGGACAAAATAATTATGTGGTAATAATGACCTTTGGCTACCGGACCGACGATGAAGCATTGCGATCTGTTTTCAACAAGAGCTTTAAATATCTTGGTATATTGGGTAGCTCAAAAAAAATGGAAAAGATGTTTGATCAATACAAAACCGAAGGGTTTGATGAAAACATTTTAAAAAAAATCCATGCCCCTGTTGGCCTGCCGATTAAAAGCCGTACACCCGAGGAAATCGCAGTAAGCATTGCTGCTGAAATCATAAAGCTTAAAAATCAAGATCTTTAGGTTTATTGTCATACACAAAATCTTTATGGGTTGTTCTGCAAAAAAATTAATGTTCTCATAATATAGACTTAAAGTTAAGGCCATATTCAGTTTGTTATTTTGTTTAACTAAGATTTCCGTTTTCAACAGATTTGTTCTACTTACCTTATTCCTAACCATTAAAATTCAGATCATGAAAACAATCTCATATTTCTTTCAAAAAATTCTCATCCGGGTTTTTCTTCAGCGACTATCAGCCTTTTATTCTCCGCTTAAGTTTTACAAAGTTCAATTGTAATGGAGATTAAAAAAAGAAGGGTTGAAATCCTCGTATTAAGTGACGTGCATTTAGGTACGTACGGTTGCCATGCAAAAGAATTGTTATGCTACCTCAAGAGCATAAAACCAAAAACAGTCGTATTGAATGGCGATATCATAGATATATGGCAATTCAGCAAACGCTACTGGCCAAAAAGCCACATGAAGATTGTGAAGTACATTATGGGCTGGATGGGCAAGGGAGTGAAAATTTATTATGTCACCGGCAATCATGATGAAATGCTTCGCAAGTTTGTTGGCTTTAAAATGGGCTCTTTGAGAATAGTGAATAAGGTAGTGCTCCCTCTGGCTGATGGTAAAAACGCATGGTTCTTTCATGGCGATGTATTCGATGTGACCATGCAACATTCCAAGTGGCTTGCACAGCTAGGCGCCAAAGGTTATGACACGTTGATATTAATTAACCGCCTCGCCAATTTCATTTCAGCAAAAATATTTAAGAAAGGAAAACTTTCTCTTTCAAAGAAAATAAAAAACAGTGTAAAAAGTGCTGTTAAATTCATAAACAATTTTGAAGAAACCGCGGCGAACATTGGCATATCTAACAAGTACGATTATGTGGTATGTGGCCATATTCACCAGCCGGAAATGAAAGAAATAAAAAGCCAGGATGGATCAATTATGTATCTGAACTCCGGTGACTGGATAGAAAATCTTACAGCGCTTGAATATAATAATGGTGAATGGATAATTTACCGGTATGAAGAAAGTGAAATGAATCAATCATTGCCCGATGAGGAAAATGAGACTGAGCTTACGAACACGCAACTGTTCGACAATATGCTGCAGGAATTTAATTTAATGAACGTACAATGAAAATCCTTTATGCCATACAGGGAACTGGTAACGGCCATGTGAGCAGGGCACGTGACATTATACCTTTATTGCAAAAAAAGGGAACACTTGATATACTTGTAAGTGGAACACAGGCCGACGTTGATGTAGGATACCCGGTGAAATATAAACTCAAAGGCATGAGTTTTATATTTGGAAAGAAAGGTGGAGTGGACTTGGTTGAAACTTATAAACAGGCAAGGCTTAAAAGATTTTTTAAAGAAATTCAAGACCTGCCGGTGGATGAATATGATATAGTAATAAACGATTTTGAGCCGGTAAGTGCATGGGCATGCAAAATAAAGCATAAGGAATGCATTGGCCTGAGTCACCAGGCTGCAGTGCTTAATAAAAACAGTCCCCGTCCTGAAGATTCAGATATTGTTGGCAAAACTATTCTCAGGGAATATGCTCCCGTTACCGACAAATATGGATTTCATTTTAAATCTTATGATAAAAAAATATTTACTCCCGTAATAAGAAATGAAATGAGAAACGCTGTTGTTAAAAAACTAAATCATTACACAGTATATCTTCCTGCTTATGACGATGAGAGGCTTATAAAAGTATTGAAAGAAATCAAAAAAACAGAGTGGCAGGTTTTTTCCAAGCATTCAAAAAAATCGTATAGCGAGAAGAATGTTTGTATAAATCCGATCAGCAATGAAAAATTTATTGAAAGCTTAATAACTTGCACGGGAGTGCTGTGCGGAGCAGGTTTTGAAACACCGGCAGAAGCATTATATCTTCAAAAGAAATTAATGGTGATACCCATGAAAGGGCAATACGAGCAGCAGTGTAATGCAGCAGCGCTGAAGGAAATGGGCGTACCTGTTTTAAACAAATTAAAATTATCCAGGCTGGAAAATATTAAAAATTGGGTTGACACCCCGCAGATAATCCCTGTTAATTTTCCTGATATCACTGATCAAATTATAAACCAGGTTTTCGAAAATCATATTTCAGAAAAGCAAAACCTTTCTGCCATTTCTATAGTAACTCCTCTCCCGGGGAAAAAAATAAGAAAGATAAGTTTGGGAAATGTTCTCCATCAAATTACAGGGTAGTATTATATGCCGATGAAAAAAGAAGATTTTGGCGGCGATTTTATATGGGGAGTTTCCACTGCTGCATACCAGGTTGAAGGAGGCTACAATACCCATGGAAAGGGCTTATCTATTTGGGACGTATTTGTAAAACGCAGAAATAAAATTTTTCAAAATCACCATGGTGATTTTGCCTGTGATTTTTACAATCGTTATACAAAAGATATCAGCCTTATGGCAGATATGAATATTCCCAACTATCGCTTTTCCATTTCGTGGAGCCGCATTCTGCCGAAGGGGATAGGGACTGCAAATACCGCCGGTATTGATTTTTACAATCGCGTAATTGATTTTTGCCTCGAAGTTGGAATTACGCCATGGGTCACATTATATCATTGGGATCTGCCACATGCACTACAGGAAAAAGGGGGATGGACAAACAGGGAAGTAGTATCGTGGTTTGATGAATTCGTAAAAACATGCGTGAAGAATTTTGGCGACCGTGTTACAAATTGGATCGTGTTGAATGAGCCGATGGTATTTACCGGTGCGGGATATTTTTTGGGCGTACATGCTCCGGGTAAAAAAGGACTGGGTAATTTCTTAGCTGCCACACATCATGCTGCTCTTTGCCAGTCGCACGGCGGAAAAATTATTAAATCCCTCCAACCGGAAAGTAATGTGGGGACTACGTTTTCATGTTCGCATATTGATCCATATACCAATAATGAAAAAGATATTATTGCCGCTAAGAAAGTAGATGCTTTACTCAACCGGCTTTTTATTGAGCCAATACTTGGTATGGGTTATCCGCTAAAAGATTTGAAAATATTGTCCCGTATCGAAAAATATATGAAGCCGGATGATGAGAAAGATTTAGCGTTTGATATGGATTTTGTTGGCATTCAAAACTATACCCGTGAGATGGTCGTTCATTCTGCTTTTATGCCTTTTATAAATGCGAGGATCATAAAGGCCAATAAGCGAAATGTTGAAACGACCTTAATGAATTGGGAAGTTTACCCTGAATCCATTTATAATATTTTAAAGAAATACAGCGAATATCCTGCTATGCCGCCAATCGTAATTACAGAAAATGGAGCAGCGTTTCCTGATGTATATGCTGATGGAGAAGTTCGCGACCACGGGAGATTGAAATATTTAAACGATCATATTTCACAGGTGCTACGCGCTAAGCAGGATGGGGTAAATGTGAAGGGATATTTTGTTTGGACCTTCCTCGATAATTTTGAATGGGCTGAAGGTTACTATCCCCGTTTCGGCCTGGTATATGTTGATTTTGCAACGCAGAGACGCATTGTAAAAGCTTCAGGGCACTGGTACTCAAAGTTCCTGAGGAGTAAGGTAGAATCGATTCCTTCAAATCTTAGCAATACTTATTAAGCATCATTCTTCCCTAAGTATTTTTCCTGCTGCGTAATGGTATTTTTCAACATATTTGCAGTTCACATTTTCAATTAAAGCATGGATAAAAAAATTACAACCATCATTTTTGATTTAGGAGGTGTTCTTATTGATTGGAACCCGCGGTATGTTTACCGCCAGATTTTTGACAGTGAAGAAAAGATAGATTGGTTTTTTGAAAATATATGCACGGGTGAATGGAATGAAAAGCAGGATGCCGGAAGATCCCTGGAGGAAGCAACTGAAGAACTCGTATTGAAGCATCCGGACTATGAGGATGCAGTGCGTGCATATTATGGAAGGTGGGAAGAAATGCTCGGCGGCCCAATTCCTGGGACTGTAGAAATTTTGAAGAGATTGATCGGCACAAAAAAATATAAGCTTTATGCGCTTACTAACTGGAGCGCTGAGACGTTCCCGGTTGCACTGGGTCGTTACGATTTTCTTCGTTGGTTCGAAGGTATTGTTATGAGCGGTGAAGAGAAAACACGAAAGCCTTTTGCTGATATCTACCAGTTGTTATTGAATCGATTCGGGGTAAATCCTGCCGAAGCTATTTTTATAGATGATAGCCTGAGAAACATCAGGGGAGCGGAGCAGGAAGGCATCACCGGTATTCATTTTCAGTCGCCGAAACAATTGCTTCAGGAACTTTCGGAATTAAATATTATAACAACACCCGGGGTTGAATAAATATTATTTGAAAATTTAAAACATAAGATTAATGAGTGAATTGTTGCTTGGTAGAAATTTTTTTGGAGATCCCGCCAATGCAGGAAATGTTATTAGCAAAAACGAAGCGAATACATTACTGGATGAATGGGTGCTGAATGGAAAGTTGAAAACGCACATGAAACAGGTTGCTCATCTTATGCAACGCTGGGCTGCGGAAAGAGAAAATTGTAATGAAGAAGATCAATGGCGATGGGAGATGGCCGGCTTGCTGCACGATGCAGATTGGGATCAGTGGCCAGACCAGCATTGCAATAAAATTATAAAAGAATTGGAATCCAGGAATATTGATCCTGAAATAATTCATGCGATAGCTTCACATGGCCCTAATTATTTTGGAGTGCAACCCGAGACAAAAATGGATAAGATGCTATATGCATTTGATGAATTATCAGGCTTGATTCATGCTTACTCATTAATGCGACCAGAGGGATATAAAGGAATGGAATTGAAAGGTGTAAAAAAGAGGCTCAAAGAAAAATCTTTTGCAGCAAATGTCTCCCGCGAAGAAATCCGGGACGCATGCGACAGGGCGGGAATTCCTATTGAAGAAATCATTAACTTTATAATTCAACATCAGCCTTCCGTTGATTAGCTCACACCATTGTTCAGCACCTGGTATTACTGAAGAAATAACAAGGACAAGAAAGTAAATACTAACACTAACTTTTAAAAATCCATGTTATGCAAAAGAATATTCTTACCATTTTCACGCTGTTGTTTTCCCCGGTTTTTTTATTAGCGCAATCCGATTACAAAGTTGTATTTGATCTTACCAGTGATGATACCATGAATCATAAGGCCGTCATCAGGTGGACCAACGAAATTATTAAAGCATCTAAAGATGCGCAGGTAGAAGTAGTGTTTTATGGCAATTCATTAGATATGGTGCAAAAAGACAAGTCTGTAGTTGCGGATGATATTGCAACACTTGCAGCAAATAAAAATGTTTCTTTCAAAGTTTGCTCCGTTGCTATGAAAGCCCACAATGTTGATAAAAGTCAATTAATTCCGGGAGTTGAAACCGTGCCTGATGGTATTTATGAAATAGTTACAAAGGAAAAAGAAGGATGGGCCTACATCAAGGGAATTCGATAAGTTTAATACTGTTTTCAATTTTTAATCAATTTTTATGGCAGAGTTAAAAACCAAAGAAAATACTGCAAGCGTCCGGGATTTTTTAAATGCAGTTGAGGACGAGATAAAGCGAAAAGATTGCTTTGCGATTGCAGAAATAATGAAGAGACAAACAAAAGCCGAACCTAAAATGTGGGGCCCAGGTATCGTTGGTTTCGGAAGTTATCATTATAAATATGCGAGTGGCCATGAAGGCGACATGTGCATAGCCGGCTTTTCTCCAAGAAAACAAAATATATCCTTGTACCTCTGCGGTACTTTGGATGAAAAAAGAAGCCTGCTTGAAAAACTGGGAAAACATAAGACCGGGGTTGGTTGCCTGTATATAAAAAAGCTGAGTGATGTTGATCTAAAAATACTTGAGCAATTAATAAAAGAGTCTATCGCTATACTGAAAGGCCGCCTTCCTAAAAATGCCTCTTGAATTTTCTGAGGCATGAATTTTTCACTCCGAAGCCTCTATGGCTTTATTTATTTTTGTATTGACCACTGCCGGTTTAATTTGATTTATATACCCGCCGAAATTTTTTTAAGAATTTTTTTTTCTTTTGTCCAAAAACGATTGCTCCATTCGTCATTAGTGTATAAATATTTTTTTACTCTTAAATAAAAAATCATGGACAAAAATTCCAATTCACTCAACTGGTTTGAAATTCCCGCTCTTGATATCGCAAGGGCCACAAAATTTTATGAAACAATATTCGGCGTAAAAATGGAAAAGATGCAGGAAATGATGGGAATGAAAATGAGCGGTTTCCCTGCCGATATGGGAAGTGGCAAAGCAAGTGGTGCGCTTGTTCAAAGCCCGCAGCATAAACCTTCTATGGATGGCTGCGTAATTTATCTAAATGCAAATCCAAAAATTCAAACCGTGATCGACCGCATTGAAAAAGCAAAGGGCAAAGTGTTGATGCCTAAAACACAGATCAGCCCTGAGATCGGCTACATGGCTTTTTTTGTTGATACCGAAGGAAACAAGATTGCATTACATGCACAGAATTGAAAAACTGTGAACGATACTTTCCTGTATTCAGTGACTGGTTGCCTTTGAATAAGTTTGAAAAAATAATTTTATCAAACTTGTCCTGATTGCGCAACCTTGTTCGTCATGTTAACAGATATAAATAATCATTAAAAATGTAATTTGGAAAAATAATCTTAATTAAAATCAAACTTAAAAACTAATTCAATGAAAGAGTATTTGTTATTATTCAGAGGAGGACGCGAAGAAATGGATACTTCTTCTCCCGAACAAGCGCAGGCACACATGCAACGTTGGATGGACTGGATGGGTAGACTTGGCGAAGAAGGAAAATTCGTAGGAGCGCAACCGTTAAATAAAGCCGGAAAGACGGTAGCAGGGAATAAAAAAGTTATTTCAGACGGCCCGTTTATGGAAGGTAAAGAAATGATAGGCGGTTATCTTATTTGTAAAGCGGATACAATTGAGGAGGCCGTTGAAATTTCAAAAGGATGCCCACTGCTTGAGTATGAAGATGGCGTGGTTGAAGTAAGAGAAATCCAGGAATTGAAGATGTAATGTCTTACGATATCCTGGTAAATAAACTTGCTTTGGTGACTTACCGGGTAAATTTGCTTTTATACATAAATAAACATTTTAAAAAATTTGTATGGCCAAAGAAATTAAAACTGCCGGCACTAAAGAAAACCCCTGGAAACTAAAAACGCCCCCGGGTACATCGGAATACGAAATGTATAAAGATGTAAAAGATGGAAAAGAAATTATTGTTTGCACGGTAGGGAAAACTGTTTTACACTATGATGCTGCATGCATAAACGATCTGCATGCAATGCTGAACAAGCATGGCGACTGGATGGAACTTGGGAGCGCCGATGAGCAAAAGCCTGCAAAGGAAGGAACAGTAGAAGCATGGGGGCGTTCACCTAAAAACCCGGTTGGCGGCTGGTATGGATTGAAGAAGGGATTCCGGGGAAGGTTTGGCATGTATGTGCCGCCATTGATGGAAGCGCTGGGCCTTGCGGAAGTTGAGCACAACCCAAGAAATAACCGGATGCGGGCTTTATAGTAATTTTAATGAAATAAAAATTTGTGTCTTCAAATGACGAACCTGTTCAGCAACTAACAGCCCATCTTTTTCGTAACGAATCGAAAAAGATGATTTCAGTTTTGGTGAAAATTTTTGGTACCGAAAATTTTGAAACAGCAGAAGATGTGGTGCAGGATACATTACTGCAGGCCATGCACATTTGGAAAATGAAGGGCGTTCCGGAAAACCCATCCGGCTGGCTCTTTCGCGTCGCAAAAAATAAGGCGATCGATATCATCAGGAGAAATAAACACTCGGTGCAATTTGACTTTACCGACAAGGAAAAGATTCTCCTTACATCTGAATATACGCTCAACAATACCATGGAAAATTTCTGGAAAGAAGAATTCATAAAAGATGATCTTTTAAGAATGATGTTTACCTGTTGCCATCCGGAAATTTCTCCTGAAAATCAAATCACTTTAATGCTTAAAACGCTTTGTGGTTTTAGTACCGCCGAAATTGCCAAAGCATTTCTCACCAGCGAAGACACCGTTTCAAAAAGGCTTTACAGGACTAAAGAATTTTTCAGGCAACATAAAACGAAATTGGAAATCCCTTCTGTATATGAAATTAAAAACAGGACCGATTCGGTGTTGAATACTATTTACCTGATTTTTAATGAAGGATATAATTCCACCAATTCCGAAGAATTAATTCGTAAGGATGTAATTGCTGAAGCGATGATGCTTTGCAAATTGCTTGCAGAAAATGAACATATACAGCAGCCGGAAGTATTTGCATTGATGGCGCTAATGTGCTTTCATTCATCAAGAAGTGAAAGCCGCGTTACAACTGAGGGTGAAATTATTTTACTTCCCATGCAGGATCGTAAAAAATGGAACCGGTTTTTAATTGATGAAGGAAACGAATACATGAACAAAGCAGCTTTTGGAGATATGGTTAGTACCTATCATTTGGAAGCAGCTATTGCTTATGAGCATTGCTCTGCGCAAAGTTTTAAAGACACGAACTGGAAAAGAATTTTAGAATATTACGAATGGCTTTGCAGGATTGCTCCTTCGCCAATAAATGAACTGAACAAAACTATTGCTGTAATGGAGTTGCATGGAGCGGCGAAAGCACTTGAACAGTTGGAAAGTATCGAAGACAAAAAGAAACTGGAGACGTATTATTTGTACTATAGCCTTTTTGGCGAAATACATTCAAGGTTGCACAACCTGCCCGCTGCAAAAAAATATTTTGAGACTGCAGTGCAGCTTACACATTCTGATAAGGAACGAAACATGCTTCGAAACAAAATTCTTGCCTTGTTGAATTGAAAAACAGTTAACACATTCTATTCATAATTCGTATAATTGGTGCATTAAATTCGTATCATTCTCTACTCGTATTCATATAGTCAACAGTAAGATTTGCCAATGCTTTTACCCCAAGCTTAAACCCGCTTTCATCAATATAAAAATCCGGTGTATGGTGGGATGGCGCGGTCTTTGGATCTCCGCCCTTTGGCATTCCTCCTAAAAAGATAAATAGTCCCGGAGCTTTTTCCTGGTAGAAAGAAAAATCTTCAGCACCTGTTACAGGCGGCTTCAATAATACATTTTCATCACCTGCGGTTTTACGAAGGGATGGAAGCATTTTTTCAGTAAGTGCGGGATCGTTATACGTAACAGGATAATGCGACGTATAAGGCAACCTGATTTCTGCGGTAGCTCCTGCAGCTTCGGCAGTTTTGGTAACTATCTGTCTTATTCTGTCTATCATCATAGCTTCATCTTCTTTGGTGAAAGATCTTACTGTGCCCAGCATCTCAGCCTGCTCCGGAATTATATTAGGCCGATTGCCTGCATTGATAGCGCCGATTGTTACCACCCCGGCATTTTCAGTAACATTTAAATTGCGACTCACTATGGTTTGTAAATTATTAATGATCTGTGCAGAAACTACTATTGGGTCTATTGACGACCATGGGTAAGCGCCGTGGGCAGATCTTCCTTTTATAGTAATCTTCATATCATTTACTCCCGCCATTGTGCCGCCCGGCCGGTAAGATATTTTTCCCACTTCAGTTTGCGAATTGATATGAAGGCCAAATACCACATCTACTTTTGGGTTTTCCATTACGCCTTCTTTTACCATCAACTCTGCACCGCCTTCTTCACCGGCAGGAGGGCCTTCTTCGGCAGGTTGAAAAATAAATTTCACGGTGCCCTTCAGATCTTTTTTTATTGATGATAAAATTTCTGCCACACCCATTAATATTGCCACATGCGAATCGTGCCCGCAGGCATGCATCACACCTACTTCCTGCCCATTGTACATTGTTTTTACTTTTGAGGCAAATGGCACATCAACTCTTTCAGTCACGGGCAGCGCATCCATATCTGCACGCAACGCTACAACCGGACCGGGCTTGCCGCCTTTCAAAATTCCTACCACACCGGTTTTGGCAACGCCGGTCGTCACTTCTATTCCCAGCGATTGAAGATGCTTTGCAATAATAGCAGCGGTCCGGGTTTCATGATTTCCTAATTCCGGATGCTCATGTATATCACGCCGCCACGCGATTACTTTGCTTTCAATATTGTCGGCAGCTTTACTGATTTTATTTCTCAAATCATCAGTTTGAGAGAAGGAAGAAACGGAAAATAATAAGAGCAATGGCAGCAGTAGTTTTTTCATACATTTAATTTTTTAAGAAGAATGTAAAATACATCAATAGCATTAATGTTGAACCTGGGAAAGAAAGTGCTTTTTTTACGACAACAGTTTTTTATATATGACGCGGCTAAAATTCATTTTTGCATTAGCGATAATTTTATTTTCCTGTAACCATTCAAAGCCAAATTTTGATTTAAATGATGATGCTAAGTTGCCGGACACCACCAGGCCGGTCATTACAACCGCTTCCATGGCCAGTGCGTACCCACAAATATTTGAAGCCGCCTTCGCAAGTGGTACTGAAGTAAATCAAAGTGATATTCATTATCTTTTTATTACAGATAAAATAGGGAAGCTTAAAGTAGAAAGCGGAAAAATAATTGCCTGTGATCCCATAGTAACAAGGGATGCAGAACCATTTACTCAAATATTTCCCGAAGGCGAATTCCCGGTAGACCTTGCAATTGCACACACACGAAATGATGAAAGAGTTGCCTTCAGCCGTATACTTTTTTCTGTTACGCCGGTTTTTAAATGGGAGTTTGCATTGCAAAGAGGCCAACAACAAATACCATTGGCAGATACAAGTATTTATTGCTATGGCGTAGATGCAGGAACGGGTATATTCATCGATTCTGTTGCAAACATTGCCTTGAAGAAGAAGGACGAGAAAGACTTCAAGTATATTTTTTTAACGAAAGCCGAAGAGAACGGATACCGCAGAGGTTATATGCACAGTTTTGAAGAGCACAACCTGGCCACATTTTCAACAGGGTATGGTGACGGATGTTATGCGACATATATCGGCACCGACAGTGCGGGAAATGTTTGCCAGCTCCTTACAGATTTTCAACTTATACTATGGTGGAATATTAAGAACGACAAATAAAATAATATACACACGCTGCAGCAAATAATAATCATAATAAGGTATTTGGTCGCCTGTGCTAAATATGAGTTTGTGGAAATCTCTTTGCCGAAAGCGCCTTGCGCCAGATGTAAATTATTATTTAATTCTATCATTGACAATTTCCCCGTCAACGAAACGAACTAATGTGCGATGCGTATCTCTGTCTTCATCTTCATAAGTCAACTTCAAAATTAGTTCTTTAAATTTTGCCGGGTATTTGGGTTTTATTAATGCGTCGGCGGCTTCATGGCCACTTTCTATCCAATCATTAAACTTGACATCTAACTCCATGCTTTGTAATGGAGCAATATTATTGACCTTTTGTATTGGAGGAATTTCCGAAAAATGTGTTCCGCCAATGCTTTCTATTTTCACATTGTAAGCTGGATAAATAGAATTGTTGATTATAACCAGTTTATAACGCCATCCTAATGCCCAGTGTATGATTGGTTTCAGTCCTGGTACCATAACAAGCTGTCCATCGTGCATTTCAGTTGGATTTTTGTTACTATAGCCACGAGGTGAACGGCTTCTTCCACCGCCTAATAAATCAGCTTCGAGTATAGGATTAACAGATTTTGCATGCGGCATAGATGCACTTTTGAAAATGCCATTTAATTTTTGCCTGCTTTCTTCTTCTGCTTTAAGCTTCCATTCATACAAAATATCTACAGTATACTTGACAGGGTCTTTATCAATTAATATTGAACAGTTGCCGCAAAGCCAAATACCGTTACCAATATCTCTTCTTTCTTCTGGTATTAAATCAGGATTAAACCGTGGACCAGCAGGGGCTGCGGCAGTGATATGTGCGGCTATACCGATGGATGTTGCTTTGTTAGGTACTTCATTTGCGCCCACAGTTGGTTGCCTGCAATGGCTACATAAGTAGCCAACTCTTTTTGCTAATACATCTTTTATTACGCTCGAAAAATCATCTCTATTATTTTCCACAGCTTGAAATTGAATATATAAGTTACTCAAAAAGCATTATACCAGTTTGAAAAAAAGTCATTAACTCGGAAATGATTTTGCCCTAGGTTACAACGTTACAAACATCAGGACAGCAGCTCTTTTATTATTTAATGCTACTACGACTACAGGGGGAAGCGCCCCCTTTCCTGGCGAGTGTCATCACCCGACTTTGTTGTAATAGTTTATTCATGTAATGATTAAGGTTATTACATAATCATCTCCGGTTTCGTAGAATCTTGCTGATGAACCATATTCAATCATTCTAAAATAATATTAATTCAGGAATGTCCGTGGAGGACACCGGCCAGGAAGGGGGCTTCAACTAATATAACAACTTGTGTCTTCTGAGAAAATCATCGGTAATATTCAGGATATCTTCGTCGTAATAGTGTGCGTATTTCGGATTTTCACCTCCCAAATAATGCTTCCTCCCTTCAAACATGTGAAGTTCAAATTCATTGCCCTCCTTTTTCATGTCATTTTCGAAAAATTGTACAGTCCATTTTGGAACCTGCTCATCATCTGTACCATGAAACTCGATCATAGGGGGTAACCCTTTCCGGATATTATGAGCCGGAGAAATACTCCATATTTTGGATCGGCGTTCAGCCAATAAATAGTCGCACCATCCCTCAACTGTATTCACGCAGGCTGAAAACAGCAAAATCGCATTGGGGCTGCTGCTCACCGCAAGATCGTCAGTCTTTTCATTATACTCATCAATCATCACTGTTGATAATGCCAGTTGGCCGCCGGCAGATTGACCTGCCACAACTATTTTATTTTTATCAAGATGAAACTTCGCGGCATTTTCTCTCACCCATCGCATTGCAGACCTGGCATCCATTACCGATTCGATAGGACTGATCGTTTTACTGGGGGTAACGCCGTTATCAATTGACAAACGATACTCCACCGAAAAGGTCACTATTCCCATTTCAGCATATCGTTCGCAGGTTGTGAAAAACTCATCCGGAGTTCCAAACGCCCAGCCTCCGCCATGAAAAAATACGATAGCGGTATTGTTATCGTGCTTATATGATTGGTTTGTATGAAACACGTCTATCGTTAATTTAAACGAATCAATTACTTTATATACTTCCCGGGTATGAATAACTTTTTCACCTGCTTTTGCAGGGTTATATCCGAAGGATAGAAAAGACAAAAGCCAACCAAAATAAAAGGACTTTACATTCATGATTTTAGGTTTATAGCTCAATGCTAAATTTATGAATAGTATTTATGTATCCGAAACTCTCATGACATTTGTTTTAAAATGATATTCTATAAAGCAATGAAAGTTTTGCATTTTTCAATTCATAACTTTTCTTCGGGTTGTTGGTGATTTCTAAGCTGGCAGGGTAGGTAGCCACCATTGCGCAAACATTTTTGTTGTACAGGGTTTACCGATTTTTCTTCCTTTTATAGTAACTAAATTGTGCTCCAACTCCTAAACTTAATTCATCAAACGAGTCCAATTTGTAATACCTGACAAAATATTGAAACCATCTGTATCCACTTTTAAACCCCGCTTGATATTCAACGTTGCTCTTATATATTGCGACTTTTGCTGTAAGTATCCCATAAAAAGGTCGGAAGTATAATTCTTTGCCAAGTCCAATTAATAAACCCGATGAAACTTTGGTGTTATTCTCAGCAATTTTAGTTATGTCCAAATGGCTATACCCTGCAATAAAATTTATGTTTCTTAAATTAAGTTGTGCCTCCCCTGAATTTGCAATAGATTGAAAGTTCTTGTTAAATGAAACGTTTCGGTAGCTCCATCTGAAGTCCATATCAAATTCACAATTGGATATAGGATGACTTAGCTCTACTTGTCCAGTTTGAAATTCATTTTCATCTAGATTTGTTTGATAACTGTAAGCACCTTTTATAACACCAATAGATGTGTAAGGTGATGAAATTTCAATTTGCCCGCCTACCGGGTTGTGAACTAGTCCGCTGTTTGCATATAAACTAATGTAATATGCGTCAAAAAAGTCCTTGTTACAGGCTAATTCAAGTGTCACTTTTATTTCGGTTCGCCCCTTTAGTTGGAATTCGTGTGTCTGAAATCCTATAAATGAAAACACAAGAGTTGCATTTGGGTCAGTTACT
>JBBSBD010000063.1:0-26311 GCA_038251675.1 Chitinophagales bacterium | reverse complement strand
ATTTTTATACCGCTTATTTATCAGGTTAAAATTAAAGCCGGTTGTATTTTAAGTTTTGGTTATTAATCAGCATAATGACGTCGCTTGTCATTGTAAAGAAATACTTTTAAAAGAATAGTGCAGGTGATAATATCTGCGGAGCAATAAATTTCAATACCTGTTTGTATATAGGTAGTTATATTAAAATGCTATGAAAAAATTTTATACAATCACGCTTATTAGTTTCATCATTTTTATCACCTTAGCTTCATTCATTCATGAAGATAATGCTGAGAGATATACTCAATTTTATTTTGAAAAGCTGGGCGCCTTCAAAGAAGGGCAGAAGGAATTATTACAGTTGATAAATGCCAGTAATCTCAACAATGAAAAAGAGATTCAGGATATCAGGCAACAAATCGATAGCCTCAGGTTACATCTAAAGTCAATGGATTTTTGGTTCAGGTATTTGGAGCCGGTCATGTATAATAAAGTAAATGGCCCCCTGCCTGTGGAGTGGGAAACAGAAGTATTCGAAAAGTTTGAAAAGCCTTACAAGAGAGAAGGCACCGGGCTTTCGCTGGCTGAATTATACTTAGAAGAAAAGGGTATAAACAAAGACTCCTTATCACATCTTATACAATCTTGTGCAACAGCAATGGAAACTTTTGGCGCAGATTCTATCACAAGCCAGTTAAAAAGCCATCATTCATTTTACTTAGCTAACAGGCTTTTTTTATTAAATCTTGCTTCAATATATACCACGGGATTCGAGTGCCCGGATACCGAAAGAATAATTCCGGAATTACGTTTTATGCTGAAAGAAGTTGGTGAAACCTACCTTTCCTTCAATGAAAGTTTTCCTAGTAATGTATTGCCTGAAAACTATATTTCGCTTTATAAAAAGATGACAGCATTTGCTGAAAAGCAACCAACCAGTTTTAGTGAGTTCGACAATTTTACTTTTATAAAAGATTATGTGAACCCGCTTTTTTCAATGAACCAAAAACTGATAAATGATTACAAAGTTTATTCAAAAAGTTTTGTTGATTACACACTTAACAAAAGCGTAAATTCTATTTTTAGTAAGAGCCTTTATAACGGGCAAAATTCGAAAGGAATTTTTTTAAGGGTAAAAGATGAGAATCAACTCGCTGCTATTGATAAATTAGGTAAGATGCTTTTTTATGACCCCATTCTATCGGGTAACAATAAACGCAGTTGCGCATCCTGCCATAAGCCAACGGAATATTTTACAGATACTGTCCTCACTACTTCTTTTGAATATAACAAAAAGAATTTTTTGCCGAGAAATTCACCTACTCTCATCAATGCGGTTTACAATCATCTATTGATGCTTGATGGGAAGCATATTTCACTGCAGAATCAATCAAAGGAAGTGATGACAAATGCAAAAGAATTAGGAAGCAGTGAAGAATCTATCATGAAAAAAATATTAAGTTGCCCCGATTATAGGGAAGGATTTGACAAGCTTTTAGCATTCACGCCGCAGGAAAGTGAGATAACATTTCAGCACATCATTTCAGCTATTACATTGTATTACGGAAAATTCAGTAATTACTATTCTCCTTTCGATGATGCAATGAATGAAAGTAAAAATATAAGTACATCTGCCAAGCAAGGTTTTAATTTATTTATGAGCAAGGCGCAATGTGCAACCTGTCATTTTGTGCCACAATTCAATGGGGTAAAGCCGCCGTTTATAAGCTCTGAATTTGAGGTGCTTGGCGTACCGCAGGATCTGTCTTACTCTAAGCTCAGTAGCGATAAAGGCAGGTATGTTGTAAACCCTGCGGGTGAAATGTTAGATGCCTTCAGAACGGGTTCTGTTAGGAATTCGGAATATACGAAGCCATATATGCACAACGGAATTTTTAAAACATTGACTGAGGTAATTGATTTTTATGATGCGGGAGGCGGCGTTGGCAAAGGGCTGAAAGTCACAAACCAAACGCTTTCATCGGATTCGCTTCATTTATCTCAGAGTGAAAAAAACAATCTCATTGATTTCATAAAATCATTGAATGAAAATATCGCGTTTGAAGATCCTCCACAAAAATTACCCTTATCGTCGGACAAAAAACTAAACAAACGAAAAATTGGGGGAGAATATTAATAAAATAAACAGGTCATGAAATATCTTTCAGCAATTCTAATTTTTTCGGGAACAATTTTTTTATTTGCCTTTACTATTTCAAAAGAAAAATCTTTTAAAGAGCAACGCATCTACAGATGGCGACTAATAGAAAATTCATTTAAGAATAACTTAATGCAGGATACTGCAAAAAAGGACACGGAAATTTTATTCGATTATCCCGATGACATTCTTGAAAAAGATAAGCCGGCATTTGAAAAAAGTATAAAAAAAGGCAAAATTCTTTATGAGATAAATTGCGAAAGATGCCACAGCCCTGTTGTAAATGGCGACACTATAGTTCCTGATTTTTCCCTGCCTCAACTAATGGACTATGAAGTGAGGATTCAATATCCTGCACATGGCGAAGTGATGCGGGAAACAGATGTATCTGTTGAAGAGTTGGATGTTATTGTCGATTTTTTAAGGTATAAAAAAAGAAGTGGCGTACCGCCAAAATTATAATTTTCGGTAACCGGATTGAAAAATATGGAATCTGTTTTTAACCATATTCTATACTGAATTAATGTTATCCTCTTAAACATACCATGGTGATCTTTATTTAATCTATGCCAAGATTTAATTCCGATAAAACTCAACGATTGAGAAAATTTGATAACCTCGTTAAAAAGGTTTTCATATTTAAAAAGGAAAAAGTTTATCCCGCATTTGTAAAGCAAGAAGTGAGAGAAATTATTATCCTGGGAATGTACCTGATAGGAGACACTATAATGCTCCTGCCTGTACTGAATGTTTTGAAAAATAATTTTCCAAACGCAGAACTGACGCTCGTGTGCGGAAAAGCTGAGCAAACTATTTTAAAAAACCAGGGCTTGATTGACAGATTTATAATTGTGAAATGCCCCTGGATCAGCTTCGACTATTCTGTCAAAAATATAATAAGTTTTTTTTCTACGCTAAAGTTAATCAATCGTACCAGATACGGTATGGCCATAGATTTCAGGGGTGACTGGAGAAATATTTTTTATATGAATTTTATCCGTTCGTCAAGAAAAATCAGCTACAATTTTACCGGCGGAGAATACATGCTTACAGATGTTATCACGCCCGATCCAACTATCCTTCATTACATCGATGAATCATTTTATCTCCTCAAACAAATCGGTTGCGAATTTTCACCAAAAGAAAAATTACCTGTTTTAAAGTTGACAACAAGCGATGAAAGTTTTATGTCAAATTATCAAATTCAAAATGGACTGACCGATAAATTTATTATTGGTATTCACCCCGGCGCCAGTATGGAGGTAAAAAAATGGGATGAAAAAAAATATGCCGAGTTAATCGTTCGGTTGTCGAATAAATATCCTGAAACTGTGTTCGTATTATATGAAGGGCCTAATGAAAGAAATACGGTTATTGTTATCGAAGAAATATTAGCAGTAAAGAAAATAGACTTCCTTATTGTAAACAAACCGTTAGAGGAATATATTAAACTTCTAACTATTTGCAACATGGTAATTTGCAATGATAGTGGTGCTGCTCACATAGCTTGTGCATTTGCTATTCCTGCAATTGTTATCTATGGAAATGTAAATCCGCGTCTTGTAAGCCCTTATGGATTGGGGGCTCTTAAGATAATTTCTCACGAGATTGAATGCAAGCCTTGTCATCAAATCGTTTGTAAATTTGGCACTAATCTTTGTATAAAAATGGTAACTGTGGAAGAAGTGTTTGAGGCGGCGGCTATCAGCGTGAATTTAATACTAAGAAAAAGTATCGTTACGTAATAACTTCAAAAATTGCTAACAATTTCTTATTGTTTATTTAATATATCATCACGTTTCTTCCTAATATAATTTCCTTCCTTTAAACATTAATTACTGCAAATTTATTTTAAGGCCTTTCTGATCGTTTGTACGCATACAAGCCGGTTTAAATCTTTTTTTCACATACCTAAACTTTTCACATGACTTCACAATTACCCGCAAAAAACTATTTGAAACTTCTACGGCTGCTTACAATATCTGTGTCGTTGCTTGCTTTTCAAAATATAAATTCGCAGTCTCTGAATGTTGATCTTTCAACTTACGTAAGAGTTGGCCGATATGATCTGCCCGAGCCAACAAGAACGCCTGCACCCCCCAATAGTCTGTTAGCGCAGGAAGCCTCCGGGGTGACATTTAACTGGGACACACAAACGCTTTTTGTAGTCGGTGATGGCGGCACTTCAGTGGTACAGGTAGATACATTGGGGCAATTGATTAACTCTATGACATTGGCTCCCGGCAATAGTCCGCAAGGGACAGACTTTTATGATCCGGAAGGAATTACTTATATCGGCAATGGGCAATTCGTGCTGGTTGAGGAAAGAGACAGGCAGGCTGTTTTGTTTACTTACGTTGCCGGCGGCATACTCACAAGGAGTGTGGCCCAAACAGTGAATCTTGGCACCTTTGTTCAGAATATTGGAATTGAGGGTATTTCTTACGATCCTCTTACGAATGGTTTTATTTGTGTAAAGGAAACGCAGCCTGAAGGAATTTTTCAAACGGGAATTGATTTCAATGCAGGCACAGCTAGCAATGGTTCTCCTACAACCGTAAATTCTATAGACCTGTTCAATCCGGCGTTGGCTAATTTATTAGACTTTGCTGATGTTTTTGCTTTATCCAATCTGCCGGCACTACAAGGGCAGCCTAATTATAGTAACCTGCTGGTGTTAAGCCAGGAATCAGGAAAGATAGTTAACATAGATCGCAGTGGTAATATATCGAGCTCTCTTACCATTATGTCTGATCCAAACAATCCATTGTCTTTGGCTGCCCAGCAACATGAGGGCCTTACGATGGATCGCAACGGTACTTTATACACCGTAAGCGAAAATGGGGGTGGTGACTTTGATCATCCACAGCTTTGGGTATATAAACCTTCCACCGTGCCTAATCAGCCACCTACAGGCATCACGTTAAACAACGCAATTGATTCTATACTCGAAAATACCAGCACAGCCTCTACTATAAAAGTAGCTGACATTGCTGTAGCTGATGATGGCCTTGGAAATAATATTTTTACGCTTGGCGGAACCGACGCAAGCTTCTTTGACATCGTAGGTACTCAGCTATTTATTAAAGCCGGAACTGTTCTTGATTATGAAACCAAGAGCAGCTATAACATTACCGTTAGCGTGGATGATATTACCGTTGGAGGCACGCCGGACGCAACGATCAACTATACTTTGATAGTGGCTGACGTAGTGATTGAAACTCCACCTGCTGCCAGCCTTATTATTTCTGAAGTGGCGCCCTGGAGCAGCGGCAACAGCCCACTCGGCGCAGATTGGTTTGAAGTTACAAACACCGGAACCAGCGCTATAAATATTACCGGCTGGAAAATGGATGACAACTCTGCCTCTTTTGGAAATGCCGCACCATTGACCGGTATCACCAGCATTGGCGCAGGCGAATCTGTGATATTCATTGAAAGTTCAAGCCCTTCCACAATAGTTTCTACGTTTAATTCTCTTTGGTTTGGTACTAATGTTCTTTCAGGTCTGCAAATTGGTACGTATGCAGGCTCGGGTGTAGGCCTTAGCACCAGCGGTGATGCAGTGAATTTATATGATGGCACCGGTGCGCTCCAGGCAAGTGTTAGTTTCGGCACGTCTCCCGCCGGGCCATTCCCTACTTTCAACAATGCAGCCGGGCTTAATAATGCTACCATTTCACAACTGAGCATAGTTGGTGTAAACGGTGCCTTCACAGCATCAAACGATGCAGCAGAGATTGGCTCACCGGGCACAATTGGCAAAGTCTTTATTTCCGAAGTGGCTCCCTGGTCGAGTGGTAACAGCCCTGTAGGCGCCGACTGGTTTGAAGTTACCAATACGAAAGCAACTTCAGTAGATATTACAGGCTGGAAGATAGACGACAACTCAGGTTCACCTGCTGCGGCAGTTCCTTTGAGTGGTATAACGAGTATTGCTCCGGGTGAATCTGTAATCTTTATCGAATCCGCCAATCCTGCCACCACAAATCCTGTATTCATAAATACATGGTTTGGCTCAACTCCCCCGGCAGGTTTGCGGATAGGAAATTACACCGGGTCAGGAGTTGGACTGAGCACAGGTGGCGATGCGGTAAATCTTTATAACAGTGCTGATCTACTGCAAGGGAGTGTAAGCTTCGGTACATCTCCTGCAGGGCCATTCCCAACTTTTGATAATGCTGCAGGGCTGAATAATACTGCAATCTCACAATTAAGTGCAGCAGGTGTAAATGGCGCTTTTGTTGCAAAAAATGATCCTAATGAGATTGGCTCTCCGGGAACAATAACAACTGTTATTCTTAATACACCACCAACCGTTTCTATTACCAGCCCGGCAAATGGCGCTGCATTCAATGCGGGTGCAACCGTTACTATACTGGCGCAGTCTGCTGATGCTGATGGTTCCGTTGCCAAAGTTGTTTTCTTCAACAACGGGGTTCAGATTGGTATGGATGCAACTGCTCCTTATTCTTTATCTGCACAGGTTGAAGGCGGTGCAAATGTGTTAACCGCTATTGCCATTGATAACAACGGCGATTCTACCACTTCAAACACTGTAACGCTTAATGTTTCTTCGTGTAATGGTAGTGGTTATATATCCGCCTCGGGTTATCTTAATATCCCGGGTTCACAAGTATCTAATCTTACAAGTTCTCCGAAATACCCAAACAATCCTGATATTGTTGCTACGTTAAACACTTTTGAATACCGAAATGTAGCCGATAATTATGGAGGAAGGGTGTTGGGATATATTTGTGCTCCTGTGACAGGTTTTTATACATTCTACATTGCAGGCGACGACCAGGCAGGCCTTTGGTTAAGTACAGATGAAAATCCTGCGAATAAAGTCTTGATCGCTTATAATGAAAGTTACGTGAACTTCAGAAGCTGGTACACCAACCCTACGCAGCAATCAGCGCCTGTAAAACTCATAAAAGGAGCAAGGTATTATATAGAAACTTTGCACAAAGAAGCAGTTGGCCCTGATCATTTATCGGTAGCGTGGATGTTACCTGGTAATACTTTTGAAGGTCCGATACCCGGAGGCCGCTTGTCTCCTTATGGTTCCTATTTCCCTGGTATAGCAGGCGGCAGAGGCTTTGCGGAAGAAATGGCAAATGCAAATAGTAAAAGCGCCTTTAAAGTAGTTGCTACGCCTAATCCTGCGTCCAGCTATTTCACCTTGCATACATCCAGCATTAGTGAAGAACGTATTAGCATAATAGTTACTGATGCTATCGGAAGAGTGATGGAACGGAGAAATAATGAAGCTGCCAACGGAACTATACAATTTGGAAACAAATTACCGAAGGGTATTTATATTGCTGAAGTATCGCAAGGGGCTAATAAACAAATACTGAAATTAGTGAAGCAGTAATGATAGAACTAATAGCTAAAATCACAACCGCCTCAAATTACTTGGGGCGGTTTCTTTATGCCGAATTCCGGTAATCAATTATGCAATTCATTTCTTTCTTTGTTTACATTATAATGATGTTCATTTAATCTGCAGGTAACTATTTACTTACATTAGGCTTATACTTTCACCGAATATTAAAACAAGATTAATGAAGAAATCTATAAAATATCTTCATCTCTTTATTGATTGTTTTGTAGCCTGTATTTCATTAAGCGAATAACTACACACATTTATATTAGATGCATAGCCTTCTTTCAATAAGTCCTGCCAAATATCAGGCCTCAAAGATTATCATCCAGCCATGAAAAGTTTTATTTAATAAAATTCTTAAAAATCATTTTCCCAAATAAAATAAAATCACACATGAAAAAATTATCCTCAACTGAAAAAACATTTCGCAGGTTTCTTTTAATTTCTAAATTACTTCTGATCACATTATTCCTGAATGCCTTTACCAGTAATGCACAGATTAATTTTTCCGTTTCGTACAACCAAAATTTTGATGCACTTGCCTCCTCTGGTTCCGGAAATTCCTGGACTAACGGTACATCACCCATACCGGGTTGGTATCTTTACAGGCAACCTGCTCCCGGTACTGATATTACCACCTACAACGCTGACAATGGAGGGTCGAATGCAGGAAGCTTTAATAGCTTTGGAAGCACAGGTTCTTCAGAACGGGCCTTGGGTGGAACAGCGTCCGGAGGAGCCTATTTTGGATCACCAGCGTCCGGTGCAATTGCAGGCTGGATCGCCGCTGCTTTTAATAACAGCTCAGGCTCCACGATCAATTCTGTTACTGTTGGCTTTGATGGAGAGCAATGGAGAAACGGCGGAAACACATCTGCTCAAACTATGGTTCTTGAATATGGTTTCGGTGCCACTTTCGCCGCGGTGTCCACGTGGACAGCTCCGGGCGGTAATTTCGATTGGGCAAGCCCGGTAATTGGCGCCAGCGCTGCTGCGGTAAATGGTAATGTAGCAGGACTTGTAAGTGGCCGCGGAGGCAGCCTTAACTCATTAAATTGGACCAGCGGTTCCACATTGTGGATACGTTGGATAGAGCGTAATGACCCGGGTAATGATCATGGCCTGGCCATTGATAATTTTTCCCTGACTACCGCTGTTTCAACTACACCAACCGTTGATCTTTCGGTTAGTACCAATGCTGCTTCTGAAACTGCACAAACTGCAGTAACGGTGACAGTTACCGCTTCAGCTGCTGTAACCGGAAATCAAACCGTTGATCTTAATGTTTCCGGTACCAATATTACTTCCGGTGACTACACTTTAAGCAATACGACAATAACCATTCCCGATGGTGCAACAATGGGTTCGGCAACCTTTACAGTTGTTGATGATGCAATAAGTGAAGGGGCTGAAACAGCTATCTTAACCATAAGCAATCCTTCCAGCGGTATTTCACTGGGAGGTACCACTACTCAGAATATAACTATAGCAGACAATGATATTACTGCAACGAAGATCAGTTCGATCCAGGGAAACGGATTAACTTTTAATCCAGGCTTTGGAGGTACACAAACTATTGAAGGAATTGTGGTCGGGAATTTTGAAGGAAATACGAAACTAAATGGTTTCTATGTTGAAGAAGAGGACGCAGATATGGATGGTGATCCCGCCACTGCTGAAGGTATCTTTGTCTATGATCCTTCGGGCTTATTTTCCGGAAGTATTGGTACCAAAGTGCAGGTAAGCGGTACCGTTAGTGAATATACATCTTCCGCTTCTAACATCGCAGGCACAGGCAGCAGCAGCCTTACAGAACTTACCGCTACCAGTGTATCTTCATTAGGCGCAGCCGCTTTACCAACGGTTATTAATGTAACGCTGCCGGTAGCAGATGCATCCGATCTCGAACCCTATGAAGGCATGCTGATAAATATTAGCGCTGCCAATGGTAATTTGGTTGTTACAGAAACCTTTAAACTCGGCCGCTATGGCCAGGTAGGTTTGTCCGTTAATAGCCGACTTGACCAGTACACACAAGTGAATCCGCCAAGCGTGCCAGGTTATAATAACTATGTATCAAATCTTTTAGACAGGTATATTATTCTTGATGATGGAAGCACTTTTCAAAATCCCGATCCTGAAATTTTTGCCCGCGGCGGAAATCCATTAAGCGCCAGCAATACACTAAGAGGTGGCGACGAAATATCAAGTATAAGCGGCGTTCTTGATGAACGCTTTGAAGGGTACCGTGTTCAGACTACTACTCCCGCTAACTTTCTGCCGGCTAATCCGCGTATGGCTACACCACCGGTAGTTGGCGGATATTTAAAGACCGGATTTTTTAATGTGCTTAATTATTTCACAGACCTTGACCAGGGCAGCACTATTTCTATACCTAATGGAGTAAGTTTTCAACCCCGCGGTGCAAATACTCCGGCTGAATTCACCCGTCAGCGTGATAAGATCGTTTCAGCCATTACCACGCTAAATCCGGATGTTTTAGGTGTAAGTGAAATAGAAAATGACGGCAATAAATCTATCCAGGATTTGGTGAATGGATTGAATGCAATAGCAGGAGCTAATACATATAATTTCGTGAATGATCAGGCATTAATTAACGATCCAAACCCGGCGATTAACGCCGTAGGTACTGACGCTATTAAAGTAGCCATTATTTATAAGCCAGGTTCTGTAACCCCCGTTGGCTCCCCGAGCACCTACCAGGAACCTAGTCCCAGCAGTCCCATTTTTAGCCGTCCTCCCGTTGCACAAACTTTTATGGATGCCAGTGGTAACAAATTTACTATTATAGTGAATCACTTAAAATCAAAAGGGTCTTCTGCCGGTTTGTCCGGAGATGCAGACCAGGGAGACGGACAAGGCTTTTCAAATGCTACCAGGGTTGCCCAGGCGCAGGCATTGCTTTCTTTCACCAACACTGTGAAAGCTAACTCGGGGGATAGCGATGTTTTGGTGATTGGCGATCTGAATTCTTATGCAATGGAAGACCCGATTACTACACTAAAAAACGGAGGGTTAACCAACCTATTCGATGATACTTCTTACTCCTACCAATTCAACGGGCAATGGGGATCGCTTGACCACGCATTAGCAAGCGCCACTTTGAGCAACCAGGTAGCCGGTACAGCGCATTGGCATATTAATTCTGATGAACCCGTAGTGCTGGATTACAATACTGAATTCAAATCAACAGCGCAGATCAGCAGCTTTTATAATCCTGATGGCTTTCGTTCTTCGGATCACGATGCGGTTTTGGTTGGTTTGAATTTAGCAAATACCACGGCTCCTTCCATTACGATTACAAGTCCTGCTAACAACAGCACATTTGCAGCAGGTGATTCCGTAGCTGTAACTGCTACGATTAGTTCAGCCACCAGTCCAGTTACTAAAGTGGCGTTCTACAATTACGGATCAAAATTCGCTGAAGATAATAATGCTCCTTACGCTGTTAGCGGCATGGATGTAGAACCAGGCACTTACTTAGTAACAGCTATAGCATTTTTTAGCAACGGTGATAGTGCCATTTCAGATACAGTGCATATAACAGTTACAGGTTGTAACGGTAGTGGCAGCATTACCGGAGAAGGGTATAGCAACATACCTGGCTCCCAGGTAGCTAATCTCACAAGTTCGCCAAAATATCCAGGCAATCCGGATGTAGTCGCTTCACTTAATAAATTTGAATACGGGCCTAACTACGGCGACAACTATGGAGCAAGCGTAAGAGGGTTTATATGTGCTCCTGTTACCGGAAACTATACTTTCTACATTGCAGGTGATGACCAGGCTGGATTGTGGTTAAGCACCGATGAGGACTCGGCACACAAAGTATTAATTGCCTATAATATATCAAATGTTAATCCGAGAGCATGGTATACTTATGCATCTCAAAAATCAGCGCCTATAAGACTAATAAAAGGTGCGAGATATTATATTGAAACTTTGCATAAAGAAGCAACAGGCGCTGATCATCTTGCTGTAGCCTGGCAAATACCGGGTGGCGCATTTGAAGGCCCGATACCCGGCAGCAGGCTGTCCCCAATTGGTTCCGTTTTCCCCAATGTTCCAATATCAGCAGATTTCGGAATTGCAATGGAAAAAGTACTGGTAAAAGAAAAAGCAGGAAGATTTAGTGTAACAGCTACTCCCAACCCGTCATCTTCTTATTTCACATTGCATACCAGCAGTAATAGTGAAGAGGCAGTAAACATAATAGTAACCGATGCCGCAGGAAGAGTAGTGATTAGAAAAGACAATAACCCTGCAAATGGCATTATACAAATTGGCCAAAGATTACGTGGCGGTATTTATTTTGTTGAAGTAATACAAGGCGCTGAAAAGAAAAGATTAAAGCTCATTAAAGAGTAGCACTGTTTAGATTAAGATTCGATTTTTTAACAAATGCAGGCCGCCCCGGATTTATCGCGGCGGCTTTTTTGTAGGCGAGGCATAAGATGTGTGTGAGCAGGATAGATTACCTCTTTGGCCTTTCTGAAAATGAAGTGCAGGCTATGAGGCTTGAAGTAACCGACTATTAATAATTATTTGCTGCCAGCTAAAGTAGTAGGCGAGATTGGTAAAGGTATTTATACCAAAATTTACATGCAAGGAGAAGAAGTAAGTGTAAATCTTTTCAAAAAAAAATTTTAAAAAGATTGGAAGTAATTTTTTAATAAGCAGTTGTCGCTTTCAATGTATCTGCCTCAATTCTAGAATATATTTTCAAAACATCATAGATTGATAACATAATCCTTTACGGAACCCCGGTATCTTTATCTTCTTCATTCAGAGAAGAATTAGAAAACGAATTCTATGCATCAACATATTGTGACTATTGCAGTTTTTCTTTTAATTGTTATCGGCTTTAACAATGAAAAAAAAGAAGTGGCAACACAAAAGAAATCGGGCGTCATACCCCATAAAATAGTAAAAAATATTCCGAAGGAAAACTTGAATCAGCCTGACCTTAGTGACTATACCCTGTTTTTTGAAGATGATTTCGACAGCACTGCCCTCAATACAAATATTTGGGATTACCGGCAGGAAGGTGTTGCTTCAAGGGATAGCAGTATTAACCTGAGGCAAAACGCACACATAAAAAATGGCAACCTTTACCTTATAACAGATCGACATAAAAACGGATTTTCTGGCGTAAATATTTCCACAGAATCGAAATCAAAAGCATATCATTTTAAGTATGGTTATTTTGAAATAAGCGCCAGGCTTCCTCAAAGCGTTGGCAACGTGGGAGCCTTTTGGATGCAGGCTGCAGGTATGGCAAAAACATATCAGGTGCCTAACCCTTCTATATATGGTACGGAGATCGATATACTGGAATATAGCGCTTCAAACCTGGACAACCTTTTTCATAGTTTGCATTGGAATGGGTACGACTACTCAAGGGGAGCGAAGGTTGAAACTTTCAAAAATCTTCAGCCGGGGATTTCGAAAGGGTATCATATTATAGCGCTCGAATGGACCCCAAAGGAGTATATCATTTATGTAGATAATGTTGAAATTGTGAGGTCAGATAAAAATATATCACGCAGTCCTGAATTTTTAATATTAGGATGTGGAACCGGCGGCTTCGGCGGCACTTACCGGCCAGGGCCGTGGCCAGACACTATGGCTGTAGATTATATAAAGGTTTATAAACGCAAGCCGGAAGTAAGGCTGTACGAGCTGTGTGATGGTTACGGACATATTTCTGATGGTCTGCCAGCAGGATCTTTTACCACAAAACAATTAACAGCAGTTGGCGTGTTAAATAACTCAGCCAACTCCTGCGAGGTGCCCAAAGGTTGGAAGCTAACCGCGTTTGATGGCGATAATTTCACGGGTAAATCTGTTGTTATAACGAATGACACACGTTGCCTGGGTTCCTTAAATTTTGCAAATAAATTATCATCGCTAAAAATTGAAGAGAATTAACGGTAAATGTTTTCATGACAGTTTCTCATCGTCTATTAAATCCAAAATTTTTGAATCCGCCTCCATATCAAATTTCCTTTCAAAAAAAAATCAGATGCCCATATTTGATCCTTATCATGTATAGTCAACAATTGAGGGTGATTTATTTTGCCGGTCAATCAATATAATGAAAAGCACCATCCCGTATTTTAGGTTTGAAATGAGAGTTATATAAAATAGTTTGGAAGAAAAATTCATCGGGGGTATCTACTAATTTAAAATAATGACAATACGCCCGATTTTTAGCCGCAAATTCCAAATCGAATATTGCTGTCTCCCCGGTAATGGTAAACGATTGAGATCCTTTTCTTATTTCAAAAGGATAGCGGAATTTTCGTAGTGGTAAAATTTTATTTATAACACTTACAACAATTTTTTTTCCTTTGAAAGAATAACCATTTAAATGATATTTTCTTATCCGCACCATGTTACTCGCTGCAGATTCCAGCTTTTGAATACTCATGAACTCTATCTCTTTATTTTCTTTAAAATATTTTACATAAGCCGCAGGTGCTTGTAATAAATAATCCTGTCCACTCAAAAAAGTTATATAGGAATAGTCTTCATCGACTGCTACTACGTTACGCATGCTCTGCAACATAGCTTCTATGGTATTGTAACAGCCCCAATCTACCCTTATATTGGCTCTACAAAAAATACATTCGGAGCTGAAAGAATTTTCCTGAAATAATTAGTGTCGTATTTCTTGTCTATGTGAATCCAGCAGTGAATGTCAGGATGCGAAAGTCTTTCTACTAATCTTAATATCTGCAGCGGGTTTTTATGCACGAGAAGGGTTTGAGCGTTTTCATAAAGTCAAGATTATCGTTACTTCTTTTTTAAGCCCTTCACAGTATGCAGATTGCATCGCATTTTTTAGGAAAGATTACCTGTTTACAAAATGCTTTATGCGGCTTGTGACTTTTTTTATGGTTCCTACGGCAGTATACGGTTGCATGTGCCATGCTACATCATGAATTAATTCCCTGGTCTTTTTGAACATGATTGTTTTTCCAGAAAAATTTTTAACCAGTTCCCAACCCGGATCGGCTTTCATGAAATCAATAAGGATAGAAACTGATTTCATTTCTGCATCATCTATTATCATCAAACCACCCATTTTTAATTTATCCGCCGTGTAAAACCAATCAATTATTGGCCACGGAAAAGCATGCTTACCATCGAGTAAAATCATATCAAACTCACTATCCTCCATTCCAGGTAAATACTGATCGGAAGGTTGCGGCACAAAAATTACCTTATCCAGGTTTATTTCATTTTTTGCAGCATATTTTTTTATTAATTCAATTTCTGATTTTGATGGTGTAATGGTTGTGTGATGTGAACCGCAATAGGCAAAAATTAATGTAGAACATCCCGCTCCTGTTTCTAACGACTTGCTATTTTTGGTAATATTCTTTGACAGATAAGTCAGCACTTCCGCCTCCAGGCCATAGCAAGTCAATTGTTTACTTTCGAGTTTTTGAATTTCTCTCTCAGAAAGAAAACTTTCTTCTTTAGTAAAGGATCTTTTTATTTCTGTTTCTCCCAGGTGAAACATTGGCCGTTCTTTTATGAGCGTTAGCAACTTATCCATGTTTTATTTTTTTTGAGTATCTCCAAATCTCTTTGTTTCAAAAAGTCTCTCAATTTTCTATAAATGATTTTCTCAATAAACTAAAGCCCTCCTTTGGTAATTTTTTAAAATAATCAACTATGTTTTTCATGCCGCCTTTGAAAGGAAATAGTAGCAAGCTGGAGAAAAATGTTCCCCAGTTGTGACGCCGGAAGCTATTAAATATGCGTATCTTATAATACCGCGTTTGGTACTTTTTAATCCAATAAGCCGCGTCAGGTTTTCCGCTTGCTTTTAATTTTTCAATTCTTCTTAAGCATGCCTCCTCTATGATAGTGTAGTGGCCAAGCTTTGCAAGGGAAGCATTTTTAAGGGTAGATATTCCACCGGTATGGATGCGATAATAATAGAGGGGCTTGTTTATAAAAAATATATTCCCTTGCTCCTCGAGCAGGTAATAAAGGTCCTGGTCAATTCCTTTATTATACTCTCGTACCGGGGTAATACCTGCGGTGCGATTATAGCATGTCTTTTTAAATGTTGCAAAGTGATGGATGCTGCCATCATTGATCAATAAATAAGGAGTTCTTTTTGGTAAAGCCCTTTGATATCCTGCCTCGCTTTTTATTCTTAGATTTTCGTTGCAAATATAATGGGTGGAGTGTATCAGGCTGCATCCGGGTTTATCTATATGCGCTTTCAGCATTATTTTTAATGCATCAGGATGGAGGGCATCATCGGGATCAAGAAATCCGAGTATTGTGCCGTTTGCTTTTTCTACGCATTTTCTTTTGGTAAATGCACAGCCCATATTTTTTTCATTTCTGAATATCCTGATTCTTGGGTGGTGTAAAAATTCGGCTATTACTTCTTCAAATGAATCTGTAGATGCATCATCGACAATAATTACTTCCCAATTTTTATAAACCTGTTGACATACGCTGCGTAAAGATTCTTTTAAAAATCTTGCATTGTTATAGTGAGCCATCAACACTGAAAAAAGCATAAACTAATAATAATATTTGTCCGGGGGTTAATTAAGTATTTTGATTTTATTTTATCGGTAGTAAAATTATCACATCTAAAAAGCCGGCAAGCAACATCCAAATAAGTTAACTTAAACATCATGATGGAGGCAAAAGTCTTTTGTATTGTAGTAACATATAATGGAATAAAGTGGATTGAAAAATGCCTGCATAGCCTTGCCGTTAATTCTTCAAAATGTCAGGTTATCGTAGTGGATAATGGCTCAACCGATAACACCGTTTCTTTCATAAAAGAAAATTTTCCGAATGTTCAAATTATTGAAACAGGAAAAAATATGGGTTTTGGGCAGGGAAATAATATTGGGCTTTCTATTGCCATTGAAAATAATGCGAGGCATGTTCTTCTGCTAAACCAGGATGCATGGATAGAAGAAGACACCATATCAAAACTCGTAAGAGCGCAAAGCAACAATCCTGGATATGGAATTCTCAGTCCTGTTCATTTGAATGGCGCTGGTTACGACTTTGATAATTATTTTTATAAATACTTATTGGCCTCTGATGTAAAAAACGAAATAGCTGTACAGGCTTTAAAAAAGTCAGCAAAGGAAGAAATTATCAATACATCTTTTGTAAACGCAGCAGCCTGGCTTATAAGTCGCGAGTGCCTTGCAAAGACGGGAGGCTTTGATCCCATTTTTTTTCATTATGGTGAAGATGATAACTATGTTCAAAGAACATTTTTTAAGGGATTTAAAATTGGCATATTAACCAATGCAAGAATTTTTCACGATAGAAAAGAAAATAAAATAAACAATGCTGATAGCGGACGGCTTAATTTAAAAAATGACCGAATCATTTTTTTAAACCAGGCCTGTGACCCTCGCCGGCCTGCTTACAAAACACTTGTGTTTAAAAGGCTTTTGAGGTATTTATTTCATGGTGTTATTAGTTTGGGTTCATTGAACAAAAAAAGAATTCAGTATAATTTCGGTATGGCGAAACACATAATGGCGTCTTATGCTAAAATTAAACGAAGCCGAAGGCGGATACTTAGGGAGAATGCTCCTTATCTGAATCTAAAGGATTAGTGCGCTACTTTAAATGCGCCACGCAAATGCTTTAGCAGATCCCACAGTATTGACTTTCATTTATTCCAAAAGATTTTAATTTCTTTTAAATGAATTTTTGAGTAGAGAATTAAGCTTTTGCTTTTTTGTCTTCCTTCCAAACCGATACCATTTATCATTCAAAATAGTTGACCTGCTGAACCAAATGTCAGTTATAAAATCAGTAATGTTTTTCAATTCATTTTCTGAAATATCAACCCGGCTGGCTTCCGGGATTTTGTAGGGGAATAAGACCTGTTCTTCAGGAAAATAATTTTGTCTTATCCATTCGTTAGAATCTGCGAAGTAAGCGTCATAAGCTTCAAACATTTCCCTGGGCATTACGAACCCAGGTTTTGAAAAATGTGTGGTAATAAATTTTAGCAGGTCATTGCGTTGGTTGTCTGTTTCGGCAGCGTAAAACGACTTAATTTTTTCGTTTAAGTTTTTTAATAAGATTAACCCTAACAAAGAAAGGCTCTCGTTTTGGTTTTGCGGAAGCGTTAGTTCATGCTTATTAATATCCAAACCAATTATGTCTGAAATATCATGAATCAGCAAATTGTTTTTAAACTTATCTTTTCTAAACAACCGGACAACAATTTTTTCCTTACCAAAAACTTTGCTGAATCTTTCGACAGTTTTTTTGTGATTACAGATTTTTTCAAAATAATGATAGGAAGGCTCGGGTACCTGGAAATCCGCCGTGGTACCCGTTTTTATAGCTGTTGAACAAAGTGAATTAGCTGTTTCAGATGGGTTTCTCAGGTAAACGATCACAGTAATATCGTGAATACCCGCTTCCTGCAAAATCTGTTTTAACTTTTCTATTTCCTCCTCAGACGTTAACCAGGCGTGAATTTGCTCGCTTGAGCAAATAATTTTAGTACCAGGCGGCAGTGTTTTCAACTCCTCGTTAAAGCGTGATATAGTTTTCTTTTGCAGCTCGGTAAATGCATCTGCCGTCTTAATTCTAAGCTCTTCGCCAAATTCATTTTCTTTAAAAGAACTAGCAGCTGCAGCAGCTAACAATATTTTATTTGACAGCCCAAGACTTTCAGGATAATAAAACCCGGCTGCCGGAAGTTTTTTTCTGTTATTGAAAAAAAAATCCTGAATTGTTGTTGTGCCCGTTTTTGGTGTTCCAATATGTAGATAACATTTCATCGATATCGTATTTGCTTAGCCGGTTTTAAAATTAGCAGTTGCTAGTTCGTTCATAATATTATAGCAGGATAACTTTTAAAATGCTGGAAAAATAATAAGGCAATTTCATTTGGGAGAGTTGATAATTTTATTAAAGATTATTCCGGCAAGTCATTTATTTAGCGTAGAAGTCCGGGATGAAGCAGGTTATCAAATTTAAAAAAAAGTTGGTTATCGATGTTTGAGATAAATCAAATTCGTTCCGCTAATGAAAATTTTTGGAGTCAATAAAAATCAAATTTTTACGACCTTATCTTGTTCAAGAAAATATTTGTCTCCACTGTATTCACAGGTTGCAAAACCTGTTTTATCAAATAACAGTTTGTAACCAAACTCACTCACCCAACCCATCCGCCTTGCAGGGTTGCCAATCATAAGGGCAAAATCAGGAATGTGTTTTGTAACTACCGAAGCAGCGCCTATCATAGCATGCTTGCCCACAGTTACATTTGGCAGAATGGTAGCATTAGAACCTACGACCGTAAAATCATCAACTTTTGCACCACCCAACAAAGTAGCGCCCGGAGAAAGTTGAGCAAA
This sequence comes from Chitinophagales bacterium, assembly GCA_038251675.1. Lineage (GTDB taxonomy): Bacteria > Bacteroidota > Bacteroidia > Chitinophagales > Chitinophagaceae > Ginsengibacter. The sequence continues at coordinate 7,374 of JBBSBD010000063.1, read as the reverse complement.
TTTCCCCAATGAACAATCGTGGGTGATTATAGAATTGTAATACACAATGCAGCCGATACCTGCAGAAGTTGAATTGGAAAAAGTAGCCCCGTCCAGTATATTACATCCTTCACCTATGCTCACATCAAAGGAGCCAAGGCAAGCTTTTGAAGAGATTACAGAATTTAGTTTTCCTCCAAGGCCTTCAAATTTTTGGTGCATTTTATAGCGCAAAGCAGGGTTGCCAATGCCTATGGTAAAAGCGTTACCATGGGCGCTAAAAAAATCTTTTGCCTGTGCTTCATTCTTTAAAATTGGAAACCTGTCAAATAATAATTTGCCGGTATTTTGGTTGACATCATCATAGAAACCAACCTGATCTGCTATACCTTTTTGCTGAAAAATTTCAAGCAACTCCCTTGCGAAACCTCCGGCGCCTACGATTAACATAAAGTTTATTTTTCTAAGATTGAATTAATTAAACCTATTCGCGGCTTCATCTGGTACTCGTTTGAATACAGGTATTTGAATTTATCTTTTCCGGCTTTGGCAATTTTATAAAATTCATCTGGGTCGTTCATAAGATGATCAAATTTATTCATCATATCCTGCAGTTTGGATTCAATAATTATTAACTCTTTGCCATCTTCGAAATAAATATTTTCGTTAAAGCAATCAGTCAGCATAACTGCAACCTCATTCAATGCTGCTTCTATTACAGTTCCTAAAGGGAAACCGTCGAAAGCTCCTTTCTGTAATTTGTCTGGTTGATTGGGGGATAATATCAAATCCATAGCGCTGAAAATGTTTTTCAATTGAATGAAATCCTGGTAACCATAAAATGTAGTGCGATCTTCAATTGAAGAAACATCAATTACCGTTTTGTCAAAACCCCCGATGATGTGAAATCTCACGTCAGGATATTTAACTGAAGTTGCTTTCATAAAATCAACAAAGAGCGGGTATCCTTTATCTTCTCCAAACTTTGTAAATTTTGTGGCGCAAAAGCAAATATCAAAACTCATTTTACTTTTTGGGTAATACTTTTTTTGGTGGCTCTCATTTAAAAGTGAGGTTTGAGGAACAACAACACCAAAAATAAAAACAATATTATCCGGATGGCATAACTTGTTTTCCAATAAATAATTATAAGTTCTTTTTTGTGTTACAATTACCTTTTGAAAATACTTAGATGACAATACTTTTTTAAGTTTTGTCAGCGCTTGATCATTGTCCGTAACAAAGCCACCGCCGGGATATAAGGTAAAGACAAAGGGAATTTTATTCTTCTCCAGCAACCCTAGGTATTGGTAAATATTATTAAGAAAAATACAATAAAACAGTTTGCAATTAATATTTATAGTCCCATCAATTTTCTCCAGCTTGTGAACTAAATGCTTATGGGTTGCGTTAAAATTATTGATATGATTTTCGTGTTCTTGTAAGGTGAGCTTGAAAATTTGATAGGCGCTTCCGGAAAGAATTATTTTACTGTTTTCAATGTTCTCCAGCAAATACGTAAATTCTTCAAGCCTGAATCCCGCTGAAGGATGAGGATAAATATCATCATAGATAATTAAATCGAAAGATGCACGGCCCTTCTTAAAGACAGTGTTTTTTTTCCTGGAAAAGCCTGAAAAAAGTTTCTTTAAAAAATTATTTTTCTTTTCCATTTTAAATGATAGTTATCATTAAAAAAATGATTAAACGTTTGGTTAATAAACTTAATTTCTAAAGCCAGCTACACCATTTTAAATTTAGCTTTCATTCTTAAGAATTTTTTTTCATAAAAAAAATACGATAGGTAGCTTACTACCATTATCAATAATAAGTTTAAGGGCAACCTCGCTAATGAGCCAAATTTTCCATCTGTAGTTGTAAAGAGTTGTTGCCATATATAAATACTGAAGGATAATTTTCCAAGTGTAGTCATATACTTGCGATTAAGAAATCTATACAGCATTGTATCCCTGTTTAAAATATTGCAAACCATAAGCACAGAAATAAGAAGCGAACTTATGATACTATTAAATGAGTGCAGCCTGATTACATTAGTATAAATAATAACAATCGGAACCGGTAACAACAGGCTCAGAGCAGGATTGAACTTCTTCAGCAAATTAACAGGGATATAGTTTTTAAACCAAAGAATAGATATAAGAGAGCCAATTAAAACACCGTCGCTTTGAAAAAAAACGAAAGCGACATTATTTAAAATATTGGAAGTTGGAAAAATATTGAATTGTAAATAGGCAGCCTCTTTAAAAAAAATAATCACCAGCAAAACAAATATTATAATAAAGTGAGTGTTGAGGCCAAATTTTTTAAGCAGGAAGGGAAATCCTAAATAATATTGTTCTTCTACTGATAACGACCAGTAGTGCGCCGTGTACCAGCTTCCATGAAAAAAATTAAGGTTAGCCAAAAAGAATGCCGCACCAATAAAGCATTTAAAAGGAACTTCCAGGTGAAATAATAAATTTAAAAAGGAAAGGCAAAGCAAATAAAGCAGTGCAACGGGTAAAATCCTGAATATTCTTCTTACGTAAAATTTTTTAAGGGATATGGTTGCCGTTTCAATTTTCTCTTTTAATAATAATGTAGTTATCAGGAAGCCGCTTATTACAAAAAAAAACTGCACGCCTAATAAGCCTATTTGTGTAATAAAATTTCTTGTTGCATTGCCAAATTTAAAAGACTCGCATACATGTGCCATTAATACTAAACTTATACATATTGCCCGCATGCCATCTAAAGAAGGATAATGATTTGAATTGAGCAGCAACGGAATTTTATTTGTATTCACCACTTAATTTTTGACTTTAAACGGCCAGACTATATAATGCAATTAACGGCTGAAATGCAGGACGCAATTATTATTCGCCGATGAAAATCTTCCTTACCCGATCCAGCATTTTTTTGGGAACTGTTTTATTTACTTCCATGTTTTGTCCGTTTAAAATATCCTTTGGAATATGACGGGTAATTTCATAAATAACCGATTGCCTTATGGTGTCTTTAAATTTATAATTGGTATGAATATTAAAACTCTGATAGATATACGTCATCAAAATTATTTTATCATAACCCATGTGTACTGTCGTAAAACCCCGGTCGTGCAGGCGATAGACGGCCATTACATCGGGAAGATATTTAAACTTACCCCTTAACGTTAGCAACAGCATCATCGGAAGATCGCCGTAAGTACAGTTATAAAACCAGGCGGGTATTTCAAAATCAGGATAGTTCACAAATACAAACGAGGGCGACGCGATAAACCACGGGCCTAAAACATCTTCTGTACTAAAAGTGTCTTTCGAAAGTTCTTTATGCAATATCCATTCCTTCATCTCGCCATTCCTCTCTGACTTCATCAGCACGTTATGAAAGCAGGCGCTATAGTCCGGGTTGTTTTGCAAAAAGTCAATTTGCTTCTGAAGTTTTAAGGGGTCGGTCCAGTAATCATCGCCCTCGGTGAACGCGATGTAATTTCCATCACACATCTCGTATGCCCGCGTAAAATTTTTCATCATACCGACATTTTTTTCTGCCGGAACAAGCTTTATAATACCTGGATATTTCTGTGCATATTCTTTGCATATCTCTCTTGTGCTATCGGTGCTGCAATCTTCACCAATTATAATTTCCTTTGTAAAGGTTGTTTCCTGTTTCAATACACTATCAAGCGCTTCAGCTATGTATTGCTCATGATTGTAGGTGATAACGCAAATACTTACTTTCATACTTTTTTAATAAATCTTATTTTGGCAGGTACACCTGCAACCACTGCGTTGTCGGGAATATTTTTAGTAACTACGGACCCGGCTGAAACAATTACATTTTTGCCCACTTTAACTTTCGGAAGAATAAGCGCCGAAATTCCAATAAGGCTCTCATCACCAATTTCTGCGTAAGCGGCAATAGTTGCCATGGGGCCAATCTCGCAGTCAGCGCCGACAATACAGCCATGGCCATATTTTGATTTCTTATTAATCAAGGAATAATCGCCGATAGATACGCCCGGCTCCATTTCTGCATCGTTTAATATCATAACTCCTTTGCCTATACTTTTTATATATGGGCTCAACCTGCAAAAAGGTGTAACGAATGAAGCGACTTTGCCTCCTAATTTTATAAATCTTTCCCGTACTACTTTTCGCGTTGCTATGTCGCCAACGCTTAGTATAAACGACCGCGAAACGTTATTGAAATAGTCAACAACTTCTTCATCCGTACTTATGATTTTAAATTTATCAGCGATGAATTGATTTGCAGTTGGCGTCTCACTCCAGAAGACTACATCCTGCATATTCATTGCAACGAGGTCTTCAAAGAATTGTGCGGCCAGGCCACCGGCTCCTATAAATAACATATCTTATTTTTTAAACAGGTTAAAAAAAACATTTACTTAATTAATTTTATAAAATCAACAAATCAGACACACTTCAACAAAATCATATCATAATTTCATTAGTTATTTTGTACTCTTAATAATAGCCTGCATATAAAGTCAATATCTTCCTCGCCAAGTGAATGATACATCGGCAAACAAAGAACCTTAGAACTTATTTCATCACAACAGGGCGTAGAATATTTTGATACATACTTCAGGTTGTTCAATGAAGGATAAAAATATCTTTTCGGATAAATCCAATGAACATTGAGCATTTCTATAGATTTGAGCAATAAGTTTTCATCATTAAAAATTACCGGATAATAAGAAAAGTTCGGTTCGCTTTCATCAGTGATTTTTATGGTTTTTAATTTTAGATGCGTCATCCAAAAATTATATCTTTCATATTGCTTTTTCCTGCTTTGTGCAACAGCTTCAACATACGCAAGATTTACCAGACCCATAGCCGCATGAAATTCAGAATTCTTTCCGTTGATACCTACCTCGGCAAAATCAGAAGGCCCATGATGACCGAAGTTTCTCATGTAAGCCATCTTCTTTAAAAGCTCCCGGTCTTTGGTAAACACGGCGCCTCCTTCTATTGTATGAAATATTTTTGTAGCATGAAAGCTTGCGGTACTTATATCTCCGAATGCGTACACACTTTCTCCTTTATACTTAGTGCCAAAGCAATGGGCGGCATCATAGATCACCTTAAGGTTGTGTTTTCGGGCTATGTTTTCTATGGCGCTTATTCTACAGGGATTTCCATAAGTGTGGGTTGCTATTATTGCTGAAGTGTTTTCTGTAATTGCCGCTTCTATTTTTTCAGGATCTATATTTAATGTTTCGGGATCTATGTCAACAAATACAGGATTGCAACCTTCCCAGATAATAGAAGAGGTGGTAGCAACATAACTAAACGGCGTAGTTATTACATCGCCTTTCAATTGCAAAGCTTTGATTGCAATCTGTAATGCAATCGTACCGTTATTCAAATACAACAGATGATCAACATGTAATAACTCTTTCAATCGCAGCTCAAGTTCATTCACGAGAGGCCCATTATTAGTAAGCCAGTTTCTCTCCCATATTTGTTTGAGATAGATTTGATATTCTTCTATCGGCGGTAAAAAGGGCTTGGTCACATTTATCATTAGTATCGCTAAAATTTATTAATTATCATTGATGGTATTAACAGGTTCAGCAGTTTTTATTAGTGGAGCAAATGATAACAGAGATTATGTTATGTGTCTAAATATTTTATATCGAATCAACAAAATTCTTCTCAACAGAATTGAACATTATTATACCCAGGAAAAGAAAAACTAACATGCAAGCAGTATCGTAGGCTAACAGTTCCCAGCTAAAATATCCTTTGCCGGTAAAGCCATACCTAAATGCTTCAATAATACCCGTCATCGGGTTTGCTAAAATTATTTTTCTATATTGATTATCTGCCATTCCTTCTACAGGAAAAAATACAGGAGAAGTAAACATCATGAGCTGAATTCCAAACGTGATGAGGTGAACAAAATCCTTATACCGTATAGTTAAGGATGAAACGATCATTCCACACCCCAGGCCCAGGCCGGCTATCAAGATTACTAATAAAGGGAGAAGCAACAAGTATGCATTAGGCTGCAAGCCGCTCGTGGTTGATAAAAAATAAAAATAGATACAGATAAATAATAAAAACTGGATGGCAAATTTTACAAGATTAGTCAGCACAAGTGACAGCGGAATAATGAGCCTTGGAAAATAAACCTTGGATAATATTGGCGTACTATCTTTAAAAAAAGTTGACGTTTTCGTTATGCATTCGGCAAAATACCCCCACACTATAATTCCGCTTACATAAAACAATACAGGCGGAAGGCCGACGGTTGATAATTTTGCTATTCGCGAAAAAATAATAACATAGGCTATGGTGGTTAAAACCGGCTGAAGAATAAACCACAATGGCCCTAATATGGTTTGTTTATAAATAGCCAGAATATCCCTGCGCATCCAGATAAATAACAGGTCGCGGTATTCATATATTTCCCGCACATTAAGAGACCAAATGTTATTCTCCGGCGAGATAATCTCTTTCCACCTGCGTTCTGTATTTGCTATTTTTTCCATACTTATTCTGTCTCAATGTTAGATTTTTTTTATACAAAAAACGGCGCTTTACAAAAATTTAATGGTATGTTATTATATGGATTGATTGAGGAAGCCGCATAATAATCTCACGTGCAATTATTGATAAAAGGCGTTAGCAGATCAATAAAATATTCTATGGCATCTTTTGGATGATTGGCCTTTATAGAAAGATAAGCTTCAATGCCCATTTGCCCCCACTCGTTTCTTTTTTCCCAGGCTCTTTCAAGTGCGCTGTCAATTGCGGCAGGTGCAGGATATTCTGCAATAAACCCGGAAACTCCTTCTTTAATAAGCTCTTCCACACCGCCAACGTTCGTTACTACACAAGCTCTCTTGAAATTCATAGCCTCAATTAATGTCAGGGATTGGCCTTCGAGGCGTGAAGGCATTAGCAGTAAATGATTGTTTTTCCATACTTCCATTATATCCTCTACATGTTCAGTTGCCGTTATACTTTTTAAATCATTTAGCGCAATTAGCCTGTTTATTAACTTCAAATGAGGCCCGGCGCCATAGATAGTAAAATGTATTTTTCTATTCTTCCATTTTTCCTGGCTAATCACATCAATCAAAAGATCGTATCCTTTATGATAATTTTCCAGGCGGCCTAAAAGGGCAACTTTATAGTTTTCGTTTATAACCTTTGGATAGGCCACTTCTTCATTCGCGTTTTTTATAAATGGATTATAAATGATTTGTGAGTTGGCAATTTTATAACCGATAAACTTTTCACTCATTCTCTGTGTATATTTCGAAACGAAAAAGTTTTTAAGCGATTTCCTAAATAATCCATGCAGTATATTGAGCCTGCCGTCGTTCATCATTGGCCATTTGCTAACAACCACGAGATGTGT
>JBBSBD010000062.1:0-26329 GCA_038251675.1 Chitinophagales bacterium | reverse complement strand
TTTTTTCCATTAATTTTGCCCGATGCCCGAAAAGAAGATGCGCAAAAAATTGCTTGACTTTAGTTTACTGCGTAAAGTTTTTGCTTTTGCCGCACCCTATAAATCGAAGTTTTACACTTCAATATTTCTCTCCATTGCTTTGGCGATACTTTCTCCGCTGAGGCCATTTCTTATTCAATACACCGTCAATAATTTTATAAAAGATAAGGATACTTACTGGCTTATTCTCATAACGGTTATCCAGATAGGCATGCTGTTGCTTGAAACCGGGCTGCGGTTTTATTTTTCTTTTTTAACCTCATGGTTAGGGCAAACTGTGGTGAAAGACCTTCGCGTAACAGTCTATAAAAAGATCCTCAATTATAATCTCACACAATTTGATAAAACGCCCATTGGTACTTTAACTACACGTACAATCAATGATATTGAATCGGTGAATGATATTTTTTCTGATGGTCTTATTCCTATTATCTCCGATTTGTTGTCGATAATATCCATCCTGCTTTTCATGTTTTTTGTGGACTGGCGTTTATCGCTCATAAGCCTTGCACCTTTTCCTATTCTCATAATTGCGACTTACTTTTTTAAGGAAACTGTAAATAAATCCTTTATTAAAGTGCGTAACGCGGTAGCGGCACTCAATGCATTCGTACAGGAGCACATTACAGGAATGAGTATAGTACAGGCTTTCGCGGTAGAAGATAAAGAGTTTAAAAAATTTAAAGAAATAAACAAACAACATCGCAACGCAAACATCAAAGCAATCTTAGCGTATTCAGTTTTCTTTCCGATAGTGGAAATTGTGTTGGCGTTTTCAACAGGATTGCTGGTTTGGTGGGGTGCCAATAATGCTTTTAACGCAGGCGTAATTATTTCATTTATCATGTACCTCAATTTGTTGTTCAGGCCATTGAGAGTAATTGCAGATAAATTCAATGTATTACAAATGGGTATGGTTGCAAGTGAACGGGTATTTAAAGTTTTAGAAAATACTGATGTAACTCCGGAAACGCACGAAGGAATTACTCACGGTCATGTAAATGGCAAAGTTGAATTTGACAAGGTATGGTTTGCCTATAATGACGAGGAATATGTTTTGAAAAATATTTCCTTTGAAATAGATCCGGGAGAAACCCTTGCTATTGTGGGCCATACGGGAAGTGGAAAGACTTCAATTATAAGTTTACTCAACCGGCTATATCATATAAGAAAAGGTGAAATAAAAGTAGACGATAAAAATATTGAGGCTTACGATGTATCTTTTTTAAGGAGCAGGATAGCTGTTGTTCTTCAGGATGTTTTTTTATTCAGTGGTTCAGTGTATGACAACGTTACGCTGCGAAATAAAGCTATCAAAAAGGAGCAGGTCATTGATGCAGCGAAAATTATTGGGGTGCATGATTTCATCATGCAATTACCGGGAGGCTACGATTTCAATGTGATGGAACGTGGCGCCACGCTGTCTCTCGGTCAACGCCAATTGTTGTCTTTTATCAGGGCGATATTATACAACCCTTCCATACTTATTCTCGATGAGGCAACATCTTCAATAGATAGCGAGAGCGAAATGCTTATTCAGCATGCAATTGACACTTTAATTAAGGGAAGAACTTCTATTGTAATTGCCCACCGTCTTTCCACTATTCGAAAGGCAAATAAAATTATTGTTCTTGATCGTGGTGAAATAATTGAAATGGGAACGCACAATCAATTACTTCAGCAGAAAGGCCACTATTATAAATTACATAAAATGCAATTTGAAGAGCAGGAAGTGGTATAGACTGGGTTCATTATTTCTTTTCCGCGTTGCTTTCTTCATTTCCTTTCTCCGGCCTCATTTGAGGAAATAATAAAACATCCTGTATCGACGATTGATTGGTAAGCAACATACAAATCCTGTCGATGCCGAAACCGATACCACTTGTAGGCGGCATTCCGTATTCAAGGGCACGTAAAAAATCATGATCGATAAACATGGCTTCATCGTCGCCACGCTCCATAAGCTTAGCCTGCTCCTCAAAACGTTCTCTTTGCTCCAGAGGATCGTTTAATTCGCTGTAAGCGTTAGCGATCTCTTTACCATTTATCATTAATTCAAAACGCTCTACCAGGCCGGGCTTACTGCGATGCTTTTTTGTAAGCGGGCTCATCTCCACCGGGTAATCAATTATGAAAGTTGGCTGAATAAAATGGTGCTCGCATTTTTCAGAAAATATCTCATCTACCAATTTCCCCTTACCCATAGTTTTGTCTGCGTGGATGCCCAACTGCTTGCAAATTTCTCTCAATCCCTCCTCATCTTTATCAGCTATATCAAAGCCTGTATATTCTTTAATCGCATCATACATCGTTATCCTTTTGTATGGCGCTTTAAAATCAATCTCTTTATCACCGGATTTCACTATCGTATTTCCGTTTACTGCAAAGGCTGTTTTTTCAAGCAACTGCTCAGTGGTTTCCATCATCCATAAATAATCCTTATAAGCCACATAAAATTCAAGAACAGTAAACTCGGGATTATGAGTGCGATCCATTCCTTCATTTCTAAAATTGCGGCTGAATTCATATACCCATTCAAATCCACCAACGATCAATCTTTTCAAAAAAAGTTCATTAGCAATACGTAAATAAAACGGGACATCCAGCGCATTGTGGTGCGTCACGAAGGGCTTTGCCGCAGCCCCTCCGGGAATATTTTGTAACACAGGTGTATCCACTTCAAGCGCGCCTCTTTCATTAAGAAAGTCACGCATGGCATTCATCATCTTTGTACGCTTTACAAAAGTTTCTTTCACATGCGGGTTTACAATAAGATCTGCATAACGCTGGCGATAGCGAAACTCCGCATCGGTTACTTCGTCAAAAGTTTCACCATCTTTTTCCTTTACTATTGGTAAAGGCCGCAGCGACTTGGAAAGAATAGTTAGTGATGACACATGGATCGAAGTTTCGCCTGTTTTGGTAGTAAATACAAATCCTTTCACACCAATTATATCGCCAATGTCGAGCAGCTTTTTCCAAACAGTATCATATAGCGTTTTATCTTCGCCGGTAGCAATATCATCTTTCCGAACATAGATTTGAATTTTACCCGTGCCATCTTGTAATACAGCAAAAGAAGCTTTGCCCATATCACGAATGCTCAGTATTCTTCCGGCAAGGCATACGTCTGCGAATTCACTTTTATTCTCTTCTCCTTTGTAATTTTTTTTGATAAAAGATGATGTTGTGTTAACCGGGAATAGAGCTGCAGGATAGGCATCAATGCCCAGGGCTGTGAGTTCTTTTAATTTGCCTCTCCTTATGATTTCCTGCTCAGATAAATGTTGCGTACTCATAATAATAAATAAAAAAGTTTGTCAAAAAATGACAAACAGTATTTGTTTTTTGGCAAAGGTAACTTTTGAAATGGAGACAAACAAAGTGCGTTCTTCTCAATTTACCACAGTCCCTGAATTAAAAAATTGCTTAGCTGCTGCAACGCCGTTATCATGAAGCAACTTTTTTTCTTCGGGTGACATTTTTCTTATTCTGCCTGAAATTTCACTGTAGCTGATATAAATGGTGCGTCCCTTTTCATTATTTAAATCCGCAGAATTCCGGTTAATTTTTTCCATCATAAGATTCATAACGGCGCTGGTATAATCCTTCATATTTTTAATTTGGTACGGCGCAATTGCAGTTTTATTCTCCTCGAATTCTTCTATTTGTTTTTCTCTTTCCAGCTTAAGCCCAAGCGTCTCATAGTTATAATGCACATCCTTACTTACGAGTGGGTTGTGGCCGGCTGCGCAACTGTCAAACATATTTATGGGAAAATTACAAAGCATTCCACCGTCCACATACAGGTCATATTTTGAGTCGGCTTTTTTAGAATATATTTCATTTCCCACACTATCAATGGCAACGGGCTTAAAATAAAATGGAATACAACCGCTGATATGCACTGCAGTCTTCAATTGCATTTGCGGCCATGTTTCCCAGGAGAAAATTTCAAGCTGCTGCCGTGAAATATTGGTACCAGTACAATAGAAATCTTTAAACGTATTATCCATCAGATGCCTTCTGTGAAGTTCATAAAAGGTAATATTGGAATCGCCGGTTTTATATTCTATCAACTTGCCAATCCATTTTTCGAAATTGTTTCCTTTAAAGAGTCCATATTCTTTTTTTATTCTAATAATTTTTCCAACAATATCCTTCCCATCGTTGAATTGCTGAATCTTCAAATTCTGTAGAATGGAATCAATCTCCACCGAGTTGTAGCCGAGTGAAAGCATCAGGCCTGCAATCGCACCAGCGGAGGAACCGGCAACGCGTTCAATATTCTTTATTATATTTTTTTGCTCAAGAACTTCTATGGCGCCTGCATAAGCAAGCCCACGAACACCGCCGCCTTCAAGCACAAGATTTTTATATTGGTAAGTTGATTGACAAAAAATTGCTCCGGGTAAGAGGAGTAAAAGGAGAAAATAAATTTTCATAATAAATTACAGCAAGGTACAAACGGAATGATTGGACGGATTATTAGGAAAAGTTAAAAGAATATTACTCCCAGATATTTTTTAGAAGAACATCTATTTTGCAATCATTGTCCAGGGAAAAATTGAAGGGAATGTCCGGCGGGTTTTTTTGAAGAATGTACTTTGAATTTTCCAACAAATATATTTCCACTTCTTCGTTCTGTTCATCAACTATTAGATAGTATTTAATTCCAAAATTTTCGTAAAGTGAAAATTTTGTATGCCTGTCTTTCAAAGCGGTTGCCGGAGATAATATTTCAACGACTAAAGTAGATGGGAAATCAAGAAATTTTTTATTAGTTGGTTTGCAAATAATTGAACAGTCGGGTTGTAAAATCGTATCCTCTTTGATTTTTACATCAATAAAATCGTAGACTTTACAACGCTTGCATTTAGATTTTCTAACTGCATTTCTCAGTTCAGAAATAATATTCGCCGCCAGCCATTGATGCCGGAGCGTTGGCGCAGGGCTCATCGCAAAAGGAATTCCATCAATTAACTCCCAACGTCCTTCCCAGTTGCAATAATCTTCGTAAGTATAATATGGTAAAAGCTTTACGGCTGTCATGAGTATAAAGATATTATTTTTAGGCCAAAGCCAATAACACCTGCCATGCTTCCTTCACTTTGCCTTCATCCAACAAAGAGGCCGCATATAAATGCAATTCTTTTTCCATTTCTACAGGTTCTATGGAATAGTATTGAAAAATATTCTTCAATTTATCATCTTCGAAAGCAGGGTTAACAGGCGGCAGCTCATTTACATTGGCAAGTTGGCCCAATTGATTACCAGTTAGGATAGAACTATTTTTAATAGATGCAGGAAGATTGTCAATCCCAATTCCTAATTCGGTATTTGGTTTTTTTACTTCGAAAATATTGTCCGCATTTACTCTTCCATACCAATTGCCTCCAAGGCGGCATGCGAGATCAAGTTTGCGCTGATCTATATTCCCCGCCTCATCAAGAATGGCTTCGTTAATGTGTATCATTAGAATTTCAGCAATCACAAGATTCCCCGCGCCGCCCTGGTCACCTAAAGATTTTACTTCCATCACTTTGCACTCCATTTGCACCGGACTTTCCTTTACCCTTGGTGGTTTTATAAGTTGTGAAGTTTCCTTTGTGAAGCCTGCTTTTATAAATTCATCTGTTCCCTTTGGGTATTCACAACTGCTAAGACTTACCTGCTGCACCATATCGTAGCTCACAATATTTACTGCTACTTCAGGAACTTCCAGTATATTTTGTAAGGTGTGCTTTGTGGTATTATCTCTAACTCTTCTTGCCGGTGAAAAAACAATGACGGGAGGATTTGTACTAAATAAATTAAAAAAGCTAAAAGGACTAAGATTTACATTGCCATTTGCATCCACAGTGCTTGCAAAGCAAATAGGCCGTGGAGCTATCGCGTAATGTAAAAAATTTGATATCCCGGCAGTTTTAAGATCTTTTAATAAAAGCGTCTTGTACATATCAAAGATTTTTTTTCAACGCAAGAATAGAAAAATCACTTTCATCTTTTACAATAGTATTATTTAATTTACCCAGGCCTTCAATTTCCATTGCTACTTCATCGCCTTCCTGTAACCATTGCTCTTCATAATCGGGATCGTTTAATTTTCCTGTGCCATTGAGCTCAAGGAAGCAGCCGGTACCCACCGTTCCGCTTCCTATTACATCTCCCGGAAATAGTTGTACTCCATAGCTGGCCCTTTCAATGATCTCCGCAAATGTCCAATCCATGTCTCCAAGATTTCCCTCACTTACCTGCGTGCCATTTACCCAACATTTCATTCCCAGTTTATAAGCATTGCCTGTATGATTTTCTTTTGGGGCAATTTTATACTCTTCAAGTTCGTCAGGTGTTACAAGCACAGGACCTATCACGGTGGAGAAATCCTTGCCCTTTGCGGGACCAAGATTCAGCTTCATTTCCTCCATTTGCAAACCACGTGCACTTACATCATTCATAATCATATATCCACCAATATATTCGTCTGCATCTGCTGCCTTTATATTTTTACCGGGCTTACAAATAACGATCGCGGCTTCCAATTCAAAATCAAGTTTTTGCAAATGATCAGGCATACATATTATTTCTCCGGGCCCTTGTATGCTGTTATGATTGGTAAAATAAAAAATGGGAAACTGGTCATACTCGGGTATCATCTCAGCTTTCCTGTTGCGCCGTGCCGAGGCGACGTGCTGCCTGAATGCGTAGGCATCTCTGCAACTTGTAGGATGGGGAACAGGCGCCAGAATTTCCACGTCTTCTATCGAAATTCCTGTAAATTTTTTGTTTCCTTCTACAAGGCCGCGATTGATCGAATGAGCTAATGGAAAAATATCTTCCCAAAAATTCAAAAACATCGTCATAGTCACAGGCAAATCAGGATGCAGCCTGTCACTATCATATAATATTCCATCAACAAGAAAAGCAAGTTGTGCATGGTCTTCTTTTAAATAAGAAACTAATTTCATCAATAATAATTTTCAGTGAAGCCGCAAGTTAAATTTATTTGCTTAGGTAATAATGTAAGGATAGCAGATCTGCAGTTTGAATTTTTTTTTATGGATTGAGCCTCTCTTTTTTATAAATTTTTTAATTTTACATACAGGAGGTAGTGATTATGAAATTTGAAAAGATACACAACAAAGGTCAGGCTCAGCTATTCAGAAGTCAATACCTGGAATATCTCACGAAAACACATCCGTTAGTAATTTGGGGCATGTATTTACCAGTTATTATTTACTTACCCTATTACTCCAATTCCCGATTTGGATTTGCGCCATGGCTCATAATTCTTGTTTTTTTACTTGGGGGTTTTTTCTGGACTTTTTTCGAATATATAATGCACCGTTTTGTTTTTCATTTGGCAAGTGAAAGCTCCCGTGCGCAAAAACTGAGTTATGTATTGCATGGCAATCACCATGAATTTCCCAGGGATCGTCAACGCCTGTTTATGCCTCCTGTTCCAAGCCTTATTCTTGCTTCGGTAATCTTTCTGCTTATGTATGGTATTATGGCAGACTATGTGTTTATGTCCTTTCCCGGATTTCTCTTAGGCTATCTTATTTATGGAAGTATGCATTATGCCATTCATGCATGGCATCCGCCGTTTAAATGGATGAAACCTATCTGGAGAAACCATCACCTTCATCATTATAAAAGTGATGATCATGGATTTGGTGTGAGCAGTCATTTTTGGGATAGAATATTTGGGACAGGGTTTGATTTGAAAAAAGAAAAGGAAGATGCAGAAGCAGTGAGAAAGATCATGTTTTAGTTCTGCATATAAGGCTTCGTTGTTTACGAATCGCAAGATTATCTTTTACCAACTTTCTTCGCCCGATTGATCCTTGGTTCCTGAAAATTTATTCATCGTGGCTATTTTTTGCAATTGCCTTTTTATGATCATTTCTGCAATTAGAGATGCGGAGTCTGAACCCTCGTGGTGTTTCAAATTTTGTTTCAGTTTATTTTCGTTAACATCTATGCGGTAAAGCAATTGTACTAAGGAAGGAAAATCGCTATTAATAAGTTCATTGATAAGTATAATTAATTTTTCCTTTACCTCTTTAATATTTGTTTGATCAATATTTTCTGCTAATGAAAAAATTTTGTACGTAACAGATGCGTCGTTTGAAGATTCCATGTTCAATATTTTTCTAATACACCTAATCCGAATAAGGCAAAATCGTATTTAACAGGATCAATGCTATCAAAGATTTTAAGTGCACTGGTGAGATCAGCGGCTGCCTGCCAATCAACCTGTTCTCTTTGTAGTAAACCAAATCTCTTCGCGACCCTTGCTACGTGCAGGTCCACAGGGCAAATTAAATCTGATGGTGATATTTTTTTCCAGATTCCAAAGTCAACTCCTTTGCCGTCATCACGCACCATCCAGCGCAAGTACATATTTAATCTTTTACAACCTGAACTTTTGCCGGGCATTGCAATATGCTTTCTTGTTCTTGAAGGTACATGCTCCAGCGAAAAAAAATACGCATAAAAATAATTTAAAGCTGCTTCTGCTCTATTAATAGAAGTGATAGTATGTTTATTAAAAAATGCATTTTCAAGGCTTTTATTTTTTGAATAATGAAATTTAAAAAAGGAAATAAAATAAAGTAAATCCGTATCATTAAAAGTGCGGTGACAAAAGCCAATTAATTTCTTAAGATCATTATCGGTGTGATTAATACAAAAGTCATAAGGTGCATTATCCATTAATTTCAAAAGATCTTTGCATTTGTTAATGATAGTCTTCCGGATACCCCAGGCGAATGTAGCTGCGAAAAAACCTGCGATTTCTATGTCTTGTTTTTTTGAAAATAGATGTGGAATGCTTACGGGATCGTCTTTAATGAAGGAAGGGGTATTAAACTGAATTACTTTTTCGTCAAGAAATGTTTTGAGATCGCTTCGTATTATCTTTTTTGTCACTCTTTTAATTTCTTTAATGGTCAGACGGAGGCCGTCAGACCATTAGCTTAACCGATTGCCTGGTTCAAATCATCAATCAAATCATCAGCATCTTCGATCCCAACGCTCAATCTTATTAATGAATCCACAAGGCCGGTCTTTAGTCTTTCCTCGCGGGGTATGCTTGCGTGGGTCATGCTCGCAGGATGTCCTATAAGGCTTTCAACGCCGCCAAGGCTTTCTGCCAATGAAAAAAGTTTTGTGGATGAAAGAACTTTATTAGCGGCTTCAATGCTGTCATCCTTTAAAGTGAAACTCATCATTCCTCCAAAACCCCGCATTTGTTTTTTGGCAATCTCGTGATTAGGATGATCTTCAAAGCCGCACCATATTGCTTTATCAACTTTTGGATTTTTCTTAAGCCACATCGCGATTTTCTCTCCATTCTCGCAATGCCTTTGCATGCGTACATGTAATGTTTTCAAGCCGCGTAAAACTAAAAAGCAATCCTGCGGCCCGGGAACAGCGCCGGTACTATTTTGTATAAATCTGAGCTTCTCAGTAAGTGCTTCGTCATTCATGATTAAACATCCGTGAACAACATCGCTGTGGCCACCTAAATATTTTGTGGCTGAGTGTAAAACAATATCAGCTCCCTGGTTAAGTGGATTTTGTAAATAAGGAGACGCAAATGTATTATCTACACACACAAGGATTTTATCTTCCTTCGCAATAGCAGCCACGGCTTCAATATCGGTAATATTCATCATCGGGTTGGTGGGTGTTTCCGTCCAGATGAGTTTGGTATTTTTATTAATATACTTTTTGATTTCAGTGGCGTCCTGCATATTTATGAAGTGAAACTTTACTCCATATTTTTCAAAAATTTTAGTAAACATCCGGTAGGTGCCGCCATACATATCATTAGCTGCAATTACTTCATCGCCGGGGTTTAAAAGTTTTATAACGGCATCAGTAGCCGCAGAACCGCTTGCAAAGCACAAACCGAATTTACCATTTTCAATTGCAGCCAATGCATTTTGTAATGCATCTCTTGTTGGGTTTTGGGTTCTTGCATATTCATATCCCTTGTGGTTCCCGGGGCTTTCCTGCACATAAGTTGAAGTTTGATAAATAGGCGTCATGATAGCGCCTGTAGACGGGTCGGGTTGTATTCCTGCGTGAATTAATTTAGTTTCGAGTTTCAAATGATTTTTGATTTTGTACTGCTGACCCGGCAAACCGGATACAGTAATTAGGAATTAAAAGAAGATTAAACAGGTAAAAACAAAAATGATTTTGTTTAATGCAAAAGTTAGAATTCAATAGGTAGGGAAACTTTTACGTCATCCCAAAATACATCCATATCTGCACCCTTTGTTGTTTTATCAAACACAATTGTCATTGCTTCCGTGGCTTGATATTTAGACGCAGGTGAGTCCACACGCAATACATCCTTTGATGCATCATATTTAAAGCTTCCCCAAACATCTGTTTCTTTATTAAGAATAAAAGTCCATTTATCTGCAAAGGGAATCGCATATAATGTGTAACGTCCCTTCTTTATTTTTTTGCCATTTATTTTTACCTCTTTATAGAATTCAATTTCTGTAGCTTCATTTGCGCCCAATCTCCACACTTGCCCGTACTCCTGCAACTCGCCAAATACCCTACGGCCATTGAGCTGTGGCCTGCTGTAAATCACACGCATAACCAAAGGTTCCGTTACTTTATCCTGTATTTTAAGAATTGGATAATTATTAGGATAATAGCTCATATCCATAGGAGACTTATCAAGCTGAGGTAACGGGGATGTATTCATTTGAGCGGAAGCCTGCAGCGTTGTGATAACCAGAAGAAGTGCAATTATTTTTTTCATAATTTTCATAATTTACAAATATAGATGGAATTAATTAGCCAAAAGGTTGCTTAGGTTATCACGTGCGAATTTTTTCACGTCAGGGAAAAATTCTTCATAATGGCTTTTAAATTCTTCATAACGGTCATTGAAAATTTCAAAAGCTACTTCAGATTCTGAAAGATATGCGGCACGCCAGGCAAGGCCAGCAAAACTTTTTTGAATGCCTTCTCTTAGCCGGTAATTGTACAACCAGTTGTGGATTTTCATGTGCGGATACATCATTTGGAACCCCTCGGGCATTATATTAAAATAGTTACCGAGCGTATTATAAACCTGTATAGAAAATTTTTCAAGATTTCCGTATTCTATAAATTGATTGGCATCACGGGCGAGAAAATGATCATAAATCACATCGACAAATGCGCCCGCATATAAACGATATTGTTTTCTTAAAAGATTTTTCGCTTTTGCCGTTGCCGGGTGAAAGTCCGTGTAGTTGTCAATAGCTCTGTGAAGATGGATTCCTTTTTGAATTCCATTTGAATAACTATATTTTGTTTTTCCTTTTACAAAATCACTTATCATATTTCCGGTAAGAATTTCAGGCTCATCAAAAGAGAGGTATGCATGTGCCAGGTAGTTCATCTGTAAAAATAGCATCAATCATCCGGAAAATTTTTTATTGCATTGACCGAAATATTATTGGCATATAATTTTCACTATTGAAAATATTAGTAACTAAAATTATTTATTATGGCAGACACAAAAAGAATATCGCAACCCACCGAAGGAAGCGAAGACCTGGGAACAGAAACCCGGGACAGGCGTGGCACAGGGCGTCCATCAGCCGGAACAGATACGCAACTGCATTTAGCTGCAAAAAGTGGCAAGAAAAATAAGAATAACACCCACATAAATGATGATGAAAAAGTTGTAAAAAATTCCGGTGGAGACCAAAAATTTCTCACACCTGAAGAAACGGACGAATAGTTACATATCAATCTTCTTAATCAGCAGGCCTGTAGCCTGCTTTTTTTGTGCAAAGGTTTGTAGAATATTTTCCTCGAAACCTTACCTGTGTTTGCAGAATCAAATTTAAAACTATACAGAAAATTTTCTAATCGATAATGGCCCGTTAGATTAAAATGAAAAAAAAATTATATGACTGTTGCCCAAAATAAGGTTCCGAAAGTTTCTAAACGAAAATTAAAAAGCATTGTGAGAGACGAAGAAAAAACTGCAAGAGCTGCTAATCTTGTTTATGTCACCGATAAAGAACCTGGAATTGAAAGAAGAAAGAGAGGTGATAAGTTTGAATACTACTTTAAAGATAAAAAAATTAGATACGATGAAGAATTACTGCGGATCAAACACCTTGTGATTCCTCCGGCATGGACAAAAGTTTGGATCTGCAAAAATGAAAATGGCCATCTGCAGGTAACGGGATACGATGTAAAAAACAGGAAGCAATATAAATACCATCATCACTGGAATTCACTGCGCAATCATACTAAATATTACAGGCTTATTGATTTTGGAAATGCCCTTCCATCTATGAGACTTCAACTGGAGAAGGATTTAAAGTTGCCAGAGTTGCCGCTCAAAAAAGTGCTTGGAGCAGTAGTGTCTTTGATGGAGCGTACAAGCATTAGGGTAGGCAACAGTTACTATGAAAAGGAATACGGTTCGTTTGGCCTTACTACTTTAAAAGATAAGCATGTAAAGTTTAATGGAAATTCAGTGGAGTTTGCCTTTGTGGGGAAGAAAGGAGTTTCTCATAAAATAAGTTTAAAAAATAAGAAGCTTGCCGATATAGTAAAAAAATGCCGGGATGTTCCAGGGAAAGAACTTTTTCAATTTTACGATGAAGCCGGAGACCGTCATTCTATTGACTCGGGTCTTGTAAATAATTATATAAGGGAATTAAGCGGCGCTGATTTTACTGCAAAAGACTTTAGAACATGGGCAGGAACGGTGCAGGCTTTTCTTGCATTAAAGTCCATTGGCTGTTGCGATACACAGGCAGAAACAAAAAGACGAATTGTGGAAGCGCTGGATATTGTGTCAGAACAATTAGGAAATACAAGAACCGTTTGTAAAAAGTATTATGTACATCCTCAAATACTTTCGCTCTATGAAAATAAAAAACTGGAAAAGTACATTGCTGAATTAGACAATATAGAAAAGAATGGGAAAAAACATGAGCTTACACCAGAAGAAAAAGTCGTTATGAAAATTTTAGAAACGAATTAATGATAGATTATGTAAATTGAACTTCTATGTTTTCAATCCAGAAAAAAGAAGAGAGCGGATTTAGAAAAATTATCCTCACCGACAATATATCTAAAACTTTTGCCGAGATCATTCCCTCGTGTGGCGCCATTCTTCACGCATTCGCGGCAGATAATAAAGGCGAATTTTTGAATGTGGTAGAGAGCTATGAAAGTGCCGAGGACTTTAAAGTAAATGTTACGGCTAAAGGATTCCGGGGAAGTAAATTATCTCCATTCGTTTGTCGTCTTAACAGGGGTAGCTATCATTTTGGAGAAAAGGATTACAAGATTGAAAAATATTACATGGGAGAAAGCGCGATACATGGGATTTTGTATGATAAAGATTTCAAAATTACCGGCGAAACTTCAAATGAACTACATGCTTCTGTAAGCATGAAATATGAATACAAAGCTGAAGATGCGGGATATCCTTTCAACTATGATTGCATTGTAACCTGGCAACTTGAGAAAGACAATAAACTTACGGTTACTACAGAGTGTATTAATAAAGATGAAGGATTAATTCCCATGCAGGATGGGTGGCATCCTTATTTTTCTTTGGGGGATTCTATTGATGATTTGCAATTGGAATTTCAATCAAAAGAACTTGTAGAATTTGATGAGGAATTACTCCCCACAAAGAACACAATTCCTTACCATGATTTTAATTCTTTAAAAAAAATCGGTTCAACATTTCTTGATAATTGTTTCAAATTGGCAATGGGAGATTGCCAGCCACTATGCGTACTTCGAAATCCTGATGCAGGAATAGAAGTTGAGATTCACCCCGATCAATCTTACCCATATTTACAGATTTATACCCCGCCACATCGCAGGTCTATAGCGATAGAAAACCTAAGCGGAACGCCGGATGCATTCAATAATGGAATGGGTGTTACAACTCTTGAATCCGGAGAATCAGTTCTATTTAAAACAGCATACAAGATCAAAATTTTGAATACCTGATTGATTGATTTCAGACTATTTCAGAGGCCAAATATCTTATCCTGTCGGCCGCACTTTGGCATTTCAAATTAAACTTTTACATAGATTTTTTTCTTATCCATCCACCATACAATAAGCCAGTAAAATGTGATCATACAAAGCGCATAAAATAAAGAGCCGTTATTAAGATTAGCAGGAAAGATTGGTTTGCATATATTTTCATAAAACCATCCGAAAGGCGAAAGATAAACTGGCTTTCCTGTTGCGTCATTTCCTGATGCGATTCTCACTAACCCAAGTAGTCTTGGAAGTATGCCGCTCAACATAAAAATGAACAGCGGATTTTTTCCAAAAACATCAAAAAACCTGCTTAACCATCCTCTTCGATTTTTCAATTCTATTAAGTAGATCATCACTGCAAGAATTACCATGGCGAGTCCGGAAGTATAAACAGTATAAGAACTGGTCCATATTTTTTTATTGAGCGGAAACACCATATCCCATGCATATCCTGCGAAAAGAAATACAGAGCCAGCGACAAATAATCCATTCACCATCTCCGGAGTTTTCCCTTTTTTGATAATATAATCGCCGCATAAATAGCCAAAGATCACCTGCACAATTGACCCAAATAAACTCATGAAACCCTCGGGATCGAAAACAACCGCGTGGCCATTACGAATCTCGCCATGATACATGTGTGCATCGCCCAATATGGCTTTATCTACATTAGTTCCAAACCATCCTGATAGACTGAAAGGGTCTGCAGGGTTGCCTGCAACACATAGAAACCAATATCCTAAAAGAATAACACCAGCGGCAACAAACGCACCCCGGATCTTTAAGAAATAAATAATTATCGAAGAAAAAAAATAGGCAAGCGCTATGCGTTGTAATACACCAAGTATCCTTACACCTGCGGGCTGCCCGTTAGCATCTATATAGCTCCATTGTTTAAAAACAATGTGATCATTATCCCATCTTACAAAAGGCATCCAGTTAAGAAAAAGTCCTATTAAGAAAATAAGAACGGTTCTTTTAATAATTTTTTTCCAGAACACAGATGGCCCGGAAATTTCAAGCCGCGGCATTACAAAAGCCAATGCGTTACCAACTGCAAAAAGAAAAAATGGAAAAACAAGATCGGTAGGGGTTACGCCGTGCCAGGGAGAATGATCGAGTGGTGCATAAATATGCTCCCAGCTTCCCGGGTTATTTACCATTATCATAAGACAAACGGTAGCACCGCGAAAAACGTCAAGCGAATAAAATCGTTCCTTCATTGATTTGGACTATTAGATAACGAATGTACATAAAACTTTTACTGATTTTCATCGATGGTTGATGCCGATTGCAGGTATCCAAAATTTTGAATAAAGCTGAAACAATATTTTAATAACAAGCAGGCATAAAAAAAAGCAACTTTTTAGTTGCTCCTTTTCTAAATGTTCTTAACTGTGCAGTTGCCGATTCATGAGCAAACTTGCTCATAACTGCTTCTGCAGCTACTCCAAGGCTCTTAGCAACGGCCATTTCAAGGTTTGGTCAGCGCGAAAGAGATGACACAACTGGCGGGGATAATGATGGTATTTTTTTTTATATCCTCTTATGCTGCCCGTGTTCCTGGTTATGTCTGAAATAGGATAGTGCCTGCGATGATTATTCATTGTAGTATTAAATAACAGCGGCTTTGTATAATGAAGTTGGAATACGACAAAGTTGAGAAACGGCCTGCAATAAAACAAATTGATATTATTTATCTTTACATAGAAAAAAACTATATCATTGAACATACAACATTTGATTTATGTATTAGCTGTAGATACCCACCGGCATTTTGCCAAAGCAGCGGAAAAGTGTTTTGTTACACAGCCCACATTGAGTATGATGATCCATAAACTTGAGGAAGAACTGGACATCAAAATATTCGACAGAAGCAAGCAACCTGTGGTACCGACCGAAGCAGGCGAAAAAGTAATAAAGCAGGCCAAAATAATATTGCAGGAAGTAAGCCGAATGGAGATCATAATAAGTGAGCTCAAAGGAGAGCTCAAAGGAGAATTAAAATTGGGGATTATTCCCACCGTGGCACCCTATCTCCTGCCTTTGTTTCTACATTCTTTTTTAAAAAAATATCCCCTGCTTAAAATAAAAATTACCGAACTTACTACGCAACAAATAATTGACAAGCTTAAAAACCACCACCTCGATGCCGGGATATTAGCTACTCCATTAAACAATGATTCCTTAAATGAACAAGCCCTGTACTACGAACAATTTGTTGTGTATGCATCGGCGAATGAAACAGTTATGAAGAAAAAATTCTTGTTGCCAGGCGATATTGATACAAATCATTTATGGCTGCTGGAAGAAGGGCATTGCCTGCGGTCGCAGGTTTTGAATCTTTGTGAACTGAGAAAAAAAGAGCTTGAGACCAGTAATCTTGAATATGAAGCGGGAAGTATTGAAACTCTTAAAAAAATCGTAGACTTTAATAATGGAATAACAATTCTACCAGAACTCGCCTTGAAAGAATTATCGCCGGCTGATCTAAAAAATGTACGGCATTTTAAACCGCCGGTACCCGTAAGGGAAATAAGCATAGTAACCTATCGCCATTTTGTGAAACAAACTATGATTGATGTGCTTAAGGATGAAATTTGTAAATCCGTACCGAAGGAAATGCTCTCTCAAAAAAGAAAGCTCGTAACGCCAATTGAATAATCTTTTCCGCCTATCCCGGCATCCTGGTAATATATTTTTCCATCTGCTTTACCTGGTCAACAATCTGCGGAGTAGTTGGTTTACATGCTTTCACTTTTCTGAAATATTCTTTCGCCGCACGAAACTCTCTTTTATTAATCATAATTGATGAAAGTTGCAGGTAAGCCGCTGCTTCATTTTCTTTATCAGGTAGCCCTGAGCGAATTGCCTGGCGAATGTAATTTTCTGCCTCCCGGATATTTCCCTTTTGCATGGCAAGCATTCCCAATTGTAATTTATTAGCACCCTCAGCTTCTTTCATGGGCATTCCAAGGCTAAGGCTCTTTTTCATGTGGGCTTCAGCACTTGCGTAGTCTTCATTTACCATTGCAAGGTTTCCTTTCAGCGTAAAATAGACCGAGCGAACCGGCTTGATAAGTAAGCCCGGAAACCAAATAGAATCGATCACCTTTTGAGCACCTTCCATATCACCTGATTCCATATATCCCTGTATAAGCCGCATAGGCCCAAACAGAAAATGCCCAACAATCAATACTAAAGCGATAAAATATAAAATAAAAGAAGGCCAGAAACTGGTTTCAATATTCACAACAATACCCAGCAACAGGAAGAAAACGCCCAACAGAAGGCGGTATTTAATTATTACATTCAGTATCTTCATAATCTTTCAATTTCAATATAAATCGGGTAAATTTTTAGCGAAAAATTTCTTTTTTTGAGGAGGCAAAATTAATTCATTAGTCCTAATAATACTGCTTTTTGTTTACGAATGGATGAGGTCCACAAATATAAATTACCGGGTAAATTGATAAGATGCACTCAATAAATTAATTACCTCCTAAATATCAATTATAAAATGAGTTGTTATGAATTTAAAGGAGTAAAACCTGTCGTACATACGTCGTCATTTATCCACCCATTAGCGGCTGTTACCGGAAATGTGATAATTGGTAAAAATGTTTACATCGGCCCTGGGGCCGCTATTCGGGGAGATTTTGGGAAAATAATAATCGAAGACGGATGTAATGTGCAGGAAAATTGCACGATTCACATGTTTCCCGGCGTTACAGTTCTATTAAAAGAAAATGCCCATATTGGGCACGGAGCTATAATTCACGGTGCTACTATCGGTAGAAATTGCCTGGTAGGAATGAACGCCGTTATTATGGATGATGTTGATCTTGGTGATGAATGTATTGTAGGCGCCCTGAGTTTTGTTAAAGCAAATGAAAAATTTCCCGATAGATGTTTGATTGTTGGTAACCCCGCAAAAATCATAAAACAGGTAAGCGATGAAATGATTGAATGGAAAACAGAGGGGACAAAAATTTACCAGCAGCTTGCGACAGATATGCAAAGCAATTGGAAAGAATGTAAACCTCTTCGCAAATCATCACAACAAAAAATCATCGGCGCTAAAAATTACAAAACCTGGAAAGAAACCGGAACGAGGTAGCCAAGACGTATCTTAATCAGGCTTTTTTACTTCGCTATCTTTTGACCAGATTAACTCCTCATCACTCGCTTCACTTTTAAAATTCATCATTTTCCCATCTCCTTTACCCGTATAACCGCCATCCGGATAGCCTAAAACGTTGCAGTTGCTATCATATACAATATTATATTTATCGCAACAAGGCGAGACCATATAATAAACATCCTGGTTCTTGTAGGTATATTTCGTAATTGATTGTGGCGATCCATTTGTTTCGGAAGCCATCGTGGTGATCAATGTTTGCAAACAAACTGGCATCGTTTTTTTAGCCGGTATTTCATTTATAGCAGTTGTTTTTTTGCCTGGAGAGCAAGCTATCGCCAAAATCGTAAGAGATACGATAACTATTAGTCCACGCATAATTTTTTCTAAGTCTCTTCACAAAAACAATTCCTAAAAAAACTTAACGACCTTTAGGGCGATGGAAAGGACAAATTTTATAGATCTCATAAGGGTTTTTTGCAGAAGCGGCCATGGTGGAGCGGGAAGCAGGCATTTCATGCGCAACAAGCTTACTGCATTTGGTGGCCCCGATGGTGGAGATGGTGGTAGGGGAGCGCACATCATACTGAGAGGCAACAAAAATCTTTGGACATTATTGCATCTCCGCTATTTCAAAAATATTCTTGCAGAGAATGGTACGGATGGCAGTAAGAATAATTCTACCGGAAAAGATGGTAAAGATATTTATATAGATGTGCCACTGGGAACCATCGCGAGGGATGAAGAAACCGGGAAGCTGGAAGCCGAGATTTTAGAAGATGGCCAGGAAATAATATTGATGAAAGGTGGCCGCGGCGGACAAGGAAACTCCCACTTTGCAACTCCGACCAACCAGGCTCCCCAACACGCTCAACCCGGTGAAGATGGCGAAGAAGGCTGGAAGATAATGGAGCTTAAAGTATTAGCTGATGTAGGTTTGGTGGGTTTTCCTAATGTAGGAAAATCAACGCTGCTTTCGGTGATAACGGCTGCAACACCAAAGATTGCTGATTATGCATTCACTACTTTAACTCCTCAACTTGGTATGGTTGCGTATCGAGAGAATAAGAGTTTTTGCGTAGCGGATCTTCCGGGCATCATTGAGGGAGCAGCAGAAGGGAAGGGCCTTGGTTATAGATTTTTAAGACATATTGAGCGCAATCCTGTTTTGCTTTTCGTAATACCCGCAGATAGTAACGGGCATCGTGAGGAATTTGAAATTTTGCTGAATGAATTGAAAGAATACAATCCTGAATTGCTTGATAAGAAATTTATAATTGCGATAAGCAAAAGTGATATGCTTGATGATGAACTAAAAGAAGCTATTGAAGAAGAATTACCTAAAGGAATTGAACATGTTTTTATTTCATCAATCACTAATAAGGGGTTGGTTGAATTGAAAGATATATTGTGGAAGGCATTGAACGAAGATTCAGCCGAGGTTTCCTAAAGACATGAAAAAGTGTAAGTATGAATCGCCAGATTTTAATCTCTCTCTTATTGATTTGTTTTTTCAATGAAAATTTATTTTCGCAAATGAAACTTAGCGCCGGCATTCATGGCCAGGAAACAGAAAAGGTGCAGGTTGATAATGTTCCGGCAATAGTTATCGTTAACAAAAGTGACTATAAAGGTGTGTGTAATTTTGACCTGTTATTGACCGGGGGAAATTCGGCACCAGCCTACAAGAGAACGATTGAATTTACGGATGATGCCGGAGCGAGTTTATATACATTGAATGAATCGAAAGATTCACCGGGTGTTTATAAGATTGATCTCTCTGGTGTATGCGACAAGATAGCTTCACAAAAAATCATCAAAATAATACTATTGGAGAATCCGGCAAATGACCTGATGATGCTACCTTCAAAAATGAAACAGCTCGCGGAAATTCATTTAAAATAATTCATGAGGCGGAAAATATTATTTTTTATAAATCCTATTTCAGGTACAAGAAGTAAACTCCAACTGGAAAGAAAGATTATTAAAAAATGCTATGAACACAATGTTGCTTTTGAAATTTTGTTGACTGCGGCAGATGGTGATTATTCGTTCCTAAGAGACAGAGTTAAGAGCAATAAGATAACAGATATAGTTATTTGTGGGGGAGATGGAAGTCTTAATCCCATCATCGCTTCATTGTTAAATACTAAAATTAATTTCGGCATAATACCATTGGGTTCGGGAAACGGACTAGCCTTTGCGGCGAAAATTCCCAGGTCGATCGATAAGGCTTTTGACATTATATTCAGCGGGAAATCATCATGTGTAGATGCATTTTTGATCAATGACAAAGTTAGTTGTATGCTTTGCGGTATTGGCTTTGATGCACAGGTGGCTTATGATTTCTCTCTTCAAAAAAAGCGGGGCTTACATAACTATATCAGGCAATCATTTAAGAATTTTTTATCTGCGCAGACATATCCTTTTGAAATAGAAATAAACAATTCGTTGCTAAAATTTGATGCCTTCTTTATTTGCATTGCAAATAGCAACCAGTTTGGAAATAATTTTACAATTGCTCCAAAAGCAAGTCTTAACGACGGGCTATTAGATGTAATTATTGTAAAAAAGATGGGAAAGATGAAAGTGCTTTGGTCGGTATTTAAGCAAATGAAAGTCGGTCAACTTACTAAGGATGCGGAGAAGAATTTTTTGAATGAGAACATTTTATATTTTCAATCTGCTTCACTGAAAATAAACAACTCAAAGCTTGCACCTTTGCATATAGACGGAGATCCGGCACCAACCAACAAGAATTTTGAAATAAAAATTATACCAAACGCTTTTATGCTTATTCAGCCTTAATAGTTCAGCAGATTTTTTACCTCATTAAGTGCTTCCTTATTATTTTCCCGCTTCAAAGAAGAGACTACTTCCTTTTTCTCACTGGCAGTTAAATGAAAATTTAGCGTGGCGCCGTGTTCTTTTTTTTCAGGAATATACATGAAAGAAACACGGCTCAAATTGCTATCTAATAAATTTTGAGCGTATGTAATTTCATCATTCTGAAAATAATCCTGCAGCATAAACCAATTGGTTTGAAGCATTGTAAACGGTTTGGTTATTATTTCGGTGATATCGCCATTTTGTAAATCATCATCCCAACTCCCTTTTTTCTTTGATCTTACTTGTATCAATACAACACCTCTTGTATTTTCATTGATCCAGTCTTTAAATACGTTCAAAAAACGAAGTGTTGTTTCCTGTCCGTAATTATCTCTTAAGCCGGCATCCATCACGTCTATTACCGGGTCTGAAGGGAGCCACACATTTGGAAGAATATAAGGATAGGTAGCATTCATTCTTAAGGCAGTAAGAAACCTAAGGTTCATTGGATTCTCATCCTTAAACATGGCTGCAAAGTCAACTGCATCAGGGCCTCCTATTTGTGAGGTACTGTCTTTGTATTCCGGTTGCATCATAAAGCTGAGAGGCTGTGTGCATATCATTAGTTTTTTCAAATCTCTTGTAATCACGGAATTTAAGATCATCAAAGGAATATCAGCATTGCTTTCCTCGCTCTTGTAAAACCCTAAATTTTTATTTAAAAGTCCGCGTGTGTTTTCATTCAATTTTTCTTCGAAAGCATAGCCACGATCTTTTACATAACGGTAAGGCTCAACGGTGAATTTTTGCGCAGGTGCGATAAGGTCCCTGGATATCATGGAAGAAAACACGGGATTCAGCAAATCCCTGGAAATATCATCCACATATTTTTTTTCGTTAACATTTATGTCTTCTCCGTGCGATCTCAATCTCACAAGCTCACGAAAATAGGCTGCTCCTAACATGCCACCAGATGCGCCGCTCATAAGAAAAGTATTTTTCATAATCTTTCCATGGCTCATGCTATCCAGCTCCTGCAACACATTCATTGCAAAACTTGCACTGCGTACTCCACCCCCGCTAAAATTGAACAATATCATTAACGGTTTTTCTTCGCCTTGCTTCGCTTTCCAGCGATTGAGTACGCCAATCATGTTTTTTTTATCGCTTTCAATTTGTTGAATTGCATTAAGCTTTGCAAGACTATTTAAGGAATAAACCGGCCTTGAAGTATTGTTGTAGTTTAAACCATAGGCTTTATTTCTTGGATCAATGATATCGTATTTATACAAAGCGTTAAGTACAATAAAGAGAAAAATGACAAATAGTGCGCTCCAACTTCTGAGGAAATAAGTTGAGGCTCCGATCACCGCATTTAGAATTGCAAATAGCAAAAGAATACTTGCAGCAGCGGGTATTTGAAAAAATTTATTATCGAGGAAAAAGCCAATAAATATCATAAATATAAAAGCCATTAAAATGGTAATCATTGCAGAAAGGTGATGCCTTTTGAAAATTGTATCGAGAAAGTTCTTGCTGTAATGACCTACCTTTCTTGCCTTTTTTAAGGTAAAGTACGTGGTGAAATAATAGCCTACCGGTAGTCCGAAATTGTCATTAGCCATCGCATCTTCGTGCTTTTCAAATTTTTTGTTCTCATCAAAGTCTGTGAAATCAGGTTTAAATTTTCTTACTATTCTTTTATCGGCATTAAAAAAATAAATAAAGGAAATGGCAATGATTAGAAAAAAGCCTCCGCAAAATCCGGCAGCAATAACTATAAATTCCCATAAAGAAATAAGTTCATTTTTTTGGTCAAAAGAATAAGCTTCAAAAAAATATAGCAATAAAAAACAGAATGGTATAATAGCATTGTTGATACAATACTTAAAAAATGGTTTAGAAGTGGTGGCTAAAAAGCGACAGCGTTTACTATGCAATATGAATGTGGTAATATTCCAGCTCATGATGAAGACTGCTGTGGCGATACCCGTGATCGCGGCACCTCCCGCATTCACATTTCCCATGTACTCGGGAGCCAGAAATAATCCGTTAGCTCCGAAAATTTTTAAGAAATGCCCTGTAAGTGTAAGAAAAAGAATAAACCAGAAAATTAATAAGACCTGGAATTTTCTGAAGTGAAGCAGCAGCAGTTGTATGGGAAATGAGAAATAAAAATTTCGCAAAAATGTTTTCATAACCGGTATTTAGTACGGTTTTTTTTAAGCTTTGTGAACCTGTAACCTCGATGATCTTATAATATACAACATAAAAATTATCGATACCAGGAAGAGCATGGCGACCAATTGATGGGCAACGCCAAACCACACGAGGTTATTGCCGAACGGTGAAAGTATTACAGTAGCAATACCCAAAATTACCTGGATCAAAATCAACACCAGGGGAATAAATCTCGTTCTACGGAATAATGCGTTTCCATTCAGCCTAAATGCCTTGTATGCCCAAATACAAACAACGGTAAAAAGAATGTATGCAATCAGACGGTGAATAAACTGGACGGTTATTTTATTATCTATAAAATTTCTCCAGCCTGGCGATAAATTATTCATTGAGTCAGGAACCCATTGCCCGTTTATAGAAGGCCAGGTGGGAGCAGCGGTGGCTGCATGTAACCCAGCCATAAAAGCTCCGTAAAGCAATTGCGCAATAAGAATTGAGAAAACGATCCAGGTCCATTTTCTCAGGCTGCTGCTTACCGTCAACATAATTTTGGGGATACCCACGCTGAGCGCAAACCACAGAGTGTAACACAGCAGGAAAAGCGCAGCCATAAAGTGCGTGGCAAGTTGTATATGCCCGACAAATAGTTTTTCAGGAACCAGGCCACTTTTCACCATGATCCACCCAATAGCGCCCTGCATAATTCCCAGCAGGAAAAGCATGATAAACGGAATGATCATACTTTGTCTGAACTGCCTTCTTATAAGGAAATAAAAAAATCCGATTAGAAAAACAAGCCCCATTAATCTCGCCCATGCCCGGTGAAACCATTCCCAGAAAAAAATATGTTTAAAATCACTTAGCGAGAAATCAGCATGAATAAAGCGGAACTGGTCAGTGGTTTTGTATTTATTAAATTCTTCCATCCATTGAGCATTGTTCAATGGAGGCAGGATGCCCGTTATGGGATTCCATTCTGTTATACTTAAGCCTGATTCCGTAAGTCTTGTGATTCCTCCCAGTAAAATCTGGATCATCAACATGATCACACCGGCAAGAAGCCACCTTGCTACGTATTTAGATGTATTCTTTACTAAAATATCCTGCATAGCATTTACCGTTTCTAAATCTCCTTAAAGTAGTCATTAATTCGGTGCGTGCAAAGTTAAAGCCGGAGCGGCATAGAAATGCTTGTTTATATTTTTAAACACGAATGTTGAAAATTATTTGAAAGTTTAAAATGCATCTATTTTACTTTTGAAATAAAAATTTCCTTTGCTCTTACCTTTTTTTCATAATAAGTTTTTTGAAGCAGGCCTGGATGAAGCAGGGCGTGGATGCTTCGCGGGCCCCGTATTTGCTGCTGCGGTTATTTTACCAAAGGACTTTTATAATCCGCTGCTTAATGATTCAAAACAACTAACAAAGGAGCAGCGGGAAACGTTAAGGCCAATTATCGAAAAGGAATCCATTGCGTTTGCGGTTGCAAGTGTATGCAATGAAGAAATAGACCGCATTAATATATTGCAGGCTTCGTTTAAAGCCATGCATCTCTCTCTGAATATGCTGAAAATAAAGCCGGATATTTTATTGGTAGATGGCAACCGCTTCAAGCCTTATAAAAAGATGCCTCATCATTGCATAATAAAAGGTG
Organism: Chitinophagales bacterium; assembly: GCA_038251675.1. GTDB lineage: Bacteria > Bacteroidota > Bacteroidia > Chitinophagales > Chitinophagaceae > Ginsengibacter. The sequence goes on along the minus strand of JBBSBD010000062.1, from coordinate 1,433 downwards.
ATGGTATATACGCTTCCATTGCTGCAGCAAGTGTGCTTGCAAAAACATATCGTGATGAACACATGCTGTATCTGCACAAAAGTTATAAAATGTATGCATGGCACAATAATAAAGGCTATGGAACCTTGCAACACCGGGCAGCAATACAGCAGCATGGCTTATGCAGGTATCATCGCAAAAGCTTCAATATTTACGCATCCGGGCTTCAAACTTCCCATCTTGAGGGCATAGTCGATTAATTCCTCTGAATTTTTTCATTTTTTTTGCCATACGTTAAACCCGGTGATTATTCTGCCGTCATAGCTTGCGAAACAAATTCTTACCTCTAAAACTTGATTATGAAAACAAAATTTTTCGCAGCATTGACTTTTTTATTTTTTATTGGCTTGGGTAGCGTAAATGCACAAACTGCAAGTACTCCAAGTGCTGAAAGGCACCGCATTAAGCAAGGTGTAAAAAGCGGGGAGCTTACAAGGGCAGAAACAAGAAATCTTGCAAACCAGCAAAGAGATATCCACCAGGATAAAAAGGAAGCAAGGGCCGACGGTGTAGTTACTCCTGCAGAGAGAAGGCATATAAAGAAGGACGAAAGAAAAGCCAGCCGCAGCATTTACAGAAAAAAACATAATAAAAGGGATCGGGGCTAAATCTCTGGTTTGGTTAGTTTAAAGCGAAACCGTCTTATTAAATTTAAGGCGGTTTTTTCATTTCCAAGGCATACACTTTTAAAGACTGTTTCAGTGCATTAGCCGGTATTGCAGCAAGAATACGAACCCTCCCGCGAAGTAGCCAATCAGTGCAAGCCAGGTTATGCGCTTAAGATACCAGAAGAAGTTTATTTTTTCCATACCCATAGCGGCCACGCCTGAAGCAGAACCTATTATTAAGGCACTCCCGCCAGTTCCGGAAGCATAAGTTAGAAATTGCCAGAAAAAATGATCGGTTGGATATTGATCTAGACTATACATTCCCTGTGTGGCTGCTACTAAAGGCACATTGTCCAATATGGAAGAAAATAGCCCGATTGAAGCTACTATGAGCGTATCATTTTTGATGGTTGCGGTAAGCCATTGTGCTAATTGAGTTAGCTGCCCCGTCGCCTGCAGGGCAGAAACACTAAGCAGTATTCCAAGGAAAAATAAAATACTTGGTGAATCAATTTTACGTAAGGCGTGTATCACTGTTAAAGTGCCCTTATCGGGAGTATCTCCCTGGTTGTGAAAAATTTCAATTATGATCCACATCAGGCCCAGGCCTAATAGTATCGCCATGAATGGAGGCAGGCCCGTTAACATTTTAAATACAGGAACAAAAACTAAAATTCCGATACCCAACAAAAAAACAAAATTTCTTTCCCTGGCAGGTTTCATTACCTGCTCAGGTTCTGAGACTTCAGGTTTAAATGTCCCTTTCATTTTAAAAGAAATAACTCC
>JBBSBD010000061.1:0-26345 GCA_038251675.1 Chitinophagales bacterium | reverse complement strand
CGACAATATATAGTACTTCTTGATGGAGGAATAGAAATAGAAACGTCATTGGGTGAGAAAAGAATTTTTAAAACAGGCGAAGTTTTACTGGCAGAAGACACAACCGGTAAAGGTCACAGAAGTAAAAATATTGAGAACAGGAAGCGGAAATCTCTTTTTATTACCTTGTAACAGGCATCATTTATCAACTAATTTAAGCCAAGCCTCTATTACCTTTCTCAAAACCTTCTCTTTGGATTTTACATCTTCCATATCTTTGAAAATTACAATCCTCCTTCCATCTTTATAATCACCCTCAAGAAAACCGGTGGTGTCATTCACTTTAGCACCGCCTGGAAACACCAGCATGATCCTGTTTTTAAAAAGATTGAAAACTATTATCTCTCTTTTATATTCCTTCGGATCGAAAGGCTTCATTTCGCCGGTATAATAAAAACTCGGATTGTTCCATTTTATCCGCTCCCCTATTTCTTTATCAGTGCTTAAAATAATTTGCCTTATGGTTTCAATGATTTTACCGAATGCAGGATCAAGTTTTTTGATGTGTTCGGTTACTTGTTCCTTTTCCGATAACTTAATTTTTGCCGGCATTGTTGGCTATTTTTTTAAAGTTAAGGATCAAAACAAAATGGCGAAAATTCCGGGCAGCAGCAAAAGGCTATGATATTACCAGCTCCAATTATTTTGAAATTAATATTCTGCACTCCGGGTTTAATTTTACTTAAAGCAGGAACCTAATTTCCGATCCCCTGCATCGCGCCCTGTGTCCCTTCTGATTCACCCTTCATATTTTTACGCTTAAACAACGACATATCTATTTTTCCAAAACGGTAAGCAAGATTCAGGCGAAGCATTTGTGGATCACGCATGCGGCTTACATCCTGGATGAAATAATCGCTCTCTGAATGTTGCTGTTGCTTGCGTGACCTGAAGATATCGCTAAAGCTGAGTGTAGCCGAAAGGGACTTATTTTTAAGAAAGCTTTTTTGTAACGCTGCATCTACAGAATAAAATGATTTTATATAACCTTGCGAAGCGCTCTGTGATTGGCCAAAACCAGGCCCAAAACCTCTTTCACCACTGCTTACCGGAAGGTTTGTTTTTGATTGATAATTTGCTGATAACTGTAATTTAAAATTAGCCGGCAGCTTGAAATTATTATTTACTTTTCCAAACCAACTCCACAAAGCCTGTTGATTTGAAGCAATGCTGTCGGTAGTAATTTTAGAATTATAGAAATTTACATTCGTAGTAATATCCCACCATTTTGTTATCGTGTTCACTGAGGTTATTTCAGAACCCACTGAATAACTTGAATTCGCATTGATGTAACTGTTTATCAAAACTTCTTTGGCTAATACATCATCATATTCTTTTTGCTGATAACGGGTAATTAAATCATTCGTTGACTTATAATAAATTGATAATAACAGGTTATTTCCTTTCTTGAAATTCTTGCTATAGGATGCCTCGAGTGAATTGGTAAATTCGGGTACGAGATCCGGATTGCCCCTGGTGATATTAAGCGGATCGTTGCGATCAGTAAAAGGAATTAGCTGAAAAAAATTGGGCCTGTTGACTCTCCTTGAATAATTAAGTTGTAACTGCTGGTCTTTTTTAAGTTTCTGGCTCAGAAATACTGATGGAAACAAACTAAGCGGGTAACTGTTGCTAAATTGCTGGTGCGAAGAGATCAATTCGCCCGTGTAGTTGGAGCTTTCTGCGCGGAGTCCCACCTGGTAACCAAAATTCTTTATGCTATTGGTAAAGGTTGTGTAGGCAGCATATACATTGTTAGTGTTGCTATAATTACTTCCTGCGGAAACCAATTTTTGAAATACACCCGTGCTGTCATTTTGAAGATACGTTTGATTATCATTTACCAGTTGCTGAACAGATACCCTAAGCCCTGCTTCTACTTTACCTTTATTTTTAAGAGGTCTTGTGTAGTCTGTTTGGGCAGTAAAAAATTTCATATTGCCAAAACTGATTTGCTTTTGCTGATCTGTTGCATAGACAACATGAGAAAGGTCCATGCTATCACTTTTATAAAAAGTATTTCCTGAGTTTTTCCCCGAAAAATAATTTCCATCAACCGTAAGTTCTTCACCATCCCGCGGAAAAATATGCTTCATACCGAACTGCAGTCCGTTAGCATTAAATGTACGTTCACTGTTAGCATTCCTTGCGGCCAGGCTTAACGCAGAGCCATTGGCGATATTTGAATTGATTACATCAGTACTCTTGAAATTACCGTGTACTTTTATTCCATTTAAAGACAGCGTGGTCCTATTCGTCATAAAATAATCAAAGCCCACTTTACCGAATGCAAATCCTCCATTGTTCCTGGTTGCATTATCCTGGTGAATAGCTGTTTGGGGCGTTTCGTATAAATTCAGTTGGTCAGTTGTTCCTGTGCTTCTGCCTTTATTTTGATTGATCATACCGCTGGCGCTTACATTAAATTTTCCCTGGCGAAAACTAAAATCACCTCCGCCATTAATTCCGCCGCGCTTATCAATACCTGCTCTCAGGTTTCCGTTGTAACCGCTCTTACGGTTTTTCTTTAAAATAATATTCAGTATTCCTGCATTACCTCCACTCGCATCATATTTTGCCGAAGGATTGGTAATTACTTCTACACTTTCAATGTTGTCGGCTGGTATCTGGTCAAGAGAAAGTGTTGTTGGTCTGCCTTCAATGAAGATTTGCGGAGTCGCATTTCTTAATTTTACATTTCCATCAATATCAACCTGCACAGAGGGCACATTCTTCATTACATCAAGCGCTGTACCTCCCACACTCACTAAATTTTTATCTACACTGAACGTTTTTTTATCGATATCCATTTTTAAGGTACCGGTATTCGCCGTGATGGTGACGGTATTCAACATCTTCGAATCGGTGACCATTGTAATATTACCCAGGTCCTTAGAAGTAGATGGTGCACCGGAAACGCCTTGTTTTTGAAACGAAACATCCTCCTGAATCGATTTAAAGCCTGTTGCACTTATTTTAAGTTTCAAAGGACCAAAAACGGGAAGCTCTTCGTAAGAAAATTCTCCATTTGGTTGCGTAAGGCCACCTTTTAATAAAACCTCTTTCATCTTTTTGGTTGTGGTATCGAATTTACCTCCCAGCAAAAGAACAGTGGCTTCACCTACTGGCTTACCAGTGCTATCCACAAGTTTCCCGTATATACGCCCAATGGCCGGAGCAGACATACCGGGCCTTCCCTGGGGCATTCCTCCTGCTGGCATTTGTGCTGCCAATTGAAAAGAAGTAATAATAATTCCTGCAATGATAAGAAGCTGTTTCATATATAATTCTTTGTGACGCAAAAGTATCATGAGTACCCTTAGATTTAAAAAAAATGCGACAAGAGGGGGAAATGATGCGACGAAATAAAGACAATCTTAAGTGTAGAATCTTGCTGATCAAAATGGCCGGATTTTTTTAGGTAATCTTCTAAATATACTTTTTAGGATTTGGGTTGATCGAATAATTCCTGAAAAGTAAAGCCAGGCCCGATTTATATTTTGTGAACGCACCAATTTATATTATACATTTTGGCTGAGTACCATATATTATTCAAGTCCGTTTTTGACAAAAAGAATTTTCCTTTTTCATATCAATAAAATGTCATAGGATCTTCAAGGTGATACGCCTCCCTCAGGCGTTTAGATTATTTATAATTCGCTCAACACTTCATCAAGATTATTCACCATATCATCAGCATTCTTTTTTGAAAACACGATGGGCGGTTTTATTTTAAGAACATTATGCAAAGGCCCGTCCGTACTAAGCAGAAAACCTCTATTTTTCATCTTTTCTACAACTACATCAATTGCCGGAACAGCGGGCTCTTTTGATGTTCTGTCGGTAACCAACTCGGCGCCTATGAATAATCCATTCCCTCTTACATCTCCAATCAATGAATGTTTTTTCATTAATTTTTTTAAACCATCCATTAAATGATTGCCAACTTCCAATGCATTTTTTTGTAACGCTTCATCCTTTATCACTTCTAACACCGCCAGGCCCGTTGCCATTGAAACCGGGTTACCCCCAAATGTGTTGAAGTACTCCATCCCGTTATTAAATGCATTGGCTATTTCCTCCGTCACCACCACCGCAGCTAAAGGATGCCCGTTGCCAATTGGCTTTCCCATTACTACGATATCCGGCACTACGCCCTGCAGCTCAAATCCCCAAAATGCTGATCCCACTCTTCCAAAACCTACCTGCACTTCATCTGCAATGCATACGGCACCCACGGCTCTTACATATTTATAAATTTCTTTTAAGTAACCGTCGGGCAAGGGAATTTGTCCACCTACACCAAGTAAAGTTTCGCAGATAAATGCGGCAGGAGCTTTGTTTTCATTTTTCAAAGAAGCCACGATTCGCTCTACATCGGCTGCATATTTTTTCCCTGCATCAGCATCTTCGTATCCATAGTAGCCCCTGTACAAATCCGGGTTCATGGCTTTATGTATGTAAGGCTTTTTTTCAAAACCACCTTTGCCATCAAATTTATAGGGACTCATTTCAATAGCTGTTGTTGATGTGCCATGGTAGGCATGGTCCAGAACAATTACATCCTGTTGTTTGGTAAAATGACGACTCATTCTAATCGCGAGGTCGTTGGCTTCGCTCCCGCTGTTTGTAAAGTAACACACGCTGAGTTTGGACGGCAATGTTGCAGTCAGTCTTGCCGCATATTCTACCAGGTTATCATTCAGGTAGCGGGTATTGGTATTTAATGTCGCCAATTGTTTTTGCATTGCTTTCACTACTGTGGGATGACAATGACCTACATGGCTCACGTTGTTTACACAATCAACGAAAGTATTTCCCTTGTCGTCGTACAAATATTGCAAGGCGCCTTTTACAATTTTTAAATGTTTCTTGTAACTGATACTAAGGTTGCGGCCAATATGCGCATTTCTTTTTTGTTCCAGTTCTGAGTAATCATCTTCCTCATTTATGATTGATGAAAAACCACAAGCCAATCGGAAACAGTCTTCCGCTTTTACCGGATTTACTTCTATAAGCTTAAATAATAATTCCCATGCATTTTTTTCGGTGATAAAGTGATGTTCATTTTCACTGTCTAATGATGCGTTATAAGCTGAACGGGTAACGCTTATACAGAGCCGCCCGGCAATAAGATAATATAGTATCGAAACCTCTTGTTCCGCAAGGAGATATTTTTCATGATACCCTTTAACTACTATGGCCGCAGCATGGAGCACATCCTTCTGCTGAAACATCGCATAGGTACAGGCCACCGCAAGATTGTTTATGAGGTTTGTAAAAACCATATCACCAAAATCAATTAGTCCTGCCACTTTATTGTCCTGAACCAATACATTATAATCGTTGGCGTCGTTGTGTATATAAGCCTTGCGCAAAATATGTTGGAGCGGTTGTACTTCCGTACGGAACTGCATCAAAAAATAAGCTGCTATCCTTCTTTTTTCATGGTCTTTTATATAGGGCAGGTTTACTTCTGCATCTAATGAATTTGCAATATCCCATTCATAGTGCCTATGCATGGCAGGATGGCTAAAATCTTTTAAGGAGCTGTCCATTTCTCCTAAAAAATTTCCAAGAGCCAGCAACAATTCATCACTGTGATTTTTTGCATCGACCCAAAATATTCCGTCGAGAAAAGACAGAATCCTGAAGTAGTAATTCTTTCCATCAATAACCAATGTTGTTATCTCGCTACTATCTGTATTTAAGAGGTAATGCTGAAATTTATCTGATACCTGGCTCTTTGATAAATGATTTACAATCTGCACCTGGGCATCCAGAAAATGGACACCATGTTCCTCTGTTGCTACTTTTAAAATATATTCTTTTCCGTTTTTTTCTTTCAATAAAAAATTCAGTTCATCATAACCGTTAAGCGCTTTAGCTTCAACATTAAGGTGGTAATGTTGTAAAGAAAATTCCTTGACATACCGTTCTGTAAAATTCATTATCCAATTGATTTTTATTTTATAAAAATTATACGATATCCAGCGATGTCATCCTTATTCTGCTTTGTCAATTAAATTATCATTCGCCGAAACCGGGCGCAACAAAAATGAATATTCATAATCACCATAAGGCAACATATACTCAGAATGTGTTTTTGCACCCCAGGCATTATCGCCTCCAACTCCCATTTGCTTATAATCAATATTCCACCAAATTAAATCATCGTTGCGCATAGAACCACCATGATTATTGCCGCTGCTATCCCTGTTGAAATTAAGTTTATTCATATCAAAATGTAAAACGCCGGTGCTGAAGGTTGGCGATCCTACTGTCATTAAGCCATTACCATTTTTATCCTGTAGTGCCATCCAGCGCACATCAGTCCTGTAGCCACTTTCCTGTGCCCTTGCATAGGGATGAAAAAGACTATCGGCAGGCATATTATAAATATCAATTGCCGCCGCATCATTCCTGTCGCAATAGTTATCAAAAGGGCCTCTGCCGAGCCAGGTAACATTTTCAAAAGTTGGGTTTAGTATAACCCGCATACCAAAGCGTGGCATTTCAGGAAAGCCTTTATCCCCGGCTTTCATATTTATATGTACACGCACATCACCCTTTGCTGACATAAAATATTGTATAAAATATTTTGCATCTACTCGCGGAAAATAATATGCTGCTCTTACTTCTGTTTGTTGTTCATTAATTGTATTTATGATAAAACTATCAAGTCTTGCATCAGCAGCGGCGTGCTGCCAAACGGCACAGCGAATTTGTTGGCTGTTCCCTATGTCATTATCTGTTGCCGCTCGCCAGAAATACGGCTCCAATGGTTCTTTTATAAATGAATTATTTCGATGTGTATAAGATTGCAGCCATCCTTTTTGTTTATTAAAAGAGACAGAAAAATTTTCATTGAAGATTTTTATTTCCTGCGTATTGTCTGACTGTTGCAATACAGGATAATTTGTTTGGCCCTTTGTGGTTTCATCTTTGTGCCAGGGCAATTCAAATTGTTCCCATGCAACCAGGTAATCTTTTGGTATAAGCTCAGTGCCCTGTTTTGTTTTTGCTTCTATATATAAAAAATATTCAGTTGCCGGTTTTATATCAACGCCGCTAATATTCAGCATAATTGCTTTTGATTGATGTGGTGCAATATCAATATCCCCGGTATCTCCCTGTTTTATAATTTTCCCATCCGCTTTTATATACCAATGAAAATTGTATTGATCCAGGTTTGTAAAATCAAAACGGTTGCTAATACGGAAAGTATTATTAGTTAAACTAACAGGTTCAAAAGAAATATTCTGATATACTTTTTTTACTTCATAAGCCTGTGGGTGTGGCGTGCGGTCTGCAGCAAACAAGCCATCAGCGCAAAAGCTTGTGTCGCTTGTGTTTCCCACCACGCCCATATCGCGGCCATAAGCCCAGATGTCTCTTCCGTTTTTATCTTTTCTCTTAAAAGCCTGGTCACAAAAATCCCAGATAAAGCCACCCTGCAGTTGCGGATATTTATAAATCATGTCCCAATCATCTTTAAGATTACCGCCGCTGTTGCCCATCATGTGTGCATACTCTACCTGTATAAAAGGGCGCTCGTGCCATTCCTTTACATACTCCTGCATTACGTTAAGTGATTTATACATCGGGCAAATAATATCGGTATAAGGATTATCTCTTGCTTCTTCGTACTGAACGGGCCTCGTGCCATCGCTCGCTTTGAGATAATTATAAGTAGCAACAAAATTATCTCCCCACCTGCTTTCATTACCCAGCGACCAGGTGATGATGCTGCAATGGTTTTTATCACGTTCAAACATGCGTCGTGTGCGATTTAAATAAGCCGCTTTCCAATCAGGTTTATCCGTTAAAGTATTAACGGGAGACAGGCTCATACCATCACATTCAATATTGGCTTCGTCTATTAAATAAATACCGTATTTATCACACAGATCATACCATTCCTCACGATTCGGATAATGACTGCAGCGCATGGCATTGATATTATATTGCTTGAATAAACTAATATCATTCACCATACTCTCTACGGTAATAACTTTTCCATTGTACATATCATGTTCATGCCGGTTTACGCCTTTTATCTTTATAGCAACCCCATTTACAAGCAATAAACCATGCTGTATTTCCACAGTTCTAAATCCTATATTTTGAGAAATGGATTCAATTACATTATCTTTTTCATCAAGATGATTGATGATAAGTTTATACAGATTCGGGTGCTCTGCATTCCAGCTTTTTACATTTTCGAAAGTGTGAGAAAAATTAAGTTCTTTCTTTGAAGTTAATTTTGATTGTTGCTGATAGATAACCTGGCCTTCATCATTTAATATTTTTACCTGAAGCGATTGGGAGCTTTGATTTTTAGCCGGCAAATTGTTTAGTGTGACTTTTAAGTCAAACAATCCGTTTTTGTAATCTTTGTCTAAACCTGCTTTTACAAAAAAATCATACACCGAAAGCTTTGGCCTTGCTATTAAATAAACGCTTCGCTCAATGCCGCTCAGCTTCCACATATCCTGCCCTTCAAGATAGGTACCATCACTAAACCGAAACACCTGGATAGCGACACTATTGTCACCTTTTTTCAGAAACTTGCTAATATCAAATTCTGCAGGCGTTTTACTGTCTTTGCTTAAGCCAACATATTGCCCGTTGATCCATAAATAAAAAAAAGAGTTAACTGCTCCGAGATGAATGAATACATTTTTACCCGTCCAGGCACCCGGAACAGTGAAGTTTCTTTTATATGAACCAACAGGATTATAATCTTTAGGAACGAAAGGAGGGTTCGGGGGAATCGGATATTCCACATCAGTGAAAATAAATTTATCATACCCTTCCACCTGCCAGTTTGCGGGCACTTTTATATTGTTCCATTTGCTTACATCGAAAGTATTCTTATAAAAATCCTCCGGTCGTTCAGATGGATTGTTTGCGAGCTGAAATTTCCATGCGCCATCTAATGATAAAATAAATGGTGAAGAATTTTTTTGTATTGCTTCCCGTTCATTCCCATACGGAATAAAATATGCATGCGGCTGCATTGCATTTTGCGAAACGAGTTGTGGATTTTCCCAATCGTTCGGCTGCTGCGCCATGCAGGTAAATGCAAACAGCAAAGACAACCATGATAAAATTGCCAACCTCATTTGCACATTAATTTTATGTTTTATGAAATCGTGAATAATAATCTTATTCAACTTATGTGAAGCATCATATCATTCAAATCCATTTTTTACAGAAAGCATTTTTCCTCTTTTCAAATCAATCAATATCACAGCATTTTTGCGATGATAAGCATTCTTCATATCAGAAAGGTAAAATGTTTTGACGGAAAACTTCAGCCGTAGTTGTCCTCCCTGTTCTGAAATAATCTTAATTTCTTCTGCACGAACATTGCTTTTTTTCACACTAGTCATAATGGCTCCTTCGATACGAAAATTATTGAAACTAATATCTTTCCATTCTGATGGCACAGCAGGAAATATTTGCAAGACCATGCACTTGTTCAATTGTGAAAGACTGCCAGTGTCAGGGTTTTCAAACTTGCATTCAGTTCAGGCTTCATTAACAGGCAAAACTTTCTTTTTTTTCTTCCGCATGTTTCCTGTTTCCAATTTCACAGGCAAGTTTCATATACTTTTTAACTTCTGCATTGATATCTGACTTATGGAATCAACATCTCAAGTTTCCTCACCAAATTTTGATCTTATATATTTAAGAGTGATTCATCGAACCAAATATCTTGATATCCATTATCATCAATTTGAAATCTCCAGCAAGGTGGCAATCCTAAATATTTTAATACAATCGGACGATTTTCAATTAAATGTGCAACATGCAAGGGCTGGAAAAATTCAATATCATCTTCGCGAATATTATTACCGCTCCACAAATACCAACCATCTATATCACCATGCCTGGGATGTCTTAGACCATTTATGGGGTTTACTTTTGAAAAGAGTGAGTCGTTAATGGCAATTAAAGAATTTTTATCAACAGGCGTCCAGTCAATATTTAATTTGTCGCAAAGTTCTTTTTGCTGTTGCCTGATGAAATTCCATTCGTTCATAAAGTTGAAATCGACTTGTGTGTTAATAACCAAAAAAATCGGGCGGCTCTTTCTAAGGTGCACTTATACTATTGTCCATTGAGATGTTATTCATGTATCCACTTTCATTTCGCTCTTATTAAACCAATTTTACTACTATCACTAATTGCTATTTGTGGGTACAAGTCATCTCGTGTATTTGGAATTCCATCCTGCCCGGATGAAAATAGTAAAAACTTATCGCCAACCCGTTCATAATTATAAAACAAATTTTCCCTTTGTTGAACGGATTGAATTGCGTCATTAATTGGCGCAAGTTCGTCCGTCGTTAAAAGCTGTTGGAGGTTATCAGGATACTGTCCATTCTCCAGTTTATAAAACTCAATATTTTTCACCAGGCTGTTCAATTGAATTTGAGAAATTTTTGCAAATCCCTCCTTCGACAAATCACCATTCTTCATGTAATAGAAAAGAAAAGAGCAAATGCAAACCGTAAATAAAATTCCAAAAACTCCCATTAGAGTAAACCATTTGTCTTTGTATTTTGAGATACCCAAAATCATAATTATCAATCCTGCAAAAGCCCCCAGCAACGGTATGAGGCAAAGTAGCCCTAACAAATAAGGCGGCTTGCCTTTAACCCCATTTATCTTCTTAACTGCCATCCTAAAAAATTTACTTTCTTTTAAATTGAACATTTATTCTTCAGCGACGCTTCACTCTTTACTCAGCCTCCACATCCCAAAAGGGTTTTGAAACAACGCTTGCTCTTTATAAGGCTGCTCCAGTTCTTCCGTAATTCGATACACCGGAGATTGCATATCGACGCGAAAGCTTTGATTATTCTGTACCGAGGGCTTGTCAATAATTTGATAAAAATTGAACACAGAAATTAAATGAACCGCCTCTTGAAATTCTTCGTCCGAAATGACGGTATCCGGCAAGCCTAAATTATGCATCCCGCAGGAGTTTACGGTGCCCTCCTTATCTACAATCGAATCAACAACGAACATTGTATAGAGATTTGCAATCTTGAAATTATCAACCATATTAAGCCACTGATCTTTTTCAAATGCTTTTCCTGCTGTTTCCACCTTTATTCCCAGACCGCCTGCCTTAAGAACAGCAGCGCCTGCCTTCGCAAAGTCTTCAGCTTCTTTTAAACCACCCGTCGCCCCACTGATGTAGACCACGTTTTTATGCTTTTCAATTTCGTCAAGAAAACCATCTGTTACTCTTGTAACCATCCCCGCATTTTTAAATGTCTTTTTCATTCTTTCATCCAGTTCACAAAATTCAATGGTACAGTGCGTCTTGCTTTCCAGGTTCATTAAAATATTTCCGGCGGTCATGTATTCTTTGGCATTTGCTGTAATAATTGATAATATAAATTCCTTCCTGCTTTCCCAGTTTCCGGGTATGCAAATGACAGAATGGAAAATATCATCGGTCGGATCGGCTTTTTGAATCTTTTTTTTAAATGGCCACATTATTCTTTAGTATAGGTTTTTAATACTTCTGGGAGTGGACCTTTTTTATCACTTTAATTGCACATGAATATGATCATCGTGTCTTACTGCATGGCAACCATGAAATCTGATTTTGTCGGTCGTTAGGTTTAGTCTTGTTTTTAAATGCGGCTCGATAAATATTTTCCCGATAGACTTCTGCATTGCGAAGAGATTAACCAGCTCTTTTGTTTTTGTACTGTCAAACGTAAAATTCTTTTTGTTGCCCTGCGGAACAATTTTTCGTAGCAAACTATATTGCCAATAGCCCTTTTCAGAACAAAAGGCTGAAGTATTTTTTTCTCCGGGCAAAGGTTCTTCGCAAATCCCATAGCCAAGAAAGGAAGGGCATTGATTTGTCTCCTGTTGAGTCTTCTTATCCAAATAACAAAAAGAAAAATCAAGCTTTTTTCCATCATTATGACTTAAATGTGGAAAGAGCGGAAACTTGTTTATGAAAGGAAAATTAGCATCTAAATAATTTAAAGTGGTTCCAGGAAATCTGTCGTTCATTTGTTTTGCAACGTCGTAGGCTGTTTGTCTTAGCTCCGGTCTCACGTAGTTGCGATTTAAAAGGCACGTCAAAATATTTAAGGGTTGCAAATTATTTGTTTCTGTAACAGGCAGGGGAACTCGTCCCAAAGACCTTGCAATCACGGGAACAATAAAAAGTGTAGCTACACCATACATTGCAAAAAAAACAGCAAACTTCAGAAGACGCTGATATAATTTTTTATTTGTCCACTTATTTATGAATGTGTGTGTAGCAAAAGATGCTAAATAAATGATTCCCCCCACTTGGGTTAGTACTGTCAGGAAGCAGAAAATAACAATTGCAAAAAAGATTTTCAATTTTAGAAGTAGTGTAATTTGGTAAATACATCTTGTATTTAATCTGCTAAGTCTAATCAATAGACCAAAGTCAACCAAATAAATGCCTTTCAGTTTTCCCCGTTTCAGGGTATACAAATCACAGAATAGAAATATATTTTATTGCCCCGGCGAGGCATTCTCAATTAAGAAGATTGGATTTGCGTGCCTTACAGGAATACTCCCTTTATGTTTCATCGTGCTGACTCTGCTTCGCTATGAAACACCGCTGGGATCAAAAAGTATCGAAATCAGGTATCGCTGAAATTGGTTATTTTCATAAACGACGTAAGAATAAACTTGGGATCTGATTTTTAAAAAGGCATAAGCCCCCATTTAATGCTATTAAATATTTCTTTTCATTTTCATTATTTCCCCCTGCTCGTAGTGGCGGCCATTGCCTGGGTAACACCCATTGCTTTATCGTTATTAAAACTTAAAAAGATTCCTTCTGTAATAGTTGAAATCGTACTCGGCTATTTCATTGGAAAATATTTCCTGGCAAACGTTGATCATGAGAGTTTCCGGATACTGGAATTTTTTGCCCTTACCGGCTTTATATTCCTGATGTTTTTGGGTGGCCTGGAGATTGATGTGGACCAGATACTGGCTTCCTTACCCAGGCGAAAACTTACCTACAGGCGATTTATCCGGAACCCGTTACTGGTTAGTCTCGTTTATTTTTGCCTTTCTATTTTATTGGCTTTTGCCGGCACATTTCTGCTTTCCCGGATTGTTCATATTCCACACATCTGGTATTTTTCATTGATCCTTATCACCACTTCGGTGGGTATAGTGGTGCCGGTTTTGAAAGAAAGGGGTGAAATCAAGGAACATTTCGGGCAACACATTATTATTGCGGCTGCCATTGCTGATATTTTCAGCATCATCTTATTTACCATAACGGCCATTGTTTACAAAAATGGTTTTGAGATTGAAATATTATATCTCTTCGGGTTATTCTTCTTTTTTATTATTTTTTATTCTATCGGCAAAAGGCTTAAAAATATTCCCTTATTAAAAAACCTGGGATATCAATTATCGCATGCCGCTTCACAAATCCGTATCAGAAGTTCTATGCTCATGATTATGCTTTTTGTGGTGGCTGCCCAGTTTATAGGTGATGAAGCAGTGCTGCTCGGAGCTTTCCTGATTGGCCTGGCGCTTTCCTCGATGCTGCATCGGGAAAGATCCGTGATGCTGCTCAAGCTCGACGGCATGGGGTATGGCTTCTTTATACCGTTCTTTTTTATCATGGTGGGTGTAGAATTTGATCCTTCTGCTTTAAAGGAATTCGATCAGTCGCTGATCTGGTTTCTTGTGCTGCTCTTTATTACGCTGCTTGCTGTAAAGATTATACCGGCCTTGCTTTGGAAGCCGCTCTTCGGAACCAAAAGAGCTATCGCAGGAGGCTTCCTCATGTCTTCACGGTTAAGCCTTATTATAGCTGCTTCCGCGGTGGGCCTTGAGCTGGGTGTGATTACGCCCGGCATTAATGCAAGCTTTATTATAATGGCGATCGCTACCTGCTTCGTATCCCCGGTGGTTTATAATCTGCTGGTGCCTGAAGGACAGTCGTCGGGTGGAAAAATATTTATGATCGGGGGAAGCCACATGGCAGTAGTATTGGCGAGGCGGCTGAGCATGCATGGCAAAAAATCGGTTATTATAGAAAAAAATCCTGCCAGGGTCAGCGATATTTCAATCAAGGGATTGGAATGTATTGAAGGAGATGGAAGGCAAGTTGCTTTATATGAAAAACTAAAATTGAAACCGTCTGATTACATAATTGTGAATACGGGTGAACCGGAAGAGAACTACCTGATTTGCGAATATCTACGGAAAGAGCTCATGCATGATAATATCATATCCCTCGTCAATACATCGGCTGTTGAAGCCAAATTAAAGCAACTGGGTGTTCATACGGTAGATGTTGTCGGGGTAATGGCGACTACCATCGAGAACTTATTGTTGCGGCCGGCCACCTATCGTACGCTGGTTGAATCACTCGAGTATTTTAGCGTAGAGGAAATCCCGATCATTAAAAAGGAAGTAGATGGCTTGCAGTTTAAAGAAATCCCCTTTCATAGCGATGCCATCGTTATCATGGTAAAAAGGAACAATTCTTTTTTTATACCACAGCCCGAAACTTATTTGCGTGTTGGAGATATATTACATGTATTCGGAACAGATACGGCTATACAAAGCACGCATGAAAAGGTGGGCAGGGGAAGAAGTTGAGTGGAATAAAACCCGTCGCTGCCGTTTTATATGCTTCATTAAAGTCTTTTCATTATGGTATTGTTCTTTTTAAAAGCCCATATCTGATGCCGTGGACGCATCATGATCATTGTCAGAAAAAGGCTGCAGGGAATTTTTGTCTTTTACTTCGTGTGAGCCAGGTGTAGATGTTGTCAGGCTTTTTAGCATTAAAATCCAAACGAATGGAATCAACCATATCATGACTAAGTGAAACACTTTTATTTTGCCGGTAAAAATTTTATTGTATCTAAAAGTCAGAAAATAGCGAATGGTAATAATAAAATAAAAAATTATTCCCAATGATATTATAAGGTCCCGTATAATAATTTCTTTATTCATTTATTTATTTCCTAAGTGGTGGGCAGGCGCGGGGCCTATTACAACAAATTTTGTGTTAAATTATTTGAACCTAATAATAGCCTAAACCCAAACAAATTGCATGAATTTATTTGCATTCTTAGTTCGCAAGATTGACTTTATTATTTTGGAATAGCATACTTCATCGCGACTTTATGCAGATAGCTTTGCTCTGCAATAAAACCCAACCAGGATGTAAATATTGTCAATATAACAAGAACGCATAACGCCTAAATTATTTATTGATTAGCACTCTTCTTGTTGTGTTAATAAATAAACGAAGTGAATTATCCACATTCACACTGGTATAAAAATATTTTGGCACGACCATAATTTTGTTAATAAAATATTATTACCTAATGATTTAGGTTGAAGGGAAATAGAAAAATTTGAAAAAATTTGCGAGTATGACTTACAACAAGACGGCCTTTCAAAAAAGTAGTTGGCACGGCTTTTGAAATTTTGTCATCCGATTTTAAATAATAAAATAACCAGGAAATTATAACAGGAATCTAAAAAATTCAGAGTTCCTTGTCTTTGATATTCCTCTTTGTTTTATCCTAATTATTACCCTGTTATTCTTTTACCTCAAAACCACATTTTTATGAAAATTAAGAAAGCCCTTCTTATTGCCCTTCCTGTAATTATCTGTGCAGTATTAGCATTTGGTTATTACCAATACAATAAGCCAAAGCCCGACGTTGCTACACTTGACGCAACACCCGTTAGCGCCATTACTCTCTACAAGGAGTACACGATAAATGAAATAAACGCTAACAGATTATACCTGAATAAACCGGTGCAGGTAAATGGTAAAGTGCTTGAAGTGAAGCAGAATAAATATGAACCCTTCCAGATTATTTTAGATACAGGTGATCCTATGTTTGGAGTCGCCTGTACAATGGGTAACTCCCGAAAGATTGTAAGACCAGGTGACCAGGTAACTATCAAAGGTATTTGCACCGGTTACCTCAATGATGTCGTTTTAATTAACAGCATCTTACTGAATTAATCCGCGCTCCATATTATTTTATTTCAAAAAAATTGTGATAATCATGCACTACAGATACCTTATTGCCATAACCGGTTTCTTTTTGCTGGCCGGATGTTCCAAAAAGGCCAATGTCGTTACCAGTCCGCCCAATTTTGTACCGCCGGGAGTCACGGAAGCGAATGTGACTTATACCAATTATGTACATGATGTTATCAAAAATAATTGCAGCACTTGTCACGGCAGCGCAGGATCCGCACCACAATATTGGTACAACACAAATACTTACGAAAACATTGCTGAGCATGGCACCAGGATTATGGAAACTATCCTGGAGAATTCTATGCCGCCACCGCCGAGGAAACCATTTTCTGACGCTGATAAGAGCTTAATAAGAGCCTGGATAAAAAGAGGCTCGCCCGAATAAATCCCCTAACCATTTTATCATTTTACAAAAAACTATTATGCGAAATCTACTTTGCCTCGTGCTATTTTTTATTAGTAAAGGCCTATTTGCGCAGGACAGTCTATCCAATATTCTTGACCAGGAAATGTCAACACATACATCACCAAAAAAACAATATACGTACGCGACATTTAAAGGGACCCAACTCGTGAATTCGCGTACAATTGAAACAGTTGGAAAGCATGACCTTGATTTCCGGGTTGCTCACAGGTTTGGAGATATTGGCGGCCAGTTCGGTGGAGACAAAAGTTTCTTCGGCCTGGAAAATTCAACCGATGTGAAGATAAGTTTTGACTATGGCGTAACTGATCGCCTGACCATTGGAATATGCCGTGCAAAGGGCGCCACTTCTGTAAGACAGTTGTATGAAGGGTCTTTAAAATACAAGTTGTTGCGGCAGACTGATAATGGTAACATGCCAATAAGTGTAACTACCTTTTCAAATGCCGTGGTGAGTTCCATGGCATCTAACGCTAAGGCTAACTCGCCTGATCACTTTAACTCATTCAGTGATCGGATGTCGTTTACAAACCAACTGTTGATTGCCAGGAAATTTTCTGATGGCTTCTCTCTAATGCTGATGCCCTCCTGGGTACACACTAATTATGTAGTTAGCAATGATCAGAATAACATTTACGCTGTGGGTATTGGCGGCCGCCTCAAGGTTAGTAAACGAATGGCGCTGGTTGCCGACTATTTTAAAGTTTTCAGAGGCAGCACAAGCACCGATCTTTTTAAAGCAGCGGGTTTAAAATTCTATAACCCACTTGGGGTAGGTGTTGAGTTTGAAACAGGCGGACACGTGTTTGATTTCACCTTTACCAACAGTACAGCTATTCTTGAAAACCAGTTCATACCGTATACGACTACCAGTTGGAGCCAATGGCGGTTCAGGTGGGGCTTTAATTTATCACGAATTTTCTCACTCAAAAAAAATAAATAGTCATATGAAAAAAGTAAAAGGATTAGCAATCGCTATATTTTTATTCACGGCCGCTGCAAGCCATGCCCAGGACAAATGGTTTACCCGCAATGGCACCATCAATATATTTTCTAAAACGTCCGCAGAAAATATTGATGCCAGTAACCATGAGGTCTTCAGCATGCTCGACCAACAAAAAAATGAATTCGCATTCCAGGTGCTTAACACGGGTTTCGAATTTAAGAAACAACTGATGCAGGAACATTTCAATGAAAATTATATGGAAAGTCCAAAATTTCCAAAGGCATCTTTTAAAGGAATAATCACAGATCCGTCAAAAGTAAATTTCAACAAAGAAGGTACCTATGACGTTATCGTTGCGGGTGATCTCACCATGCACGGAGTGACTAAAAAGGTCTCCATTCCAGCAACCATCCAGGTGGCGGGGAAAAAAATAAAGGGTGAGGCAAAATTTAATGTGAAGCTGGCGGACTACGGTATTAAAATACCGTCGGTTGTTTCCAACCAGATCTCTGAGACCATCGCAATAAACGTGAATTGCCAATATGAACCATTCAGCCGTTAAGGATCCATTCCCTCAAGCGTTCATTATTTATGTATGAAAAACCAATGCAATTCACAACCAGGGGCCATGCAGTTTTAAAGGTGGCTCCTGGTTTTCTTATGTTTTCGTAAAAGTATTTATCAATATTTAGTCTATCGGTAATTCGGTAGGCAGGGCTAATTATTTTGAAAAAATCGTTCCTAATTTTTTGACAGATTAGCATAGCCATACCCGAAATCATATCGATTTGATTCTTTAAAAGATAGTACCATGAATGAATTGATTCAATTAAAAAAAGAAGCAAGGAAATTGCTTGATGAAGTAAATAAAAATTATGAAATATCCGCAAGCGGAAAAATAACATACTTGCCTACCGGATACAACTGTCCTTTCGAAAAAGATTCTTTTAAAGAAAGAATAGTAAAGCTCCGCCAAAAACTGCTTGCACTGACTGCTAAAACAAAATCTATCAAGCCAATCCGTTAAATAAGCTTAGCTATCATCATAAACTGCATCTTCTTGTGAAACCCCGGGGTAGTAAGACATTCCTCAGCTTTTAAATACACTTGCTGTTATTGCCTGTCACGCCAATATTTTTCGGCATATTCACTTTCTCTAAAAACATTTAATAAAATTTCACAGTCGCAATAACCTCCATCATTCATTAAAACGTGGAATATATCAAACTGATCTTCGTCAGAAAATTTTAAGCTTGTCAAAATACTTTTTGAATGTCTAAAGTCTCCTTGGCACTTTACGGCCTGTGTAATAAATTTCTTATCAAGAAGTCCAACAAAGCCGATCTTATCTTTTAGCAAGGAAATTATTGGGCCTTTTATTTCGTCGATTGCCTCCTGGTTGTGGTAGTCGAGGTCGCCAGGATCTTCATTTGGCGCAAGTTCAAACCATTCCGTGTCTTGTAAGTTTTTTTCGTAAAAGTCAGAAGGAATTAAATGTGTCAAATAGTGGTAACGCTGCCTGGGATACAAAACTTCAAACTTATCGTCGGTGAAATATAATTGCCTAACGTTTCCTGCTGTATCCTCAACTTTAATTTTAATGTCGGGATAGCCCGGCTTTGTAAATTCATATAGCTTTTCCTGAAGTTCTTGTGTTGTCATTTTGATTTGTAACTGATGCCATATTATAACAGGCAATCTGCGTCAGGCTATACAGTATCTTTTAAATTTTTAAAAAGATAGAGTATTATCAATTGAATTTATCAAATAAAAATATAAATGGGAAGATAAACTATCTGCTGATCTACTCTACCGTTACTAATATTTTACCCCAGCTCACCTTTCTGTTTATAGGCATAAATGCTTTCGTTTCATAATTTGCCAGGAATTCTATTACATGACCTTTTGGGCAGGCCTTGCTTATTTTTATAACAGAACTTAATGTGTAGCCATCGGGCCACTTGGCGGGCAGCACTTCATCCGCCAGTCGTTCACTGGCTGTTTCAACATAAGGATCATCTGTATAAAGCCTTGTGCGATGGCCTTCCGTATAGATCATAATTTTTTCACCCGGCTCTGCAATGCGGTTGCCGTTTCCTGAGCCCAAAACCGTGTCCTTCAATTTGTATCCATCTTCAATGGCAAACTTGCTGAAAGCCGGAACATTAAAAAATACAGGCACCACTATTTCATCCGTGAATTCATGGCCGGCAAAAATAATTTTCACTGTAAATTTTAACCAGCAGGGGCTTCCATCTGCAGGAGGTTTTTTATTGCAATAAATGCTGAATGGTGAGGATAGCGCTGTACGTTTACCAGGTTCAAAATTCACCATTGCCTTTTTTTTCTTAATAACTACCGAATTATCATGACAGGAAATTATAACCGTCGCTTTCTGAAGGTGACCGAAAGGACCGTCGCGGTTAAATAATTGTAAGCTTATACTGCTTTCCTTTCCCACCCTCACATATCGCTCTCCATTCTTCAAAACATAGTCCGGGCAAATTATATAAGGAGCATCTCCATTGCGGTAAATGCCAAACTCGTATCCTTTGCCGTTAGTTTCAAAATGCAACTCCCCTTTCTCATTGCTTTCAACGGAACGTTCTTCTATTATCCCGTTACTTTTCCGTAAACTAACCAGGTTATACATCGTATTTGGAGTATAGACAGGTGCGGTAGTTATGTCAATATTACATGAATCCAACGCAGGCCCATCCGGTAACCATTTTTGAGTGTATATGCCCAAACCCGAAGCACTAACATTTTTAAGGAAAATAAATCCCGGTGTTTTTTTATCTGATGTCACGGTGTAATTCCAAACTTTGAAACGAGGATAAATATCATAATGCGACCATTTTTCTTTCCTCGCGACAGGATGATCAAATGCATTTGCTACAAAATGCATTGCCTTTTCAAATATTACCGTCTGCCCCGGATCATCAATTTTATGGCCGCCCGGAAATACTTCATATGTATAGTGAAGATCGTCTTCCCAGAGCGCTCCTTTGTTTACTTCGCCGTTCAGGTAATACAATTCATCATTTGTTGAGTTATGCAATAAAAGCTGAACGTCATGCAAATTTTTGAAAGTATATCGCAGCGGGTAAAGGGTATGGTTTGGGGGATGACCTATAAAGAATTCGGGGCTCCCATGCAAATTGGCGGAGGCACAAACCATATCGGGATATTTTCCAGCAAGGAAATATGACATGATGCCTCCCATGCTAAACCCTATGATGCCGCGGTGTTGCCTGTCAGTCAATGTGCGGTACGTGCTGTCGATATAGCTCACGAGTTCGGGAAAATAATCTTTCATTTGTACCTGGAACTTTATGTCTTCATGATAACCTATATTATAAGGCCGTTCTTCTTCTTCTGTAATATTCCCATCCCAAAGCACCAGGATAACTCCATACCTATCTACTAATCTTTTCAACAGTTCGTATTCTAATTTTGCATTATCATCTTTATAATATCTTCCACCCCATCCATGAAAAAAATAAATTACAGGATAGCGCTTTGCTGATGATTCATATCCTTTGGGCAGGTAAAGACGGAAAAATTTTTTGTGCCCAAAAACTTTACTCTCATGGCTTACATCGGTATAAGCACCTGTTTTTGCAACATCCTGCGCCTTAATCCCATATGAAAAAAATACTGCCGCCAGCATAATGGCAAACCACGTACTTCTGCCCGCTTTACATAGTTGACAAATATTATAATAGAATGCATTGATAAAAAAGATCATAGTTGCTTACATTATTGTTACCCGTTTTCGATTGCGAGTTGTTTTATATCTGAAACTAATTTTGGTAAACCTTTTGCAAAGGCGTGGTCTGTACCCGGCAATTCCCGAACAGTTGCCGTTTTGAAAACTGTTTCATAAAATTTCAAATTTTCGATTGGCACATATTTATCATTTTTACTATGATAGAGAAATATTGCCGGAATGCCTGGTATAAGATTTTGAAAATCCGTTTTTAATTGAAATTCTTTCATGTTACTTTTCCAATGTGGAGTGGAAACTAAAAATAATCCTGAAATTGAAATAGTTGATTTTTCTTCGCTCAAATATTTTAATAACATAGAACCTCCAAGAGAATGGCCAATTAAAATAACAGGTTCTGTTATTTCTGCAAATGATGCCGCAAACATTTTTTTATATTTTTCGTAAGTTGGTGAAGTAGGTTTTTCGATAGTAGGAAACAGAATTTCAAATTCAGCCGATAATTTTGATTTAAGGTATTTTACAAGGTCGTAACTTCCTTTACCCTCGCCATATTGCGGGCCTCCGCTGTGCGCAAATAAGATTTTCTTTAATTTTCTTTTTCCTGTCATATGTCATAATTTAAAAATCTTTTTATAATGACGGCTAACATATAGAAAAGTCTCCAATATTGAGGCTACGCAGCTTGTGCGGCACTGAGTTCGCAAACTTTTGTTAGTCGCTTTTTTTTATCTGCCCATTTTCAAGAACTTTAATTTTTGTATAGCGAAATACCGTCGCTGGGTCTGGGGTTCCTTTAGCTGGTATGTAACCAGTTGGATAACCGGCATACGAAACAATTTGCCCAGTCACTTGAATCTGCAAGGGAAGATTATCACCTTCCCATAATTTGTCTGCATCAATTAGTTTGTCATTAGAAGGTTCCAAAAAATAATATTCTCTTGCTATGGCTGACGTCGATTTTGTGTCGCTCCATTGTGCGCAGGTACATTCAATGGCGTTGTAAGATAAATTAAGTGTTGTGTCATCTTTTGGTGAATATTCAATGTTCTGTTTAAATACTTCGATTTTTGTATAACGAAAAACTTTTGCTTTGTCTAAATGCTCCTCCGTTTCTTCGGTGCCTTTTGCGTAATCAGGTTTTATGTAGAACTGTCCGGTCACTTTGACCATGTGGCGGTTTGGGTCAAAATAAAGTGGCACATTCAGTTCAGGACTTGCCGGTTCAAGAAAAATGGAACGCTTGTCCAAGCCTTTGCCTTGATACTTTTTCAAATCTTCAGACGTCACCCAATTGGCACATGCACAGCCCCAAACGATATAGTAAAGTTGTAAGGTTTCTGTCTTTCCGGTAAGTGTATTAGTCGGGTCAGACATATCTTTTTTCCTTGTTGTCCTAGCCAATGAACTGTCAGCTTTGGAAGTTTTATTTTCTGTCTTATTGGAGTTTGCTGAACAGGCAAAAAGAAAGAAAAGTACTGGTAAAACTCGTTTCATTACGGCGACTGAATAAAATGGCTACTACCCGCGTATTTGCGCACCTAAATCTAATCATTAGCTAAAATGCAACCAAATAAGTATTCGAGCTATTGTCTTTAAAACCAAGTATAATGTCTACCGTCCGGGTTCGTGGCGCGGATGCCAACATCAGCAGAGATTTGCCACCTAAAATCCTTTCTGCTAAACTTCTGCAAATAGTGGCAAAATTTATATGTTTGCTTACCTTCACAAATGATGTATTTACTGCGCGATTGGGATGCTCTCAGGCATAAAATTAATTTGACAAAATAATAAAGTATAATGGGCAAGGGAACTGAAAATAACACCTACGATGCAATTGTGATCGGCTCAGGTATCAGTGGCGGCTGGGCTGCAAAGGAATTATGCGACCATGGAGTAAAAACACTTGTTTTGGAACGGGGGCGCAATATTGAGCATATCAAAGATTACCCCACAGCAACAAAGGGCCCATGGGAATTTCCCCACCGCATGCAGGAGCTGGAAAAAGTATTGCAGGAAAACCCGGTGATAACTAAGTGTTATGCTTATGGCGAGGATACGGACCATTTTTTTGTAAAAGATAAAGAGCATCCATACATCCAGGAAAAGCCTTTTGACTGGATTCGTGGTTACCAGGTTGGCGGTAAATCTATCATGTGGGGACGGGCATGCCAGCGCTGGAGCAACTTTGAATTTTCAGCGCCTGAGCGTTATGGTTATGCTGTGGACTGGCCCATAAGATATGACGATATAGCTCCATGGTATTCTCATGTAGAAAAATTTTCCGGCATTTGCGGAGACAAGGATGGCCTGGAAGCCTTGCCTGATGGGGAATACCTGCCACCCTTTGATTTCAGTTGTGTGGAAGCAGACATTCAGCAAAAAATACATGCACATTATAAAGACCGCCACATGGTGCGTACCCGTTGGGCGCATTTAACCAAACCAGAACCCATTCACCTGGAGCAGGGTCGCGGACAATGCCAGGCAAGGGATCGTTGTACCCGCGGTTGTCCCTTCGGTGGATACTTTAGTTCTGTTTCTTCCACGCTGCCCTGGGCAAAAAAAACCGGCAACTTAACCATACGCCCATTTTCGGTAGTGCATTCTGTGATCTATGATGAACAGAAAGGAAAGGCTACCGGTGTAAGGGTCATTGACGCCAATACCAATGAGGTAACGGAGTATTTCGCCAAAGTGATATTCATGAATGCCGCTTGCTTAAATACCAATCTTATTTTATTAAACTCTGTTTCAAACCGCTTCCCAAATGGGCTTGGTAATGATAATGGCTTGCTGGGAAAATATATTGCCTTCCAAAACTACCGGGCAAGTGTACATGGTATTATGCCGGGGTTTGAAGATAAATATTATTATGGCCGCAATCCGACCAATCCTATGATTGCTAACTACAGGAACCTGCACAGGCAAGACACGGATTACTTAGGCGGTTTCCTGACCTTTGTCTATTCCAACAGGGCAGCACAGGGATATGGTGACGGTATAGGCGCCGGCCTTAAAGATGCTTTGTCTGAGCCCGGCCCGTGGGTTGCAGGTATGTACATGCAGGGAGAAACGCTTCCCAAAGAAACCAACCACGTCAGGTTAAGTGAAGATAAAAAAGACCAGTGGGGAATACCTCAACTTATCACATCTGTTGGGTATGATGATAATGATGAAAAAATGGTAGCTGATTTTTTAGAACAGTCTGCTGAGATGCTGGAAATAGCAGGAGCAAAAGATATTGTAAAACGCGACACCCACCAGGCCCCCGGACTTGACATTCATGAAATGGGCGGCTGCCGTATGGGCCTCGATCCCAGGACTTCATTGCTGAATAAATGGAACCAGCTTCACCTGTGCAACAATGTATATGTAACAGATGGCGCTTGTATGACAAGCACCGGTAACCAAAGCCCATCAATATTATATATGGCTTTTGCAGCACGGGCAGCTAATCATGCTGCAGAAGAAATGAAGAAGGGAAATCATTAGCGGCTGTGGTATGCAGTGGCCTTCTTTTTTGTGGTTGTCTTTGGATTACCTGACAGGGATACTTTCATTATATCAAACCACAAAATCCATCGCAAAATAAATGTACACATCTTTTCAATTCGTGAACAAGTATGGCTTACCGCACAAAATCCTTTCTACTAAACTTGTGGTAACAGTTAGATGTTTGGACGAAAATTTAAGGTCTTAAAAGTTGTTGTGATAAGCTAACGGATACCAAATTCCTCTCTCATGTGGCGACCACATATTTGGAATTACGTGACCCTGATCCAAAATTCTGATGTCAACATTTTCAATGCAATTTTTTATTTTCGGGAGTGTTGTGTCTTTAAATATCTTGTTCGTTAGTATTTGTAATGCGTCTGAATAACTAAGTGCGGTCACTCCACAGCCAATTTGGACACAAAAAGAAATTACGTCTTTTGTGTGTTCGAATTCAAACCAATATCTAACTAATTGTCTCAAATGCGGGTATTACTTTTCTTCCAATAAAAACAAAATCTAACCTTTCACCCCTGCAACTCCATACTCAACCTCGTCTCCTCCAAATCAAGCTCTCTTTCAATTTTACGAACGATCTCTTCGCTTACTTTTCCTTCGCGGGTTAACTGCAACAGCCACCTGCGTTCCACCGATAAAATATCTAATTCCAGTTTTGAGTATTCGTTAAATACTTCATTACCTGCATCGGTATGTTTTTCTTCTTTAAAATAATCCGCAGGTAATTCTGTTCGCTGAATTCTTTTGAATTTAGTATCGTATTTTCTTTTCAGGTTAGTTAAAAATTCTTCTTTAACCGATGAAAGATTTTGTTCAATGTGCGTGATAGTATTTTCAAGAATTACCGAGCGTGTTTCATATTCTTCAGCCACCAACGAATGGGCTGGCAGTTTCAGTCGCCGTATAATTGGCGGCAAATTATGCCCAAGCAAAACTAATGTTGTAAGTATCACACAAAAAGTAAGATAGATGATAAGATTACGCTCGGGAAAAGGAGTGCCATCAGGCAAAAAATTAGGCAGCGCCAAGGCGGCGGCCAGCGATACTACACCACGGATACCGGCAAATCCAAATACCCACATGTTGCCACGATTAAAAGTTTCAGTTTCCCTGATGCGCTTACTCAATACACGTGGTAAGAGCGCCGCCGGAACTGCAAAAACAAAACGACAAATAATTACCACGAGGCTTACAAACAATCCATAAATAATTAATTCACGCACGGAATATCCTGTAATTCCTTTCATCACTATTTTTAATTGCAAACCAATAAGTATAAAAATGAGCCCATTCAGAATAAAGGAAACTACATCCCACACCGCATAAATTGTAATGCGCGACTTGTTGGTAATAATAGATTCAGAATTATAAGATAAATACAAGCCGGTACAAACCACCGCAAGCACGCCCGAGATTTCCAGTTCTTCAGCGATAAGATAAGAGGTAAAGGGGATAATGAAAGTGATGGTAGTTTGAATAACACTATCCACACAAATTCTTTTTAAAATTACTCTCGCGATATATCCTATTAAAAGCCCGGTTGCAATGCTTCCCGCAATTACGATCAAAAAATTTAATCCTGCTTTCCAGAAAATAAAGTTGCCGGCCATCACGGCGCTTATCGCATATTTGT
>JBBSBD010000060.1:0-26453 GCA_038251675.1 Chitinophagales bacterium | reverse complement strand
TGTCAGCGCATATATTCCACAAGGGTGGTCAACATCGCCGGAATGTCATTAAAAAAGCAAACTTCCGGGGGTGGTCAACATCACCGGAATGGTGGTCAACATCATCAGAATGACTGGTCACGATGGATCAGAATATACAGTACCCAAGTGCAGTAAAGAAATAAACCGATTTTTCAAGGTCTTTCACTGGTAAATTGATAAATACTCTTGTTACCATTTTTTTATTTTTTAAGTTGTTAATTGATAATGCAAAAATGTGGCAACATTTTCGGCTAAACTTTTACAAATGTTGAGAAAATGAAAAATAGTTACTTATTGGCAAAAAATATTCTGCTTAACTGTGTTGGCGTAATGCCTAAATAGGATGCGATATGATGCTTTCTAAGTCGTTTTAAAAGCTTTGGGTATTTTTTTAAAAAATCATCATACATTTTTGCAGATGTTTCAGCTCGCAAAGCAACTTCCAACGGCTCTTTTTCTATAATCCAATGCAGTTCGTTGTGTTTAATATAGAACTGTGCAATGTCTGGTTGCTGTTCAAATAGTTTTTTAAACTCAAAAAAATCGTATTCAAATACAGAAGTGTCTTCAATGGCTTCAATGTAAAATAAACTTGGACGATTGGCTAACATAGCACTTAATGAAGCTGCCATTCTTTGTTCAGTGAAAAAGTATTTGATAATTACATTGCCATCGTCTGTAATAAAGTTTTGAGAGAAAAGACCGTTAATTACAAATGTAACTTTTCTTGGATGTTGTCCAATAGCTACAAAGTTGTTGCCTTTCGCATATTTTTTGTAAGTCAAAAGTTCAGTCCAGGCCTTTTCAGCTTGTTCTGAAATGTTTTGGTATGTCCTTACTTTTTGAAAAAATATGACTGCATTCATTTTTCTACTGTGTCTGTCGGTTTGAAGGGTGTCGCGTTACAATGACGGCTTATGTTACGGCTTTATGCAGGCGGGATTTCAGAATTCATTCTGCCGGAACCGTTGCCAAATTTATAATAAAAAGTTAATTGTTGCTACTATGAAGATGCTTAAGAAATTCCCAAATCTCTTTGCGTTCCGAAACCGTTAAATCAAAATTCATATTTTATATTTTTTCAATGGTTTTCTTCATGTAACTAAAACATTTCAATTTTCACCAACCTTATCTTGCTAAAAAGGAATTATCTGTAGGATATAGAACCACAGTGCTTTTCGTAGTAACAATATCGTGTAAAGCAATTTTCATTTTTTGATTAGTCAGCGAATTAAGTTGCCTAATTTTTTCCATGTACACTTTTTCGTTTCTGAAATATGAAATAGTTACCAATAAGTTTTTATCTTGAAATACAGGTAAAATGGGGAAATCATTTTCCTGTGTCTCACTTACCCAGGTAGTAAAATCAATTATACCGATGTGTTTAAGAAAGGGAATATATGTATTTCTGAAAAATGGAATTAGTTCATTCAGTTTCCCGTTTGCTATGTAAAAATCAATAACAGTTAGCCCTTTTTTCTTTCCGAATTCATTACTGTTGATTGAGGTATCAGCGTTTTCACCAGTTATGCTCAAAGGCTTTATCAGATATACGTTATCATTATTATTTATTAAATCATTAGCCCTTGTTTTTCGGGCTTTCCAAAACGGACTTTTGTAAAACTCAAGTAAATATTTACTTCTTGAATCCATGCTATTAAACCCCCGAATCCAAAGGAAATTATCATCCGCACCTTTCACCCGGTATTGTCCAATTACATAACCACCCAAACTATTTTGGGATTCAATAAAATTTGATTCAAAAAAAGTAATGAAGCTATCCCGCTTACCTGGTTTTAAAAGATAATTTCGTAATTCTAGTACTTTTATAGATTGATTTTTACCTGAGCTGTCTTTTGCAATATTTGCCATTTGAGCATTGGTATTTGGTATTATAAAAAATGTTGTTGCAATCAGAATCAAAACTCCATTTTTCACTAATTCCCCCATAGAAATATTTTTTTTACGTTCTGAATTTTAATTGTGAAGCTATTTATTCAATCACTATATGGGAGAAAAATTCAACCAGCTACATAAATTATAGTATAAATAAGCATTCTATTACTGATGCTTTCTACGTTTATTTTAATGATAATAAATAATCTGCGCCTGCTTTAGCAATTTTTCCATCATCCTCCGAATCAACTCCACTTACACCAATTGCACCAATCGTTTTCCCCTGATAAATTAGCTGTACACCGCCTTCCAATGGCATAGAGTTGGGTAAGCTTAAAACAAAATTATTACCATTCATTAAAAGGATTTCATGAAATATTGTATCACGTCGATAGTTAGCAGCATGTTGGGCCTTTAGAATTGAAATATCGCCGCTTATATTAGTGGTTTCATCCATTTTTATAAAATAAATAAGCTGACCTGTTTCGTTTACAATAGCAATACTTACCTGCCATTTATTTTCCCTTGCTATCTTTTCAGCGGTTTCTACAACTATTTTTGCAATTGCCAGCGCTAGGTAATGCTTTGTATTCACTTTTCTAAAAATTACATTTAATGATGAACAACTATTTTGTACACTTCAAATATTTGTATTTACCAATTTGATAAAATAAAATATTGAAAACGAAATTGAATGAGAAAAATATGATACCGTTTGATTTCTCCATTAGAATAATATCATACTCCAAATTGCCTTAGATGATGGTCAATATGCTTATATACAAAATAACCGACTTGTTCTTTCGTCATTTTTCCAAAAAACCAACGAACATAATCGTTGTTTGTAAATCTTGGATATTCTTCAATTAAAGCCATCCATTTTTCTTTTTCAAAAAATACATTACCGGCAGGCTCCAAATTCTTAAACGCAGGTGACGTTGTTTGGTTTTTTTTAAAGGCTTATCATCCTTCAAGATACTTTTCAACGCACTCTTTCCGAATATATAACCGAGCACAGCCCGTTTATATTTCATTTTGCCTAAATACATTTCTTCACAAAATGTATTATGTTTCAGCATTTGATAAATATTCATCTTACCCCATTATGCTGAGCTATTTTCATTTAGTGATTTAACTCTTTCAATTACTTCGTCTCGAGTTGCTTTTTCTAATATTGTTTTCATTTCTAAATTTTTTGTATAAGAGTTTGCGTTTGTGCAATTTTTCATTAAGAATTAAAAAATAGCAATCATATACAAATAATATGCTTTCTTACTTAGTATACATTATTGTTTGAATTCACTAAATACAAAAGCTTTATCTTTTTGAGAAGAATGACAACTAAAACATTGTTGCTGTATTGTAGTGTTTAACAGTCGTTCGATTTTTGATTCCGCAGGGAATTCCTGAAACCCCCAGCCTCCGGTATCTAAATAAACCAAACTATCCCTATACATCACATCTATATATTTTCTTTTTCCTGGTTGTATTGAGCCGTTTGCAGTATCCACTTCATGCTTATCAAAAACAATCATGGAACCGTCCTGATAGTAGTTTGTTTTATATCCAATCAACGCTTTTTCATTTGCATAAATAATATGGAATCCATCGAATCGTCTTTGTGGTTTATTACTAAAACCAGTCAAATTAGTTTTAATATATGTCCAGTTTCTAAATCCTTCAGGATACGGAATTTCCTTTTGGACAAATTGAATAGATGTGTACGCAGTGCAGGCAAAAGCAAGGCAAACAAAAAATAGTATTTTTTTCATGCTATTTAAAATTTAGGTTTTACACTATTAAGAATTTAATGATCTTTTCTTCACATGATTATAGTAAAGTAAAATTGGGCAAGTGTTATTTACTATTTTATTTTATCAAATGTTATATAACCCAAAAATGTTAGAGATTTCGCTCATCATAAATATCTAAGCCATTTTTTTTCTCTATGATTTATTTTATAGCTTCCATACCATTTGCAAACAGGATACAACATAATGACGACAAGAATCCATATCAAATAAGTAAGCCAAAGATTTACTCCACTCGGCCCTTTTGGCCTTCCCAAATTGAATCCGAATACAAGGTCAGAACTCTTATACCCTTGCAAAAACACTATTAAAAACATGATAGGATGTATAATATACCAATGAAGAATAAAGTAAAACAATGGCACTTTACCATAGACCGTAGCAATTTCTGTGAACTTATTTTTTAAACCCTCCACAGCATAAAGAATTAAAAACATGATGCCAAGCGTAATTAAACAAAACTGTAGCGATGGCGGGTATTTTGTAACATTCATAAATGAAAGAAAAGTGTAAACTCCATTTTTTTGTGATGCCCAGTGAAATGAATCTCCGTAAATATTAATTGCCCGTAGAATAATAAAAAGAGCGATAGAGCTTAATCCGATTTTAAGAAAAAGTTTCTTCTTTTGGTCTTCGGGTAATTCAAAAAGTTTACCCAAAGCAAAACCAATCAAAATTATACCAAGCCAGGGAATTGGGGGGTAGCCCATGACAAATAAGTTACCCTCCCCAAATGGTATTGCCCCTGGTGCAAAAAAAGGCATTAACACTTTAATAAGTAATGATGTTTGATTTACCGGAATGAATGGAATAAGATTGTGGCAAAATATAATTACCAATCCAATAATTCCAATTGTCTTTGCAGATTTTTTTAATAGCAGGCTAAGAATGATAAATCCGAATCCAATTGTTGCAATCACATCGAATAAGAAAACACTAAAATGAATGTCAAACCATAGCCCAAAATTTACTAACGTAAATTCAGTAATAAATAATGCAATTCCTCTTGACAATAGAAACTTCCTGGTATCCCTAAAATTATGTTTGTTCCGAAATGAAATATATGCTGAAACACCGGCTAAGAAAACGAATGTAGGAGCGCATAAATACGTAATCCACCTGGTAAAAAATAATGCAGGCGTTGTAGTTGATAAGTCTGTAGGCTGATGAGTTACAGATGTGGTATGTATCAGGTCCCGTGTGTGGTCTAATGCCATTATTATCATAACAATACCCCTTGTAATATCAATGCTGTTTATTCTTTTCATTTCTATTTTTGAAGTTCTAAGTTTAAAAAATCAATTCGCCTGCTTTCCATCTTTAATATTTTTAATCATTGTCTCAAGCTTTGTGTTATTTGCTGGTCCTGGGGCTTGAGATAATGCAGCATTTAGATATTGCAATGCATTTTTAGTATCTCCATTAGCCGAATATCCTAGCCCCAAGCCTACATTTGTTGTAAATGTGTTTGGATTTTTTTCATAGTTTAATTTAAAAATATCTAACGCTTCTTTTGTCCTTTTTTGCTCAAGGAGTAAATTGGCATATTGATATAATTCACCAGCATTCCCCATTGGTAAAGCTTCTTTCATTAATGAATCTGCTTCTGCTGTTCTATTTAACTTGCTTAATATCCTTGCTTTTGTATTTAGCGATTGAAAAGTTTTCATACCAATTAATCTTCCGGAAATCGCTTCATTTGCCCAAATCAACCCTTGTTCTAGTTCCACATTGTTTTTCAGGCAATATTCTGCTGCTTGTATATAAGATTGCATTGTGAAACCAGGAGTAGTTCTAAGTTCATTTTTAAATGAAGCCAATTGTATTTTATTTACATCAGCTTCAACTTTAAAAGGAATCATTCTTTTTTCCCACATTAATTCTACCGTGGCTGAATTTTCAGTTTCATTTGTGAATTCATATTTGAGCCACTCTACATTTTTATCCAATGGTTTATTTTTCACCACGACCCTCAACGCATCTTCAGATGGGTCGTAAGAAAAGCTGCCCCAGGAAGTATGGTTCTTTGAGAAAATTACAGTTGTTTGTACCTCTCCCAGTGCCATAAATAAACCATAAGTGCCTGCTGGTAAATTATTCCCTTCAATTTTTACATCGGTAAAAAATGAAATTGTTGTATTGTCGTTTGCCCCGGCTCTCCAAGGTGCGGCTTTACTTGAACCAAAACCCAAATCTGCAAATCCGTAATGTGCAACCGATGTTCCCCAAATTTTTCCCTCTCTGCCTTTTACACCCGGACGGTCGTAATTGATCGTGATTTTTGTAAGCCCAATCATTTCTGAAACAGAGGATTTTTTATTACCTCCTGAATGCGGTTCGGTTAGTTGTCCCTGTGAATATCCTGAAATAAAAAAGAAACAGAAAAAAACCACAAATACAAAGAATTGCTTTTTCATTTTTATTTTTATTAGTGTTTATTAATATTTTTTATCTAAGTAAATTTTTTATTTGTATCGTAAATAATTAACGCAATACCACAGAATAATAACGCGTCAAAAGCGCTAACTATATTATTCCCATTAAACTCACAAGGATTATCAATGGCTCCTGGAATATGCACTAAAAACACCCACAGAAAAAGCATAATGGCCAATAACAATGCAATAGGCTTTATAAATACTTTTAAAATAATTGTGACACCTGAACCTATCAGTGCTACTGCTGCGAAGTATGTCCAGAACGTTTGCATTCCAATCCACTTAGGAACCATTGCAGATACTGACTCTGTATAATACAAATGGTCTATTCCAAATGAAATCATTGTGGTAGAAAAAAATATTCTTCCAAACGGAATCAATTTTTCTAATACTGATTCGAACCAATTCTTTTTAGTCGCTGAGATATTTTTTTTCAAAAATGAATTAGCCATAACGAATGCACCGCCAGCAAACGCTAATTCCTTTAAAGCATCTGTCCACACACCCAAATGCTTTGCCTTATAGGGGCTGATTAAAAGGCGGTACGGGACATGACAGATTATAATAAGTGAAAGAAAATAAAGCCCCAGATAAAGG
Organism: Chitinophagales bacterium; assembly: GCA_038251675.1. Classification (GTDB taxonomy): domain Bacteria; phylum Bacteroidota; class Bacteroidia; order Chitinophagales; family Chitinophagaceae; genus Ginsengibacter. The sequence continues at coordinate 19,690 of JBBSBD010000060.1, read as the reverse complement.
CATAGTGTTCCTGGATCAATCCCTTTAATTTTAAACACTCCGGAAATAATTATTCCAGCTATTATTAGTGCTATCCCGGTAATATATGGAAGAGCCACATACCGATGAATCCATGCAGGAAATTCCGGTATGATAACTGAACGAAAATCTTTAATAACTATTTGTTGTATTCCATAGGCTATAATACCAATGCTATAAAAGGCCCTTCCTATTTTAGTAAAGTTGTTCATGCAATCAGGTTTATCACTGTACCTTTATTCCGGCAAAAATTATTTTCTGTTTAATTTGCAAAAATAAAATTCGCTTAAAATCAAATACAATAACCTGTTATCAACATACATCGATTTTGTTCAAATGAACAACAGATAAAAGTGTATCAGCGTATTGCTTTAATCACTATTCCCTGTATGCACTGAAAAAAAATCTTAATATTTTAAGCAGAATGGTAATTATAGTTATGGTATAATTAATCGTATAATTCTTGTTTTTAAAATAGTTCCGGTTGGACACAGCCTTTAAAACTTTAAAACCGCTTATCCCCATTTGATGAGTACACCCCAGCCATATTCTCTGTATAATTATAATGAGTGCGGCTGTTTAAGCCGCATCTCTTTACTAAAACAAATAATATTCTTTTTATATCAGTTCAGGAATTAGCGATGTATAGGTTTGAAATTTCTTCCTGTTGTATGCGCCGTTTCTTAGGAATGCAGCAGCATACACTAAATATTTAAAATCGTAAATTATAAGAAGATGGATAAAAGGTTTTACCGCAAACCACAATTATAAGTTCTCCTGAAGTGCTGATATTATAGTTTCTTTATAGCTTCTGCCGATGGGTATCTGTTTACCGTTTATTTCAACATCAGTTGATGAGAAGGTGTCAATTTTATTTTTGGCAACAATAAAAGAACGATGAACCCGAAGGAAATCATTTTTCGTGAGCATTTCCTCTAGATCAGTTAATGAAAATAAAGTTAAAATAGATTTGTTGTTTGTTGTAATTCTGATATATTCTTTAAGGCTTTCAATGTAAAGTATTTCATCAAGAAAAATTTTTGCTTTTCGTTTGTTAACATTAAAAAACAAATGTTCACGTTCGCGAGGGTTTGGATTTGTATTGAGTAACGTAGCTACTTCCATGCTATGTTTTAGCTTATTTACTGCCATAAGAAATCTGTTGAATTCTATGGGTTTTAGCAAATAGTCAATAACATTGAACTCATAACTCTGCAATGCGTATTCCTGATAAGCTGTAGTAACTATTATATGAATTGAAGAATTTAATGTTTTAATAAAATCAAGCCCTTTTAATATCGGCAAATGAATGTCAAGAAATATTAAATCAATCTTTTCTTTCTGTAATATTTCCATCGCGAAAATGGCATCACTGCAAATGCCTTTTAATTCCAGAAATGAAACTTGCTTAATATATTTCTGAATTACTTTAGCCGCAAGTGGTTCATCTTCTACAATTAAACAACTATATTTTTGCATGACTATTCAAGTTAATTTTAAGGTTAATTTTAAAAATGTTTAGCTCGTTGCGTACCTGTAAATCATAATCACTATACATAAGCTCCAATTGCCTTTTTACATTACTTAAGCCAATTTTTTCAACTAGTTCAGTATCTTCTTTTTCTTCTTTTTCTTCTTTTGAATTTTCTATATCAAAAAAAAGCAGGTTTTTTTGTAATCTTAATTTAATATGAATGGATGATTCAAACCTGCTTTCGCTTGCACCGTGCTTAAAAGCATTTTCAACAAATGGCAATAAAAGCAAGGGAGAAATTTGAACTGTATCGTTATCAATTTCTTTAATAAAAATTAAAGTAAATCTGTCGCTATACCGAATTTTTTCTAATTCAAGATAGTCTTCCAGCATTTGAACTTCATCGCCAATATCAATAGAAATTTTTTTGGTTTCATATAGCATAAATCTTAGTAGTTTAGATAGCTTCATTATCGTTTCTGAAGTAGCAACTGAATTTTCAAGTGAAAGCGAATAAATATTATTGAGTGTATTAAATAAAAAATGTGGGTTAATTTGATTGCGTAAAAATTTTAATTCAGCTTCCAATTTCTCTTTAATTAAATTTTTCTCATTTTCTTTATTTGCTATCTGTGTCCTTATTTGTTTTATGACAATGGCCACCCCGGAAGCAAATCCTATGTCCATCAAAGCAACTAAAAAACCCAAAGGGTCGAGATAAGTGGGCGCATTTAATGTCCAATCGTAAACGAAAGGGTATATAATAAATGTAACCAATGCTCTATACAAGAGTAAAGCAGCTATTACAGTTATTGTAAGATATAATATGGCTTTTATCCTTTCCTTATTGCCTTTAGATAATTTTGGAAGAATAATATAAAGAGTAGAATAGGTGAATAAAATTTTTGATACCAGTAAGATAGAACCATTTTGAAATGCAAGTAGTAGTCTATCATTTATTGAAAGATGTGGCAATCTGGTTGTATCCCAAAGAAATCGAAGTGCTATATCCTGAACAAAATAAACTACCCAAAAAGCGATATGCAATAAAACTCTTTTCATGTATGCAATCTGCAAAAATCGCAAAAATCAATCGCAGCAATAAATAAATTATGAATGGATGTTTACCGGATATGAATAACCGTTTAAAGTATTTGAATAAACCAATTTACTAACTCGCCAGGAGTTTCCATCCTTGCATTTGCAGCATCAAACCATAATGCTCTATTTTAAAAAAATAAAAATCTTCATAAAATGCTTGTTTACTGCTAAATTGAAAATCGATTTTGGAGTCATAAATTTTTTAAAGAACTTCAAATGAAATCAGCGAAAGCAAATTCTTTGCTGATGTTTTCAAGGAAACGTTATTTTAAATTCAGTTTACTTTCTTCTGAAATTCTGTTATCATTATTTGTTGACGCAGCTTGAGCTTCAGTAATATAAATATCCGAAATTGATTGTTTTTTTATTCGTAACCCTAAGATGATCATCAGGATTATAGCAATCGCATCAACGATAATTTTGAAATATAAATCCTTTGGCAACGCTCCAATAAATCCAACAAATGTGATCAACATGGAACCAAGCATTACTCCAAAAATTAATGAATAAGTATGCAACCGATCCCAGCGTGGATGTTTTGTCCAGCCGGGCAAAAAATAAATGGCCATTGCCGCTAAAGCCAAACCTCCACACATAGCAATTATTGGCGGAAACGAAGGCTGGATACCAAATCCAAGCAGTACCAGGCCAAAGACAAGTATAGACCATATTCCACCAAAAACCATAAGTAACCATGTAGCAGGAGGATTCATGTCTTGTACCGGCAATGACTCTTTCTTGGATTTCCTGGTAGCCATAAAAATAAGAAAAGCAATTACAATAATAGAGGCTGCGATCAAAGGAAAAGAAGGTGAATATGCTGGAACATGAAATACTTTTACTCTCGCAATTTGTGTCCATGTAAACCAGGCGGCCAAACTGCCCAATAAAAATAATACGCTAATTAATGCTACGCCGCCTTTAATAATCCAAAGACCTTTTTTACGTTGAGGAAAGATTAACTCCGTAAGGAAAATTGGGAGAATGACTACAGATATCGATTCATAAATCAAAGCCCAAAGAAGATAGACATAATTGATTCCTCCTGCACGGGCATAGGTAGCTCCTTTGAGATGGATCACCATAGGAGCAATGGACGTTTGCTGAATCAGAAACTCTTCCGCCACTGATAATATGAGCGCAAGAAATAACATACTTTTCCACCCCAACTCCCATCTTCTAACTACATAACGAATTAAAAGCACCCCCCCCTCCCCAAACGCAAATTTGTATCGGGAATACGAATAGTGAGCTAAACCTTGTGGCACCGGGAAGTATTTCGGTAACAAGCGGCGCCAGGAAAATTAGCGTAATCGCAGGAGCAAGTTTTTTGTTTTTAACCTGTTTCACTTTGATAAAATTTAATCATTGATTTTTGTATAAAATATTTTTCATTATTTATTTTCTTCTATAAAAATTGGCGTTTCGGAAACATCAATTTGCAAATTACCATTGAAGACTTTTTCCGGAACGTCTTTTCCAAAAGTATCTGTCGCCTTTGCTCCACTGGCATTCCATGGCAATACATAACTAATTGCCGGTTGATCCTCCCCTGAAAAAGCATCACGCTTTTCCCAAACTACATACACAATTTTACCGTCTGTTTTTGATATCTTAAAATAATATAGTAGTGGCTTTCCGGGCACATCAATCCTGGCTATCTTTTGGATAGGGTTAAGAAAGCCAGTCATGCGTTTAAATACTGAAGCTTCCTGAAACTCTTTAACCACCTTTCCCTTGTCGTAATCAGCCAGTTTATTTTTCCCAAACATGAGGGTCATCAGGTTGTATTTATCAGCAGTATTAACCGTTAAGCACCAGTATATTGTTTTTTGTACTCCGGCTGAAAATGCAAGAATGTTCCTCATTACGATATCCCTGCTCTGTAGCCGGTCATACTTATCGTTAAGTTCTTCTGGGCAACCCATCATGAACATCTGTGTTTCAGGAGCCAGGCTATTAATGCTATCGTACATCTCAGCGAGTGGATTCCCCATTTTCAGGTAGGCGGCGGTATCGTGTGTTGCAACCACTCTTTGCCATTCTATTACCTGGCTTATATATTTAAAGTTTACGGGAAATCCGAAAAATCCGGGGCCATTATATTCAGTACAAATGATAGGTTGATTGCGTGCGGAATCTGCAAGTTCCTTTTTAAAATATTCAACTCTTCCCCGAATAGTATAAGGATTGGCATAAAGTCTCAAATCAAAAATATCAAAATAATCAGCGGCTTCTTTTATGGCTTTACTAAAAAAAGCAAGCCCATGCTTTTGACCGGGAATTTCTGGCATTCCGGGAGGATTAAAAAGTCCGTCATACCCGCCCAATACGACTTTTGCATTTCGGTTCGCATCCTTTACAGCGCGGTAAAAAACTTTTGACTCACTAATAAAATCTTCAACAGTACCGTTCCAATAAACCGGATTATTAGGTTCGCAATCATTCTGCCAAAGCTTGATTTTACCATTGCAATGTTTCACCAGGCTGTAAATCAAATGGTAATAGTCTTCCGGCGATTTTGCAATGGATGCTGGTATGGTAGGCGACGAAAGTTTGGTAGCCCATGTGGAAGTAGAGAATACAGAGATCAACGCTTCATCAGGAGATCGAAGCTGTTTCAAAAAAGTATCAACTGTGCTCCAATTGAAATGGCCTTTTGATGGTTCTACCTGCTGCCAGAATAAATACAGCTTGGTAAGATGAATATTCATCTTTTTTAATTCTGGCAGAAAGATTTCCGGCAGAGTATCTGTTCCGTAAGAAAAGCCCCATGCTACTCCAATTTGCGGACCTGCCATGGAAATAGCGGATGGGTCATTTTGAATTTGCGCATCGGCCTTATCTATTAATAAAATCAGCGCGAAAAACATCAACGCGAAAAATTTTAGTGATTTCATTTTTTAAGATTTTGTTCTTTAAATATTTTTTCTGCATGTTTTTGGAAAATCTCTCTTAACGAATCAGAATGTAGCAAAAGAGATTTTAGCTTCAACTTATTATAGTCGGAAAAAAGTTCATACACGTCTGCCGCCATAGCATCATAGTAGTGTTTTTTTTCCCCATGTTTTTTCGGAATGATACAAATAATCACTTTCCTTCTATCTTTCGGATCGCGCTCTCTTTTCACGAATCCGGCTTTCTCAAGCCGATCTATTACATTGGTGATTGCGCCGGTAGTAAGCCGTGTCATCTTCGCAAGATCGCCTGCAGTGGAAGGCCCCATTTCCATCAGAAAGTCTATACACTCGGCATCCGTAGCATTTAGTTTCATTTTCTCCGCAACAGCATATTGAAGCATTAGCGAAGAGCGCGTCAGTTTTCGAACAGCCATCATGAGTTCATAAACCAGGGTGTCTTTATTCTTTTTATCTGCCATAATTATACATTTTATCTTAATAGTTAGATAGTTTAATTATAAAGTATCTTAATAGTTAAGGCAAATATATAGCAAAAAATAATTCAGACAAAAAAAATTGAATCCAATCCGAAAATTAACTATTGGTACCAGTATGTACAGCCAATAGAAAAATATAGTGAACGAACAGGCTATTAAAAAATGAAAACCCAGACCCCATAAGACCATTAAATTATTATTGGTAAAACTTTTCTCTCCAAAAGCTCCGCTCGCATAGTAAAATTCAATCTTCTCTGTATAATCATTCCCAGGCAGCGTACATGTTCCGCTGCCCATACCTGCGACCTCTTTTTTGACAAAATCGTAACCAAGTAAGGCCCATCGGTTTTTTGTAAATATTTTAATTCTTTTTAAAGATGGGGGATATGATTGAAAAATGTATATAATGTTTAGTACCAAGCCATTAAAAAAAGAACGACCTAATAAAGCTTTAAGACAAGACGCTGATTACGCATTATTAAATACATTTTTCATAATACTAATGCCTTAAATTTTTTAATAATCAACGTTCGATAGGTGCAACAGGTTGTCTGTATATATCGTAAAATTCTTTGCAGCATTCCTATATAATTTATTCTCAAAGTACAAAAGACCAATCTTATAAGAGGGACTTTATTTAATAATTTTTCCAATATAAAATTATATCAATGAGAAAATTTCTGAACATTCTAATTATTCTAATGCTAAATCATGCATTATTATTTGCTCAAAAAACCACTATTACCGGGTATGTAAAAGATGAAGCTGGAAAGCCTGTGGAGGGGGCTTCGGTGCTTATTAAAGGAACCGTATCCGGTGTTTCCGCTAATGCCGATGGCAGGTTTACTATCTCCGCACAAAAGGGCGAAGTGCTTGAAATTTCTGCAACGAATTTTACTCCTACAACCGTAAGGGTTAGTTCTCAAAATGAATTGACCATAAATCTTAAAAGAGGTAGCAATGTAATGGAAGAGGTTGTTGTAACTGCATTAGGGCAAACGAGTAAAAAAGCAAAAGTTGGTTATGCGACCAATACTTTTACGAGTGAAACTATAAACCGGAGCGCCAATGTAAATGCATTCGATGGCCTTGCAGGAAAATTGCCAGGAGCAGAAATTTCAAATACAGGCGGGCCCGGTTCCTCTACTAAAATTATCCTGCGGGGTTATGGTGTAATTGCAGGTGGGGGCAATCAGCCACTGTATGTTATAGATGGAGTGCCATTATCTGACGCGAGACCGGGTTCTACAATTGGCTTAACAACGGTAAACGATTTTGGAAACAGTGCCAATGATATTAATCCAAATGACGTCGAAAGCATTACTGTGCTTAAAGGCACTGCGGCTTCCTCTCTTTACGGATCCGCAGCCAGAAATGGCGCCATAATGATAACCACTAAGAGAGGCAAAAAAGGAAAGATACAGGTGGATTATGCCGGTTCTGCGAATTTTAGTAAAGTGGGTAAGGTGCCTGTATTGCAAAGCAAATTTGGGCAAGGCTGGAATGCAACGTTTATCCCGGGAGAAAATGGTAGTTGGGGGCCTGAGCTCGATGGCAAAGACAGGCCATGGGGAGCTATAGTTGACAACTCGCAGTTGATAAAACCTTTTTCATTTATTAAAAATAATATCCGCAATTTTTATACAACCGGCCTTGAGCTAAACAATACCATTGCTATTTCAGGCGGCGGTGAAAATACCACGTTTTATTTTTCGTATGGGAATGTTGAAAGCGATGGCGTAATTCCTTCAAAAACAGACTACCTCGGGCGCAATACTTTAACGTTAAGAACTAACAGCAAGTTTAACAGGCTGTCTGTAAATACGTCTTTTAATTATGTAAATAAAAAAGTGGACCAGCCTGCAACCGGCCAGGGCAGTTCTTCCGGCTCCACTATTTTCCAGGATATTCTGCAGATACCGGTTGACTTGCCCATCCATGATTTCAGGGATTATAAAAACAAATTTTTTGATGTAAACAGTTATTACACTCCTTATGCTGAAAATCCGTATTACGGTATATATAATAACAGTAATAGCCAAACTTCCGACCGCTTTTTTGGCAACCTTAATTTGAATTATGATTTTACTTCTTCGTTGGCAGCGCAACTTCGTGTAGGCGGTGATGTGGCAAATGCACGCGGCTTTGCCTACAATGCAGTAAATGCGCCAGATCCGGGAAGTTGGAATGCAGGAGGCAATACGGAACAGGGGGTGAGAAAAGCCGATTTCGGCTCAGTGAATGTTTCCAATAATTATGCGGGCAGCATCAACGGAGATTTTATTTTAAAATATAATAATAGTATTGCTAAAAACTTTACGCTCGATGCACTTGCCGGCGTTAACTATAACCAGGAAGATACAAAAGGGTCGTTCGGTGCCATTACTAATTTATTGATCCCGGGTTTTTATAATCTGTCAAACTCGACAAAGCAACCCGTCACCGGCAACGCAAGTACACACGAAAGACTCATAGGTGTGTATGCGCAGGTAACAGCCGGATTCAAAAATCAGCTTTATATTACAGGAAATGCCCGCAATGACTGGTCTTCCACTTTGCCCATTGATAACAATCATTTCTTTTATCCCGGTGGTAACCTTGCCTGGGTGGCTTCTAACACTTTTAATTTATCCCGTACTCCTTTTTCTTATTTGAAATTCAGGGCAGGCTATGGCAAAACCGGTACCAGTGCGCCGGTGTATGATATATATCCTGTATTAATTTCCGGTACGGTGCCTCTTCCTTTTGGCTCTATCAATTTTCCATTTAATGGTGTAAGTTCTTTCGAGATATCGAACACTATTGCAAACGCCAATCTGAAACCGGTAATTACTTCCGAGGCTGAGCTAGGCATCGAAGCAAGATTTCTTAATGGAAGAATAGGGATAGATGCAACAGTGTATGATAAAAAGACAGACGGACAAATTTTCAATGTCCCCATTTCTCCCGGGTCGGGTTATACAACATTGGTGCAGAATCTTGGCCTGGTAAGTAACAAGGGCATAGAAATTTCATTCGATGCAAAGCCAGTTGTTTCAAAAAACTTTACATGGTCTTTTAATTACAATTACACGACCAATAAAAACAAGGTAGAGCACCTCACCGAAGAGCTTACGAAAGTTACCATCTTTGGCATTACCGGAGGGCCAGAGTTAGATGCGGTGCCTGGTAAATCGGCTACAGGAATCTATTCCTTCGGGCCGCAATATACTCCCGATGGAAAAGTAATTGTAAGCTCAACAACAGGCAAACCCATAGTATCTACTGATAGAATTTATTATGGCAATGCCGAAAACGATTACTCCATGGGCTTTTCAAATACTTTAAAGTATAAGGAGTGGCAGTTTAACTTTTCGCTTGATTACCGTATGGGTGGTGTTTTTTATAGCAAGACTGCCGAACAACTTTTATTTACCGGCGGCAGTATCCCCACTACTTATAATGACCGCAGACCTTTTATTGTTCCTAACTCGGTAGTAGAAAGTGGAGTAGATGCCCAGGGCAAACCCGTATATATTGAAAACAAGATACCTGTTTCTGAAAACGATATACAGGATTTTTTCCCTGATAATACTAATGCTGCATTTTCATATAAGAACGATATTATTGACAGATCGTTCTTAAAATTAAGAGATGTTTCCATATCCTACCTGCTCGGCGACAAAGCTTCATCAAAGATTAAAGTGCATAACCTCTCGCTCACCATTTATGCAAGAAACATATTGCTGTGGACGCCGCAGTCAAATATGTACATAGACCCGGAAGCCACCAATTTCGGAAATGATCTTACCAGTCAGTTCGGCGAGTTTGAAACGGCGCCGGTTTCAAAACAATTCGGCGTTGCCCTGAAAGCTAATTTTTAAAATATAATCACTATTCAAATGAAAAAATTATTTAAATACTACACAACAATTTCTATAATATTCTTACTGGTAATTCTCATTGCTTCAGGGTGCAAAAAAACCTTGGACATTAATCATGATCCCAATAATCCAACCTTGGAAACAGGCACTGCTAAAATAGTTTTTCCTGTATCGGTAATGGGTGTGGCAGGTATTGAAGGAGGCGACATCGCTATACTCGGCGGTATACTCGGAGAATATATAACCCAGGCAGCTGCAGCCAGCCAGTATAAAACTATAGACCAGTACGATTTAAAAACAACAGACCTTAACCGGCAATACAATAGACTATATTCCTATGGGCTAAAAAACCTGCAATTTGTAATTGACAAATCCAAAGCAAGTGAAGATTGGAATTTTTTCCTGATGGGTACTGTAATGAAAGCTTATGCAACTGCATTGTTAGTGGATATTTATGATCAAATTCCATATTCAGAAGCTTTGCAAGGCGCAGAGAATCTTACCCCAAAATTTGATGATGGATATTCTATTTATAAATCACTGCTGGATAATATTGATTCTGCATTGAGTAAAAATTTCATGGCACGCACAGCCATAGACCTTCGGGCGACCGGAGAAGGAAATATAGACTTTGTTTTTGGAGGCGACATAGATAAATGGAAACAGTTTGCCAATACTTTGGAGCTAAAGCTTTACCTGCGAATGATAAATGCAAAGCCGGCCGAAGCGCAGGCTGGTATTGAAGCTTTGTACGCAAGGAATGCAAAATTTCTGGCGGAAGATGCAAAGGTTACAGGCTTTACTGATAATCCCAGCCTGTCAAATCCTTTGTTTGAACAAAACATCCGGCAATTAAATACGGGCAAGAGTAACATTGTTGCCAGCCAGACTTTTGTAAGTTTTTTAAAGTTGCATAATGATCCACGGCTGGCTGATTATTTTGCGACAGGTGCGATAGGGCTTGACCAGGGCGATTACCTAAATACTTCAATTGCGGCCCTGACTGCTACTATATTAAAACAAAGTCCACTGGATCCGGTAGTATTTCTTTCTGCAGCAGAATCTTATTTTTTGCAGGCTGAAGCAAGAGAAAGATATTTTAGTGGTTCGGGCACCAAGGCTTTATATGACCAGGGAGTTTTAGCCGCCTTTACCGCCGAAGGTGAAGATGGCTCCTCCTTCATTGCGCCTGGCGGTGATTATGCATTTCCTTCAGGTTCGCTCAACCAAAACATTGAAGCAATTATTGTACAAAAATGGGCATCATTTCCCTATGGAGTCCATTTTATAGAAGGCTGGTTTGAAAGAAACAGGACTGGTTATCCAAAAAGCAGCCCGGTATATTCTACCGATCTATCTTACGTGCCGGGTGAATTCGTCGTATCAAAAAATTCAGTGTTGCCACCTGGCCAATTTCCTAAAAGACTTGTATTTCCTGATACAGAAAGATCAACAAATCCAAATACCCCTCCGCAGGTACCAATAACGACGCCTGTTTGGTGGGGACTTTAATCTAAAAAAATAAAATATTACTTCAATGAAAAAAAGATTTGCATTTATATTGATAGCAATTGTTGCCGCAATTTGTTCGTGTAAAAAAGATCCGATTATCAGCAACGATAAAAATGTGGGCATTTCAAGAGTTACCTACTATCCCACATTTACTATTGCAGGTGAAAATTTAATCTCAATAATAAAAGGAGCCACATTTACAGATCCGGGTGTGAAAGCTACCGCCGGAGGCGCCGATGTACCTGTAAATACCACTGGCGCAGTGGATGCCAACGCCGTTGGGCTTTATACATTAACCTATACTGCTACTAATGCAGATGGTTACAGTTCGTCTGCAAGCAGGATAGTTTTCGTAATTCCTTCTGCCGAACTTCCTGGAGTTGATTTATCAGGAAATTATGATGCGGTGCCGGTAGGTGCCACACCCGGCCCGGCTACCACTACCAAAGTGGCGCAAGGCGTTTACAGTACTACCAATTGCTGGGGAAACAGCGGAGCAGTTATCCCCGCTTATTTTATTTGTACCGATGGCAATAGTATTATTGTTCCCACACAGGGATCGCCTTATGGCAGCTTAGAATCAACTGCGCCCGGCACTTATATCGGGGGATTAATAACATGGTCTATTGATTTAATTGACCAGGGGAATTTGGTAAGAGTAAAGAAATGGCAAAAGCAATAACAAATTTTAAAATGAAAACCATGAAAAGAATAATTTTTATAATAGTAACAGTTGCAGCCACAGCAATGTTAAATGCCTGTCAAAAAGAAAAAGATGCCGGGGCAACTTCAGCCGTAAAAATCGCTAATGAATGGTGGGTGACATTAGATTCAGTAGGTATACTGGACTATTACGCGATAGGGCATTTAAGAATAAGCACCTACAATACGTCTGCAAATGATAATTCCTTTTTTGTAGATGATAATAAAAATGGATATGGCTTTAAAATCAAAGCCACGGCTGATTATACCAATCTTAGCTTTTCTTCAATGCCGCTTGCTGCCAATGAATATTTTATACAGGGGAGTAGTTCATTTCCTGAAACAGTAAACCTGACTGAAGGAAAGATTTTTTCAAAAGCAGGGCATTCCAAATCAGGTAATATTGCGGATAGTATTCACATGAAACTTGAATTTTCAGATAACCCCGGATTTATTTATGAAATGAATGGCGTAGCAAGGACAAGGTTTGCTGAAGATGATTATTAAGTTATGATTATACTCTTTTGCAAAACGCACGAAATATTTTCAAAAGAAAAAAAGTTACCAGGCAACGGCTCAATATTATCTCATGTGTTCGTTTAGTTTTCGAATACAAGGCAGGTAGTTTCTACTACCTGCTTCTTTTTTAACTCAGTAAAAAGTTGCGATTTGGGCTATAAAAATTGATGGTATCTCTTTTTTTAAATGTTTTAATTCTTGCAAAGCATTTTCATTAAACCAGCCGAAATAGCCGTAACATGAATATGGATCGGACAACTCAAAAGTTTTTATTGTCGGTGGTTCAGCAGGTGGAGAGCTTGCTATCCAGGCGATCCAATCGTATATGCAGAGTTGGAAGGGGGACAGCACAACTAACTGAAGCTGTAATTGACTGTATAGAAATGTTTAGTGCCTGAACGCTTGAGAAGCAAAGATTTGAAGCTGGAGATTAAATATTTATCAATACGATCTTAAAGAAAAAAAAGCAATAGTGAATAGGAATAATTTTTTTATGACATCCTTTTTTTCCAATAGGGCTGTATAAAATAATTTTTTCTTTTAGCAAGGAACAAAAATATCCACGTGGTAATGGCACAAAAAAATAATTGATTGAACAGAATTTTGCGGGCCGAATTGTGCTCCGGTAAAAATTGCAGGCCCGTTAATTCTACTTGTTATTAAACTTTCCTGGATTGAAATGCCGGGATTAATACCGCCGTAAATTGCAGGCTCGGCAAAGTCCCAGCTAAAATGTAAAAATATGGGTAACCATAGACTGCGGCTAAACACATAAGCTGCGTTGAGCATGATGCCCGCCTGTAAAGACGTAGCGGAAATAGAAAGTAAAGTTGCTCCATTTACACCCGCATGCGCAATCATGAACAAGACTGCAGAAAACAGTAACGCTATCGAAGTCCCAAACTTATCTTCCGTTATCCGAAAAAATATTCCACAAAAAATTAATTCTGCTACAAAGCCTGCTGTGAGGGCCTGCGTAAACCCTGCCATAAGAAAAGATAGTGGCTGAATTTGTATAATGCTGTAAGTCGCCACCAGGTAAATTACCAACACGAAGAGTGATTGCAAAAGCATACCGGTTACAAAACCAATGGAAGCGTTTTTGCCGAAGGTTGAAATACTTAGTTCCTTAATTTTTCTTTTTTCATAAAACGTATAAAGCAAGATATAACTCATCAGCGCAATGCCTGCTTCAGTAACAGCCTTCACAATATTTATGACATTATCGCCTGAAAATATTCTCCGGAGAATTATCTCCGCTGCCCATTCTGTAAGTGCCACGAAACCGGCAATGACGGCTACGCCAATAACAATTTTAACCAAAAAGAAATGGAGGAACTGATGTAAAGATTTTTGATGATTTTTTATCATAAGCAATGCTGTGCTTCATCCGTTGGGTATTATTGCAAATCTATTTGTTATTACGGCTTCAGTGAAAATTAGGGGCTGTTCTTTGATGCACAATCTCACGCAGTAAAAACCATTTGTTGTTTTTATTCACCCAGATCAGGTTGTAAAATACAGGCTCCGGGCCGCTTCCAAAATCTTTGATCCTTGTCATAAGTACATAACCCGTGTCGCCAATTATTTCCACATAATGTATTACCCTGCTTGTTGAAGCAATGGTTTTACGATTCGATGCGTTTGCCGCAGTTTGCTTGCCTGTGATTATTTTCCAGAAAGAAACCATTTGATTATAATCCATTTTAATAAACTGCCCGGCATCTACTACACGCACAGATAAAAAGCCGGGGTCATAATAATTGATTACATCATTAACCTTACCACTGTCTGCTTTTGCTATAAAATCCATAACTGCCTGTCGCAACGAATTCGAATCTGCTACCGGAGTTCTGAAAATATTTTTATAGGAATGATCATGGTTACTATAGCAATTTAAATATAAGATATGATCCCCGGCAAAACCTTGCAACTCTAGTCCAGTAGTAGCTATCAGCAAAAAGAAAACACAAAGGCGTCTATGAGTATTCATAAAAAACTTTTTTTAAAATTGACATCATTAGTTTAATCATCCAGTATGTCACTCTCCATAAAATTATTATTCTCCACACAATCATTTTTTTGAAAAAAATTTTACGATAAGAGTAAGTGGCAAGCCGATCATGCAAATTAAAATAAGCGATGATTTTACTGCGTTGATTGCGTGGAAAGGATATTTGTTTATATTACTCAAAGGAACAACAATTAAGTTCATCACTACCCATATAAATAATCCATACAAAATTGCCGTCACAAAAATATTACGCCTGAAAAATGGTACTGTTTGATATAACCAATAAAAGAAAATGGTAAAGCAAAACGCAATTATAAAATGAAAAAGTAATCCAAAAACAATCATTTGATCTCCACCTGTAAAAGCTTCCTGGCCGAATGCGCCGCTGGCAACAAACCTCAGCACGCCTTCCGGGCCTTTTCCTGACTGAATATAATGATCAATAAAGGCCGATAAAATATCAAGGCTACCGGCGAGTAAGCCGGCAAGAAATATTATTTTAACTGCCCTGTCTTTTTTAACTGCCGTTTCTTGTTGCATAATGCAATTGATTTGTTTAAACATTAGCGGACAAAAACGCTGTTTATTCAGTAACTTCTGTAATCAAAAATAGCGCTGTGATAGATGCAAGCCAAATAATGCACCTGGTGTTTGTATGTCGAAAACTGTTGTTTGCAGGAAGATACCTGCAGTTTATATCACCACTTCGTTTATATGTTTTTTTGATTCATTTTTGTTCTGATGAAAAGAGTTTCCCTACACATTTTATTTTGGTTTTGTTACTACGGCCAATTTGCTTTTACAAGCTTTCTTTTTGATAAAGGATCCTTGCCTGCCTGGTCCACCGGGCAATTACTTTTTGCATCACTCACCGCTTCCCTGATGTATATGTTACCGCAAATGCTTTTTCCTTATTATATGATTTACTATGGGATAGATAAACTTTTAAAAAGAAAAAGAAAAACAATAATAAGCGCATTGGAGATTGTAGTCGTATTATTCTTATGTGTTGTGCTCGACCGGTGTATTACAAAATATATCGCTATTCCCCATCTTTATAATAACGAAGTAAAACAGACTCCTCTGCTTGAAATAAAGAGGCTTATTTTCCCGGTGATGTACATTGGTTTTGCCTTCGGTCTCATGTTTGCAGTTAAATCAGTACGTAATCAACTCGCTGCTAAAGAACGGGAAAAAAATCTTATTAAAGAGAAACTGGAAACAGAGTTAAAGTTTCTACGCAATCAAACTAATCCGCATTTTTTATTAAATACTTTAAATAACATTTATGCGCTGGCAAGAAAAAAATCGAACGATACGCCTGAAGCTGTGATGCGATTATCGGAATTGCTTCGGTTTATGCTGTATGAGTCAAATGCCAACCTTATTAAATTAAATGATGAAATAAAATTGCTGGAAGATTATCTCGCACTTGAGACATTGCGTTATAATGAACGACTCACAATAAGCTTTCAGAAAGAAACAGATAATGACAATTATAAAATCACACCGTTATTATTAATGCCATTTTTGGAAAATGCCTTTACGCATGGCGTTAGTGAAACAAGATTTGAGTCTTTTATAAATGTAGATATAAAGGCGGTGACTGGCTGGCTTGAGGTGGAAATAGAAAATACCAAAGGTGACAGTGAAAAAAAAGATACCGCAAAAGCGATCGGGCTTATAAACGTAAGACGCCGCCTTGAGCTTACTTACAGTGAGTTTAAACTCGACGTGCAAAACAATAATGATACTTTTAAAATAATTTTACGGTTAAACTTGAATAGTTATGTTGAAATATAATTGTTTAGTAGTGGAAGATGAACCACTTGCTGCGGAGGTACTTACGGATTATATTCACCAGGTTCCATTCCTGGAGTTAAAGAAAGTATGTGCAGATGCAATATATGCAATGGAGATATTGCAATCGGAAAAAATAGATCTTATTTTTCTTGATATCCACCTTCCAAAGCTTAAAGGGCTTGATTTTCTTGAAGCGCTAAAAACCCCGCCCAGTATAGTTATTACCTCTGCCCATAAAGAGTATGCCTTACAGGCATTCGAGTTAAATGTGATTGATTATCTGTTAAAGCCTATCCGCTTTAACCGCTTTTTAAAAGCTGTTGATAAACTTAACCAACACAAAACATATTCAATAAATACCCAGGCGAATAAATACCCGGAAAAGGATTATATTTTCTTTAATGTTGGAAAGAAAAAAGTGAAGCTATTTTTGGATGAAATACTTTATATCGAAAGTCTTAGGGAATATGTGCAGATTACCACCAAAGAAAAAAGCATTCATACAAAATTTCAACTGAGTGAAATTGAGGGGATGCTTTCTAAAAATAATTTTCTCCGGATCCATCGCTCCTTCATTGTGGCAAAAGATAAAGTAGCGACTTTTACTGCTACCGAAATAGAAATAAATAACAAGGCGATTCCCATCGGCAGAAGCTATAAGGAACTTGTACTTTCAGTGTTGCAGGAACATTTTTAGTGGGTTTGTACAATAAAAATACGCTGAAGTGCTCCCGTAGCTTCTCGCCTCAGCTTTTGTCGAGATTATATATACACTTTCACTACTATTCAGTAATTGATATTTATCGAAGTGTATATTCCTATTTATTGTCATCGTTCTTATCCCGCTAGCTTAGCTCTATATATAAAAAGTTTATGATATAATATAAAAATCGCAGGTTGCATGAGCAGTGTAACTAAAGGAATAAATCACCAATTTTTTTTGTAATTATTAGGGCTTAAGAAACGATCAATATGATCTGATTGCTATCGGAATTAAGATACCAACCAATTACGCGAATAAATTTATAATTGAAGAATAGGGTCAGCACACCTGCCAGGAAGAAGGTAAAATGTCCTGAGTTAAAAACATCAGGACTGCACTTATTTTATTATCGAACATACTACGCGTGAAGGGGCATATTAATCACATAAGTCACGAATGAAATAAATAAGAAGAATAGTCATTATTGTACGCAATTATATACCTTTTTTTCACTTTGTGCAGGAAGGAAGAACAATGGAGTGGTTAAGAAGCAAAGAAATAAGAAAAATGTTAAGAATTTCTCCAGGTACTTTACAAAATATGCGGGTTAATGGCAAAATAACTCCTGCCAAAATTGGGGGGATATTTTTTTACCGGAAAGACGACCTGGACAAGTTACTTGATTCTAATGATGAGCCATCAATATCAAAATGAACCGTATGTTATCTCCTGAAACTTTGATGCAGACCTAGTCATCTTTGTTTAATGACAAACGCCTCAACGTTTGGCATTTTAGCATCTATATGACGCTTGTCTTATTGTGGCATAAAAATGAATTAGTCAATCCATTTCCAATAAACCGTAAAAGTGTTATGGAATTGGCTCATGTAAATAGTTTTGCTACTTACCATAAATGTATAAAGCAATTGGAGACATTCGGATATATTCAATATAATCCTTCGTTTAGTTATTATGAAAGGAGTTCAATTTTTATAAATAATTTTAATAAATAGAGGCCTATTTTTCACGCAGAATGAATAAGGAGATTCGCAATTTTGCTTATATTTGTGACACAGCATTGCAGCTATAAAGCGATAAAAAAAATAGTGAGTGATTCGGTGAGTAGATTTTTTCAACCGACTCAAACTGTTGATATAATAGGGGTTTTGTGGTAAGGTTCGAATCCCTGCAGCTCCACTAAAATACAATTCACGCGAAATCAAAAGTCCGCAAACTCAATGTTTGCGGACTTTTTATTTTTCGGAAATACGATAATTATTTCCAATGTTTAGATGACGATCGGCTACTTCCCGTGATAGGTAAACCAAAAATGAACGCTTATCTGAAAGAAATCGCAGACGTTTGCAGCATAAATAAGCACTTTACAGCCCACATTGCGAGGCACGTTTTTTCCTCCGCCGTTATGCGAAATAATCATGTTCCAATAGAAACCATTTCAAAAATGCTATGCATAGAAATCTCAGAACCACCGGGCATTATGCAAAAATTCCCGAGTTGAAAGCAAGTGAAGATATGGTGCATTTAAAAAATAAATTGTCGAATAATGAATCCTGGTTTTGTTGCTAATTATACAGTAATCCATGCACCAAACGGACTATACCATTATCAGTAGTACAATCCTCAATTCTCTATTCCCCATGATTTATTTGGCTGCTGCCCAAGCCAGATTTCCAAAATTCCTCCCTGCACAAATTCATTATGAGTAAACCAAAATTTGTTCAAAGGCTTTCCATTCAATTGTGCTTTTTGTATGTAATAATTTTCTTTGGAATTGTTATATGTTTTTATGATGAACTCTTTGCCTTTATAATATTTAGAATCAAGTTTAATGGTAACCTCATCAAAGATGGGACTGGTGATTTCGTAAACAGGATCCTGCGACACAGTGCCTTTAAGACTGAACAACCCGATTGACATTAATGCGCTCAATGATCCCATCTGCCCCTGGTCTTCATCATGCCCGCCGTATCCAAGATCCGGTGTGGTGCCTCCATAGGCTTGTTCCTGGACCTTTCGAACCCAATACTGGGTAAGCCAGGGTTTACCTGCATAGTTAAATACATGTGCATTTGAAAGTCCGGGCTGATTTGCATAGCTAACATAGCCATCATTATAGGCAAATACAAAATCATCCGGCGCTGCTTTTTCAAAAGCAAAATTTAATTTATTGCAAAGGCTATCGTTACCGCCCATAAGTTCGGCTAACGCTTTTATATCCCGCGATACGCCCCACGTTCCCTGCCATGCATTTGCCTCGATCCATCCGGCTCCGCTTAGTGGGTCATCGTGTGAAAAATTTCCGTCTTTGTCTTTTGGAAACAATAAGCCTTGCGCAGGATTGAAACATTTTTTCCAGCCTTCGGATCTCTTTGCAAAAAAATTATAATCTTTTTTCCTGCCAAGACTTTGGGCCATTTGTGCAATTGCATAATCCTGGAATGTTGCCTCAATAGTTATCCCGGCATTATCTTTCCACCAGCCATTTTTTGTATAAAAGTTAATATCCTCTTTGCTTCCAAGCATTCCACCTGGCAAATGGTTTTGCCTGATAACATTAAATGCA
>JBBSBD010000059.1:0-26586 GCA_038251675.1 Chitinophagales bacterium | reverse complement strand
CAAAAGATGAAAAATGTAATTAATCCCAATGACATTGCAGAAGCGCTTAATGCAGCAAATGCTATTGGTGATGACCGCCTTCAACGTGAAGCACAAGGCAGGGTAACACCGGATGCTTTTACACATGGCACATCCGCTCAAAGGATGTATTGGTTTAAAAAAGGGTACGAAACCGGTGATCTTAATCAGGGAGACACTTTCGCTGAAGGTGCATTATGATTTCAGAAGAAATAGTCGCCAGCGAGCTATTATATGTTTTCTAAATGGGGAAAGTTCTTAAAGAATGGATTCCAATTCCCTTAAATGATGAATGGTGTAAGTGGGCTTCAAGAGGCAATTTGTACCGATATGATTTACGAAAATGGTGTCCATTCCTGCATTGATTGCTCCCTGAATATCTGCATCAGGATTATCGCCAATCATAATAGATTCCTCTAAAATTCCATTCGTTTTATTCAATGCATATTCAAAAATCTCTTTCTTTGGTTTTACAGAATTTGAAATTTCTGATGTTATTACATGCTCAAAATATTTCGAAAGATTGGAGTTATTAAGTTTGCTCCACTGTGTTTTTTCAAAGCCGTTAGTGATAATGTGGATGGAATAATTTTTTTGAGTCAAATATTCCAATATCTCAAAGGTGTATTCGAATACTTTCTTTTTTGTCGGAAGAATTTCAAGGAACTGCGCACTCATTTCTTTCGCCAAAGGTTCATCAGCAATTTTAAAGTCAAGTAAAGTACGCCACATGCGTTTCCATTTTAAATCTTCACTGGAGACATAACCTTTTTGATAGCGGTCCCACAATATGTTATTATGCTTTGAGTAAGTGGCGTAAAACTCTTCAAAATGCATGATCAGTTTGCGGTCAAGTTCAAAAATTTTATAAAGCTCCACAAGAGATTCCTTTGCATTCGATTCAAAATCCCACAGGGTATGGTCAAGGTCGAAAAAAAGATGATTATATTTTGAAGATGAATCTCTCATTAAGGCAATTTCAATTCTTTATTTTTTTGTGGGAACCAGCCAGCAGTTTCGTGGCCAATCCATTCAGATTTAATATTTTAAATTTGCCGCTTAACGGCATTTTTTTATTCAACGAAATCAGGCTATGAATATTGTAGTAACGGGCGCAAGCAAAGGTATTGGAAAAGCAATTGCTAAAAAATTTTCGCTTCCCGGAAACCAGGTATTTATAGGGGCACGCAATGAAAAAGATCTTTCAAAGGCGGTAGATGAAATAAGTAGGTCGCATCCTGGTGTTGTTATAAAATATTTCGTTGCAGACCTTTCTCAAAAGAAAGGAGTGGTTGAATTTGGTAATTGGCTTTTCAACCAAAACATTTCAATCGATATCCTCGTGAATAATGCCGGTCAGTTCTTACCGGGTAGTGTTTACAATGAAGAAGAGGGAGTGCTTGAAAAAATGATAGCCGTCAATTTATATAGCGCGTACCATTTAACGAGGATGTTACTTCCGTCCATGATGAAAAGAAAAGCGGGACATATTTTTAATATTTGCTCTATTGCATCTTTGCAGGCATATAACAATGGCGGTTCCTACAGCATAAGTAAATTTGCCCTAATGGGTTTTAGCAAAAACCTCAGGGAAGAAATGAAGCCGTACAATATTAAAGTAACGGCGGTCTACCCCGGCGCAGTTTATACATCTTCATGGGAAGGTGCTGATGTGGAACCTTCGCGAATTTTAGAAGTAAATGATATAGCAGACACGATTTTTGCCGCTTCCCGCTTATCTTCGCAGGCCTGCATTGAAGATATTGTGATAAGGCCACAAGCAGGAGACATGCCTTAACCTACGCTGCTTTTAGAAGTTTTTTAACAGCAGGTTGTTTTTTTTATCCAATATTCCTTTTCATTTAAGAGTAAATTTGTAACTGAATATTATTGATGAAATAAATGATGAAATTTTTACAAACCAGCGCTGCCAAACTTTTATTTTATTTGGTTTTTCTAAGCGGGATTTGTGCAAGTAAAAATTCCTTTTCGCAAATAAAATTTACCACTGTTTGTGCGGATAAAACGATTGGCAAAAATGATTATCTCCAAATTCAATTTACGGTTGAGAATGCCCCCGATGTAGAAAGCATCATTCCTCCATCATTCAAAAACTTTAGCGTAGTAAGCGGCCCCAATCAACAAAGCAGTATGAGCATTGTAAATGGGAAAACGGATCAATCCATTTCCATAGGCTTTTATTTAAAGCCCCGGGGCACAGGTAAATATATGATCGGGCCAGCGACTGCACGGATAAATGGGAAAGACTATTATACCAATCCTGTAAATGTTGAAGTGACTAATGCGTCGTCCAATTCTTCCGCATCAAATTCTGGAAGCACTTCTTTATCGCCATTTGGAAATATGAATTTTGATTTTCCTGCGGAGCCTGCCATACATCGGTTTGATGATTATATTCTTAAAAAGGGAGAGAACGTTAATGATAAAGTTCAAAAGAATCTCTTTATACAGCTTGATGTAAGCAAGGCAAGCTGCTTTACCGGGGAGCCCATTGTTGCTTCGTATAAACTATATACAAGGCTCCGCTCGGAGTCCATTGTAACCAATGCGCCTTCTTTCAATGGTTTTTCAGTAAGTGAGCTTGAGATAAATAACAATAATTCCGTAAAGGTTGAAAAGTACAATGGGCGGGACTATAATGTGTATACCCTTCGCAAGGTTCAGTTGTATCCTTTACAGCCAGGCACTATCACACTTGATCCTGTAGTGGCAGATAACAAGGTAACCTTTATAAAATCTGATTATGCAGGAACGCAGAAAGGGGATATGTTTTTTGATATGTTGCAGGATTTCGCAAATTCAACATCGCCGCAAAACTCGGTAATTGAAGAGCATGTAACCTTGAAGAGCAAGCCCGTTGAAATTACAGTTAAACCTTTGCCTGAAGAAAATAAGCCCGAAGATTTTAAAGGCGCTGTGGGCGATTTCAACATCAGCGCTTCTCTCGAAAAAAAGAATATAACCACTGATGATGCAGGAAGTGTAAAAGTAAATATTGAAGGCGAGGGGAATATCCAATTGGTAAATGCACCCAAACTAAGCTGGCCCGATGGAATTGATAGTTACGAGGCGAAAGTAACCGATGATATTGATAAATTTTCCGTTCCAATGAAGGGTGGGAAAACTTTTACTTATCCGTTTACGGTATCAAAAACCGGCACTTACAACATTCCAACCGTTTCATTTTCTTTTTTTGATCCCTCATCAGAAAAGTATAAAACGTTGCACACGCAGCCTCTCACAATAACCGTTACCCGCGGAAAAGGGAATCCGCAAAGTACTTATGTAAAAAATGTAAAAGTGGGAGATGCTAATGATGACCTGTGGGCAAAATATGATTTTTACTTTGTTGCCGGATTCGGAGTGCTTGCAGCATTTATCTTCTTGACCGTCCGCAGAAACTCTGTCGAAAAAAAGAAAAAGGAATTATTAAAAACAACTTCACCAGCAATCGAGGATACAACCCCATCTGAAGAAGACGAAGAAGATGAATTTGTAATTCCTGAAAACCCGCTGACCGAGGCACATACCAAATTGATGGAGGGTAATGAGAATGAGTTTTACCAGGTTCTTGATATTTCTCTTAAGAAATATTTGGCTGCTAAATTTAAAGTACCAACGGAAGAACTTACTAAAAAGAGACTCGCAGAAGAATTAGATAAATGCAATGTGGGACTTGGTACCAGTCTGCTGCTTTCCTCTTTATTAGATGAGATAGAATTAAATGTATATGCGCCACCGTCTAATTCAAATCATTTAAAAGATGTGTATGAAAAAGCTTCGGAAGTTGTAGCGCTGCTCGATAAACAATGTACTAAAGCGGAAATTTAGTTGTCGGTGAATTTATAACCCAGCCCTCTTACAGAATGAAAATACCTCGGGTTCCGGCTGTCTTCTTCAAAATATTTACGGAAGCTCAAAATAAAATTATCAATTGTCCTGGTAGTAGGATAAACATTGTAGCCCCAAACCGCCTGCAGAATTTTTTCCCGGGTTACTACTTCATTCTTATTTTCTATAAGCAACTTGAGCAACATAGCTTCTTTTTTGGTGAGGGCAATCTTTTCACCGCCCACGTTAGTGCATTCAAGCGCTCTAAAATTGATGTTATTTTGCCCAAAAACATATATCTCTGTGATTTGTTCTTTGGCTGAAATACGTTGGCTTTTATTGATAAGTTTATTCACCCGTATCAACAATTCCTCAAGGTCAAAAGGCTTGGTGAGATAATCATCTGCGCCTTTTTTCAATCCTAATACCCGGTCTCCGCTATTATTTTTTGCACTTAATATTAATATAGGGATTTCGCTATTGGAAAGACGTATGTTTTCACAAACACTTAGTCCATCAATCTCCGGCAACATTACATCAAGAACAATAAGATCGAAATACTCATTATGTACCGCATTCAGTGCCGCAGCTCCGTCGTAAGCGGATGTCACTTCATAACCTTCCATCTCAAAATTTAACCTGAGCGCATCCTGTAAATTTTCTTCATCTTCCACAAGAAGAAT
The DNA here is from genome assembly GCA_038251675.1 of Chitinophagales bacterium. Taxonomy (GTDB): domain Bacteria; phylum Bacteroidota; class Bacteroidia; order Chitinophagales; family Chitinophagaceae; genus Ginsengibacter. Next base: position 22,033 of record JBBSBD010000059.1, on the reverse strand, counting down.
CGAGAGTTGTTTTTGCTGCATAAAATTTAAGTATAGTTGATTAATTTTTTAACACTGTAAAGTTTATTTCAAAAATGCTCCCATGGGGTAAATTATCTGTAATACTAATGTGTCCCTTGTGTTGTTCCACTATCTTATTGGTGAGATAAAGACCTAACCCTGTGCCCTTGGTTTGCCTGCTGGCACCCCGATAGTATTTTTCAAAAATTTTTCTTTTTTCAAAAGGTAAGATTCCGGGGCCCTGGTCAATGATCTTTAGTCTCACAAAATTTGGTGACTTCTCAAGTCTTAGCAAAACTATGTCCTCTTTGCCGGAATATTTTATTGCATTATCTAAAAGATTGTTAACTGCGAGTTGCAGCAGCATGCCATCTCCCGCTATGAAGGCTTCATCTCCCAAATCCGTTTCGATTTTTCTCTGAGGGAATCGAACGATAAAATCATGGGCACATGTGCTTACTATTTCCGCCAGGTCGATTTTTTCCTTTACGATTTTATAGCCACCTGCTTCAATCTGGCTTGTTAGCAGCATATTATTGCAAAGTGTATTTAATCTGTTTGCTTCCTGTATGGTCGTGCTTATGAGCTTTTGCTGCTGCTCAAGATTTAGTGCACGTTTTTGTAAAGTTTCAAGGTTGAGTTTTGTGACCGCGATTGGTGTTTTAAGTTCGTGGGTTATAGCCATCATAAAATTTTGCTGTTGTTGCGACTGGTATAATTGCCTGTTGATGGCTCTAAAAACAAATATGGCACCCGTAGCGATCAGCAAAAAAAAAGCAATTCCTTCGCCAAGGTATTGAGCTGTTTTCCTGCTTCGTGAATCCAGTATATTACGTTCTTTCAGGTCATGATTTTCATCATCCACATCAATCATGTCGAGCCTGTAACGGCTTATTTCTATATTTTGACGATTAAGGGCGATAAACCAGAAAACAAGAGCGGCGATGATATAGGTAAGTAAAAACCAATACAAAATGTAAATGGTGCGAACCCGTTTTATTTTTAAATTGTTTGTAAGCGATTTTGAGTATTTCATATACTTTACAATTGGAAATAATAAACCGCGTAACCTGCAAATTTCCCAGGTCCTTAAGTATGATTACGGTTTTATTTTTTCCACTCGAATTCCTACATTCAGAATATCTGCTAAAGGATTCTCCCGCATTATTTGTGAAACGGAAAAGATATAATCACCAGCCTTGCTAAAATTCATTGGCCCGCGGCTGATATTTTTTCTCACTTCAAACAGATCGTCCACGCCTGTACCCTCCCACCCTTTTGCGTCGCTTGCAAGTACAAGATTTATATTTTGGTAGCGCATGGAGTCGCCAGGAAATTTTGTGCCAAGGCGAAGCCAGATGTTATTGTAATTATATGCATCGGTATGCCGGAAAACTATATACAAATTGTATAGCGATGAAGTATCATTTATATGAAATGTAAAAGACGGAACGTTATTATAGAACCATTTCCCCGAAGGTATCTGTACTGTTTTTTCAAACTGGTCAATCTTAATACAGGATAAAGCGATTACAGTTAACAGTAATAATGGAATAATTTTTTTCAAATAATTTTTTCGCAAAATTAATTTGTTTTCTTTGATTACCGCAGGGGTAAAAGGCTCACTAAAAATATCTTTTGCTACCATCACGCATCCTGACGGATATAATCACAGTACATTAAAAATTTGTTCTTTTGCTTTCTCAAGATCATCTTTCATAAGAACAACGCATTTTTGAATATCAGAATCGTAAGCTTTGGAGCCGGTAGTGTTTATTTCCCTTCCTATCTCCTGAATTATGAATGAAAGTTTTTTCCCCTTTGCTTCCTCATTCTCATCCATAATATTTATAAAATATTCACAATGGTTTTTGAGACGAACTTGTTCTTCCCTTATATCAATTTTTTCGATATAATAAATAAGTTCCTGCTCCATTCTGTTAGGATCATAATTTTCTTTGCCCACATTTTCTTCAAGCAATTGAATTAATTCTGCCTTCATTCGCTCTTTTCTTTTCGGCTCAAGTTTTAATATTTCTTCTTCCTGTGCGTTTATATTTTTAATACGAAGGCGTAATTCTTTATCAATCGACTTGCCTTCTTCGCTCCGGTGGTAGTTCAATTCTTTTATTGCGGCATCTAATACTTTCTTGAGTTCTTCCCAATCACTCTCGCCGAGAATTTCGTTGCTAGGTGACACTACTTCTGGTAATCTTAACAGTGCGCTCAATACGGAATTAGTGTCGATATCGAGTTCTGTTGCGAGCCCACTTATTTGATTATAGTAGGCTTTAATAAGATCGGTGTTTATTACTACTGGTTTCGATGAGCCATTTTGCTTTATAATAATAAGACACTCCACAGTACCGCGTAGTAAATTTTCTTGGAGCAAATTCCTTATGTCAAATTCATAAGGTTTTAACAACGGGGGAATTTTTAAATTTATTTCGAGTTGCTTCCCGTTAAGTGATTTTATTTCGACTAAAAATGTTTTATCATTTACGGTCTGTTCGGCTCTTCCAAAACCTGTCATGGATTTTAACATAGTCAATTACCTTTTATTTGTAGCAAGTTATACAATTCTGTTTGAGATAGCATTTTCATTTCACCTGGGTGTAATTTATCAATGGTAATTTTTTCTACCCGGTAACGAATAAGCCTAAGTGTAGGGAATCCTACCGAGGCTGTCATTTTTCGTACCTGCCGGTTTTTTCCTTCATATAAAATAATTTTTAACCAGCTCACCGGAATATTTTTTCTTGAGCGTATGGCGGGCACCCGGTCCCACACTGCAGGAGGTTCAGGGAATATTGCTGCATCACAGGGTTTGGTTTTATATATAGTACCATTCTCGCTGATGCTAACACCTTCCTTTAATTTTTTTATTGCATCATTTGTGATCGTATTCTCTACCTGTACCCAGTATTCTCTTTCATGTTCATGAAGGGGATCAAGGAGAAGATGATTTAATTTTTTGTCATCGCTCAGGATGAGTAAACCTTCACTATCATAGTCGAGCCTCCCTATCGGATAAACATTTGCCGGCACATCAAAAATGTCTTTTAATGTTTTTTTTCCTTCCTGCGAAGTGAACTGTGAAAGAACATTGAATGGCTTGTGAATGATAAAATATTTATACAACAGAATAATTTTCAAAAAAAAATAAAAGTAAATATGCCGGATGAGTTGATAAAAATAATAAAGCCCGTCTTAAAAATGCACGGGCTTTGTTATATTGATGGGTTAGTAAGTACAGGAAAATAAATTTCCTACACAATATTAAAAATAAATTCTTCTAAGTAGAAAATTTTTATGCATTATTTTATCAACATTCTAAAATGAGTTGTGGATAAGGACGGGGTTTTTTGACATGATTTTTTTACTTACGTGTTTTTTTATTAAGCTTTTTTTACACAAAATAAATGAACTCCTTTTAGTAACCTCTTGAAACCTGTGCTGCATAAGAGTTTAAAAGGAATGTTTTTTTAAGTATTCTTTTGTGTATCTAATAATTAGTTGCTTTCGGTTTTGTTATCGAATGATTCTGCATCAAAAATTACTTTTCCTGCAGGTCGAAATTTTTTTATATTTTTTTTGAAAACCATTTCAAAATCTTTGCAAACTGCAATCTTTATCTTTGAGCACAAATCAATTTTATGAAATTTCCTTCGCCGGTTTCAGCACAATGGATATCACAATTTATCAATGCCGAAATTGCCGGCAATAAAAATGCATCGGCAACAGGCGTCAATGAAATTCACAAAGTCACGGATGGAGATATTGTTTTTGTTGACCATCCAAAGTATTATGAGACTTGTCTTAACAGTGCCGCAACTTTTATTATCATAAACAAGAAAACAGAGGTTCCTGAAGGGAAAACATTATTCATTATTGATGACCCCTTTGAAGCCTATTTAAAAATTATTAATCATTTTCTTCCTTTCGTTCCTTCAAAGAAAATGATAAGCGATTCGGCAATCACTGGTAAAAACACCATAGTAATGCCCAATGTTTTTTTGGGCAATAATGTAACCATCGGGGATAATTGTATCATTCATCCTAATGTTTCAATTTATGATCACACAGTAATTGGCAATAACGTGGAAATACATTCAGGAACTGTTATAGGGAGTGATGCATTTTATATGAATACAAAAAAAAGCCGGGAAGTATGGTATAAGAAAATGCAAAGTTGCGGAAAAGTGATAATAGAAGATGATGTTGAAATTGGTGCCAATTGTACTATTGACCGCGGAGTAAGCGATGCCACTATAATAGGAAAAGGAACCAGACTTGACAATCTTGTGCATCTGGGTCATGAAGTAGTCACGGGAAAAAATTGCCTTATTGCTGCACAAGTTGGTATTGCAGGTGGCACTACTTTAGGCAACGGCGTGATTCTTTGGGGGCAGGTAGGTGTAAACAAAACAATCAACATTGGTGACAATGCTGTGGTAATGGGACAGGCAGGAATCACTTCGAGTATAGAGGGAAATAAATCCTACTGGGGAACACCCATCCAGGAATTTTATAGTAAAAGAAAAGAGCTTGTTTTGATCAAGAGGTTACCCGAAATATGGGAGAAGGTGAAAGGAATGATGTGATGCAATGTCGATGTGAGATGTACGATTTTTATCTAACAGAATTCAACGCAGAATATAAAATTCTGGTCAATTGAATTTTACTTTCGGTAATATTCTTGTATCAAAAAATTAAAACCAATAATTTAATGAGCAAACTTGGAACAGAAAACAAGCCTGCAATAGCAAGAGTGCAAACCGAAGAACGGGCAATGGAAATATATGCCTTATGTGAGCAAAGGGGATGGCAAGTTATTGTAGGAATTGAGCCCGATAAAAATGAAAATATTGATGATATAAAGAAGTTAGACAAAGAATCTCAGCCAATGCTTAAGCTTAATTTTTTACCATCACGCAATGCTCCCTGCCCGTGTGGAAGTGGCAAACAATTTAAAAGATGTTGTGGAAAATAAAATGATTGAGTAAGTTGCCCGGTTACATCGTACATTACAAATCGTACATACCATATCACTCCCCTGCATAATCATAAGGCAACATATCTCCTATCTTCTTAAAGCCAAGATAACCGTTTGTCGTAATATCTGTTTGATCAAAATAGTAGCCATTCTGTTCTATAACTATTGATTCGCCGGGGGCAAAAAGGAAAGTAGAGATTTGAAAATCTTTGTTGGCTGTCTGATCAAAATCAAGATATGCCTGCTCCGGTTTTACTTTATTATATATCACTGCAACGGTTGTTTGGTTCGGTCTGAACTCAACCGTATTGGTACTATCGTCTTTTTCATAATTGAGAGCACCGTATAGGTTCTGCAACGGAATAGTCGTTTCCTCATCATTATTCTTTACGATGTACTGGAGTTCAAATCCATTTTCTGTAAGCGTACGATTGAAAAGACTTCTCATAAATTGAAGCATGGATCCTTTGTAAGCCAAAGCCCTGTTTTTAGCCCACATTTCATGTTGCTCCGGAGTTCCTTGTATTTCTTCAAAGAGCGGGTATCCTACAAATAAATTTGCGTTGGTATTATATTCATACGTGAAGGAATCAATCGCAAATTTCAGAACATATCCTAAAGCAAAATTTTCAACTCTGAGTGGTTCTGTTGCCAAAACTTTTAACCTGTTTCTTTTTTTACTAAAGTAAAAATGTAACACTTCAGGATTTTTGATGAGTGTCTGTTTCGCAAATTTAGTTTGGCCCACAAAATTATGTGTAAAGAAAACACCGTATTTCTCCCAACCGTTCTTTACCTCATTACTTATTGCAACGGATACTTCTTCAAGTGACTTTTGCTGTGCACTCATTTCAATTAGTGTATTATCATTTTGTATACCGCTATTGCTTATGCGAATAGATTCGGTTTCATATCCTGTAAAGGTTACTACAAGCAGGTAGCCTCCTGTAGGAAGTTTAATGGTGAAATTGCCTTCAGCATCTGTGGCCACTCCAAACGTAGTATTTTGGGCAAATACCGAAGCTCCCGGCAGTGGTGCTTTGGTATTTATATCAATTACCTGGCCCTTTACTGTATAATAAGTTTGTTGTGAGAGAACTGTCCCACAAGTAAAAAGGCAAAAAATAAAAACTGCTGTTAAGCCAACAAATATTTTTTTACGCTCTATAAATATTTTTGAAACTGCCGAATAATTAATTTGATTTTTTTTCATAGATAAGATTTCAAAAAGGATAATTATTTAAGATGATATTGTTTTTTTAGTGCTTCACATGTGTATTCAATAGTCTCAGCAACCGGCGTGAAACGAAATCCCGGTAATGCATTTAAAATTTTACTATTGTCGAAATGTACGGTGGTCAAAGCGGTTTGCGCTGTTTCTTTAGTAAGTAAAGATTTCTTTCCGGTAAATGCCGCCTTTAGTGCCTCAAGCCTCCACACGATTTCTGTCATAAAAGGTGTTACTTTTTTATGAGGTGGTTTTTTATTAAAACATTTTGCTATTGAGGTAAACACGTGCCTGTAAGATAAATTTTCACCGCTTAAAATAAAACGTTCATTTGTTATTTCGCTGTTCATTAACAAGATCATGATTTTAGCCACATCTCTTACATCAACGAATCCACCACCCCCTTCAGTATACCATTTAAATTCATTCCATGCAGATTTGAAAACTGCCGATGATCCGCTATCCCAGTTATTTCCTCCAAGAATGAGTGAGGGGCATACAATTACGGCCTGGAGACCTTCGCCTGTTCCCCGCCAAACTTCCATTTCCCCCAGATATTTTGATTTTCCATAGATACTATTGCTGGTCTCTTCTGTCCAGTTCATCTTTTCAGTTATAACCTCGCCGTCGCGTATGCGGCCTAGTGCCGATACCGAACTCACATGAATCAATTTTTCAACTCCTGCATCAAGGCAGGCATTTATCACATTTGCTGTCCCCTCAATATTTATTTTTAACAGCCTGTATTTTTCTTTTTTTTCAAAAGAAACAATAGCCGCGCAATGATGGACATGAGTAACGCCCTGCATAACTTCATGAAGCCTCGTTATGTCGAGAATGTCGCATTGCTCGCATGTTAAATTTGGATGTGTTATCGCAAGAGGTGTTGAATTATAGATTGCCGTAACCTTATAATCTTCATTTAATAATTGCCTGAGTAGTTCTCCGCCTACAAGGCCTACAGCGCCCGTCACCAGGATTTTTTTATTTTTCTTATCTGGATTACTTGTCAAAAGATATATGATTTAATGGCAGTAGGTTTTCAATGCAAGCTAACCAAACGATTTATCACGTGTTTGTATTTTTATAATCGTAAAAACCTTTACCTGTTTTTTTTCCCAGTTCCCCATTCTTTACTTTTTCTTCCTGTAGTGCGGATGGAATAAAACGTTCTTCCTTGTCAAATGCATTATACATGCTTTGGGAAACAGCAAGATTTATATCCATACCAATAAGGTCCATTAATTTGAATGGCCCCATCTTAAAACCGGACGCTTCCAGAATTTTGTCAACATCTTCAAACGATGCAATTCCATCTTCAACAATTTTTAAAGACTCGAGATAATAGTGTCGTGCGATCCGGTTCACAATAAAACCAGGTGAATCTTTGCACATCACAGGGGTCTTGCCCATTTCCTTGCAAATGTTGTAAATAGTATTTGCGATTTCATCATCCGTTTGTTCACCCTTTACTACCTCTACCAATTTCATAATATAAGCAGGATTAAAAAAATGCATGCCGACAACTCTTTGCGGAAAAATTATTTTTTTTTGAATAGCAGAAACAGAGAGCGAAGAAGTATTAGTTGCAAATATGGTCTCCTCGTTATTATATTTTGCAAGTTCATTAAAGAGGGAAATTTTGGCTTCTTCTTTTTCGATGATTGCCTCAATGATTATTTGGCCAAAACAATTTTTAATATCATTGGTAAATTGGATGCGTTCAAATATTTCCGTTTTTTCTTCAGTAGAAATTTTTTCTTTAGTTAATAAAAAATCAAGATTTTTTTGAATGCTTTTTTTTGCACTTTCCAATATGCCTTCATTTAGGTCAAATAGAATTGTGTTAAATCTACTTTGCGCTGAAACCTGGGCAATACCACTGCCCATGGTTCCTGCTCCGCAAATGCAAATTGTGATTGTCATAAATATTTATTGTAAAAATCAATTGACAATTCCATAATCTGTTTAAACCCTTTATCAGATGTAACCAAAGGAACATCAAGGCTAACAGCAGTTGCTGCAATAATTGAGTCAGGAATTTTTAAGGAATATTTTTTTCTAAATAAGATCGCCAGTTCTTTAATTGACTGGTCAATTGTTATAATTCTGAACTCTTGCAAAAAAGTTCTGATCTGTTTCTCTTCTTTTGGGTTTAAAGATTTGGAACCGAATAGTTCAATTTCACAGATGATTGATGTAAAAAATAACTTTTGGGAAAGATATTCTGAAATTGTTTTGTCGCCGTCAAGTATATATATTATAATGTTTGTGTCTAATAAGAATCTATTTCCATTCATTCCTCAATCTTTTTTGAATAGCCAAAGCGTCTTCATTGAACTTAACAGTTCCACAAAATTTTGAAGTATCTACTCCTTTTTTTACAGTTCGGTTCTTTCTTATTTTTATGATCTTATTTTTGATTTTGCTTTTCTCTGTGTCAGGCATACAATATTTTTATTGTATAAAGGTAAAAAACTATCTTAATAAAAAGGGTTGTATAAATTCTGTAACAGGTAATTACACAGCGCTTGTAAACTGTTTCAAAAACCGCAGATCATTCTCACTAAAAAGTCTCAGGTCTTTGATCTGGTATTTCAACATAGTGATTCTTTCAACGCCCATACCAAAGGCAAATCCTGTGTATTTGTTATTATCTATCCCGCAATTTTCCATCACGTTTGGATGTACCATGCCACACCCTAAAATCTCAACCCAGCCTGTATGTTTACACACATTGCATCCCGTACCCCCACAAATCAGGCATGATATATCCATTTCAGCACTTGGCTCGGTGAAAGGAAAGTAGGAGGGCCGAAAACGAATCTTAACAGTTTCTCCAAACATCTCCTGCACGAAAAAATAAAGTGTTTGCTTAAGGTCAGCAAATGATACTTCTTCCGCGATGTATAATCCTTCTACCTGGTGAAAAAAACAATGGGCTCTTGCGCTTATAGTTTCATTACGATATACGCGTCCCGGGCAAATAATTCTTATGGGTAGTACACCCTTTTCCATTTCGCGTATTTGCACATTGCTTGTGTGTGTTCTCAACATCCAGTCTGGATTTTGTGAAACATAAAACGTATCTTGCATATCTCTTGCAGGATGATTTTCCGGTAAGTTAAGCGCCGTGAAGTTGTGCCAGTCATCTTCAATTTCGGGGCCTTCTGCAACGGCAAAACCCAGTCGCCGGAAAATTGAAATAATCCTGTTTCTTACAATGCTTATTGGATGCCTGCTCCCTACCGGCAAATTGTCGCCGGGCATGGTGAGATCAAGTGAGCTTTCATGAGTCGCTTGTTGGCCGTTGGTTGCCTTTTTCAATTCTTCGTACCTGTTTTCTGCGAACAGTTTAAGGTCATTTAAAAACTGTCCCATTTCACGTTTGCTTTCCGTAGGTACGTTTTTCATTTCCGGCATTAAGGATTTTATCAACCCTTTGGTGCCAAGAAATTTTATGCGAAAGGCTTCTGCCCGGTCGTTATCGGTCGTAGAAAAATTCTCAATTTCTTTTCTTGAATTCTCAATTATCTGCTTCAAGTTATCCATCCTGCAAAAATAAGCAACAGGACTTATTTAAATCTGATAAAAGATATCAGGGGAATTTTTCAAATTTTAATTATGATTTTAATCTTTTAGGTTTGCTCAAAAAAATGAATGAACGATTTGCATGAATACCTGCTCCCTATAAATATTGCAGTGCTGAACGATGACAAGGGGTATAATGATAAGCAGTTTGCAAGCCTTATCAAAATTTATGAAGAGCAAATTCCGGAAATAAGTGAGGCTGAATTAGTGATTGTGGGAATAAATGAATTTCGGGGCGCAGGGATGAACTCCCTTACAAGCCCTGCCGATGCTGTGCGTAAGCAATTGTACAAATTACATAACTGGCACGAGGATATTTACATTGCAGATATTGGAAACATAAAATGCGGCTCGTCCATTTCCGATAGCTATGCTGCTATAAAAATTGTGCTCAAAGAATTGCTGGAATTAAATAAAGCGGTAATCATTCTCGGAGGATCTCATGATAATACGCTGGGACAATATTTTGCCTATAAAGACCTAAACCGGATTATCGAGGCCACAGTAATTGATGCTACAATTGATCTTATGATTGAATCGCAGGTAAGAAGTGAAAACTTTTTACTGGAAATGCTCACAAGCGAACCCAACGTGATAAGGCATTATAACCACATAGGGTTTCAAAGTTATTTTGTTCATCCATATATGCTTGAAACAATGGATAAACTTCGTTTCGATTGTTACAGGGTCGGCACTGCAAAAGAACGCCTTGAAGAAATGGAGCCGGTAATAAGAAATTCGCACATGCTAAGCTTCGACATTGCTGCCATTAAGCATAGTGATGCACCGGCAAGCAGTTGCAGCCCCAACGGATTTACCGGTGAAGAAGCATGTAATCTTTTGCGCTATGCCGGCTTAAGCCCCGCGCTTTCTTCAATGGGGATCTATGGCTACAATCCCGAACAAGATCAGAGAAATCTAACCGCTATTCAAATTGCACAAATGCTTTGGTATTTTATTGATGGTAAAAGCAGGAGTAAACAAGAAGCTGATTTGCAGGACAAAAATAATTTCAACGAGTACCATACTGCTTTTGCCGAAATAGATACCGTTTTTCTTCAGAGTAAAAAAACCGGTAGATGGTGGATGCAACTGCCCAATAAAAAACTAATCGCCTGCAGCTATAATGATTATTTATTCGCCAGCAATAATGAAATTCCTGAACGATGGCTAAGAGCACAGGAAAGGGAGATGTGAATAATATGTTTGATGTGCGATGCAGATGCACGTTTTACATTGCGACTTCTTTAATACGCCTGACACTATTGTTGGAATTATGAGTAGCAATAAAAACTTAGGCTGATAAAGCAGATATCGTAAATCAAACATCGTACGTCGTAAATCGACAGATCATCTTCCAAACATTTTTTCCAACTCGTCTTTTTTAAATTCCAGGAAAACCGGTTTCCCGTTGGGGGTGGTGTTAGAAATTTCGCAATTGAATAAATCCTCCACCAGGTTTTTAACTTCATCACGCGAAAGAAGAGTTAAGGCTTTTACGGATTGTTGCCAGGCCATCGATCGTAGTAATTTTTCTCGTTTATTAAATGTTACATCCATACTGAAATGCTTGTACTGTTCCAGCATGTTTTCAAGAGCTGCTTTCTCGTTGCCATCGGTTACATCCGCAGGTGAACCTTGTATTACAAATGTATTGTTACCAAACGGTTCAACCTGGTAGCCCAATAAATAAAGATCGGGCAGCAATTCATTCAATAAAACGGAATCTGCGGGAGTAAGTTCAAGGGTCACAGGAAAAAGGCTTCTTTGTATTGAAACAGGTTTGCCTTTCATTGCATTCGCAAATCGCTCATATAAAATACGCTCATGTGCATTTTGCTGGTGAATGGCTATAAACCCATTTTCATTTTCTGCAATGATGAAAGTTTTATGCATCTGCACAAAATCTTCTGAAGAAGGTTTTTTACTTTTTTTTATTTGATGAACATCTTTCAAAAAGGAAGGGGAATTAGTTTCTTCCTTTATTTCTTTCACTCCGTTCAGATCTGGAAATGAACCTGCATTCTCTTTTGTCTTTTCATCGAATGAAGGTGCATCCCATTGCTCAAGATCACTTTTACTATTAATAAAATGTGCCTGGTTTTTTTGAGTAAAGGTTTTATATAATGATGAGCCGGTTGCGATAAATTGTTTATCCTGTGTGAATGGTTTACTTACGGCATCAGTATGTTGAATGGCGTTATCCAATTCAAAATCTAATGTGGGTGTAACACTATATTGCGCAAGCGCATGTTTCACTGCAGACTGAACAAATGCATAAATAATCTTCTCGTCTTCAAACTTGATTTCCTGTTTTGTCGGGTGCACATTTATATCAAGCCTTGAAGGATCAAGATCTATAAACAAGGTGTACATGGGGAAACTATCTTTCGCAATCATATCGCTGAATGCATTCATGACAGCATGATTGAGATAAGCGCTTTTGATGAAACGATTGTTTACAAAAAAATACTGGTCACCCCTTGTTTTTTTTGCTGTATCGGGCTTACCTACAAAACCGTAGATGGTCAGGTAGTCTGTTTCTTCTTTTACACTTACGAGTTTTGAATTATAACTGTTCCCCAGTATCTGCAATATCCTTTGTTTTAATGAGCCTTTTTCCAAATGAAAAATTTCCTGCCCGTTGGAGGAAAGCGAAAAAAATATTCCCGGAAATGACATTGCCACGCGAATGAATTCATCAACAATATGCCTCAGTTCAGACGCATTGCTTTTTAAAAAATTTCTTCTCGCCGGTACATTGAAAAACAAATTTTTCATGGAAATATTTGTCCCTTCATTTGTTGCTACAGGTTCCTGAGAGGTAACAATGCTGTTTTCTATTTCGATACAGGTACCTATAGTTTCACCTGTCTTTTTTGTTTTTAATTCCACCTGTGCTACGCCTGCAATACTTGCTAACGCCTCACCACGAAAGCCCATCGTTTTTATGTGGAATAAATCATCAATATTTTTGATTTTTGAGGTGGCATGCCGCTCGAAAGCCATCCTGGCATCGGTTTCGCTCATGCCCTTGCCGTTATCAATCACCTGTATTAAAGCCTTGCCTGCATCATTTACAAAAAGTTGTATTTCTTTCGCATCTGCATCCACTGCATTTTCCAATAATTCCTTTACCGCACTTGCAGGTCGCTGGATCACTTCTCCGGCAGCTATCTGGTTCGCAATATTTTCGGGCAATAAAGTAATAATATCGGGCACTGATCTTTTCTTTTTAATAATGGTAAAATTAATAATTATTGGGCGGGTGTAATGAATTGCATAAAATCCAAAAACTTTAAACGCAGTATGGCTTTGCTATAAATAATTATTCCAGGAAATATCTAAAAATTTTTTATTCCCAGAGGTTTTCAAGATTTACATTTACTTCGCAATTATCGAAATTGAATTGGAAGATTGAAGGATTTACTGATACAGGATGATAAAGATTGTCTGTAAGCTGATAAATTTCTATTTTCTTAAACTGGGCATCAACAATACAATAATATTTTACCTGCTGCATTCTGTAAATTTCCATTTTTTCGCCACGGTCTTTAGAAGCAGTGGAAGGTGATAGTACTTCAATTACAAGAACAGGAGAAAAATCAAGATATTTTTTTTCAATTTTTTTGCAAACTATTAATAAGTCCGGCTGTACAATAGTATCATCAGAAATTTTCCAGTCTAAAGGAAGATAAACCCGGCAATTTTTACAATTACCCTGCAATGATTCTCTTAAAATAGCAAATAGATTTCCGCAGACATTCTGATGGTCCGGAACCGGCAGCGGGCTCATTGCATAAGGCATTCCCTCAATCAGCTCCCATCTGCCTTCCCACTGGCAATAATCCTCGTATGTATATGATGGCCTGTATTTTTCTGCGATAGACATATTATAAAGTTAAAAAAATTTCCTTAGCAACCATATCTTCTTAATTTGTACCCTACCTTTAAAGCCTATGAATAAATTATTTTTTGCGATCATTTTTACCCTTCTTTTTACCACTGTTTCAGCTCAAAAAAATATACCTCCTGCTGCAGAACATTGGGCCGACAGTGTTTTCAACACCTTAACTGATAATGAAAGAATCACGCAACTTATGGTATTGCGTGAAAGCGAGATTACAAAAGATGGCGTGTTCATTTACGACTCAGCAATAACAGCGGCAATAAAAAATTATAATATTGGCGGAATCGTTCTCTTTCAGGGCAGCCCGGTGCAGCAGGCCAATTTTATAAATTCATTCCAGGCTATTGCTAAAACACCTCTGATGGTTTGTATAGATGCAGAATGGGGGTTAGGCATGCGGCAGGATAGTGTAATCCCGCTCAATCACCAAATGATGCTTGGGGCTGTGCAGGATGCTTCTATCATTTCTGCTTATGGAAAATTGGTAGGAGAACAATGTAAACGGGAAGGGATCCAGGTAAATTTTGCCCCGGTGGTTGATATCAATAACAATCCTGATAACCCTGTAATAAATGACCGCTCTTTTGGAGAAGATAAATATAAAGTTGCCCGGTACGGAGTAGCCTATATGAAAGGAATGCAGGACGAAGGTGTATTAGCCTGCGCAAAACATTTTCCCGGCCATGGCGACGTTTCAGTAGATTCTCATAAAGATCTTCCGGTGATCAACAAAAGTATGGAGCAATTAGATTCCCTGGAGTTATATCCATTTGAGCAAATGTTCTCAGCGGGCGTGGGAAGTGTAATGATTGCGCATTTGTATATACCGGCAATCGATAGCACAACAAATACCGCTACTTCTTTATCAAAGAAAAATGTGACGGGTTTGCTGCGCAATCAACTGCATTATGATGGTTTAACTTTTACTGATGCCTTAGGAATGCAAGGTGTTGCCAAATTTTTTCCCGGTGGGGAAATTGCAGCGCAGTCGCTTATCGCGGGTAATGATATGCTTTGTCTTCCGGAAGATGTACCTACATCAATTGCGAAGATTCGGGAAGCAATTGATTCAAATAAATTAAGCTGGGATGATATTTATGCAAAATGCAAAAAAGTGCTTTTGTATAAATATATGTATGGAGTTGCGCAAGTAAAACCTGTCAATACAGAAAATCTTACAAATAATTTAAACGCCGGGGTAAACAAAATGAAAAAGTTAGTTGCTGAAAATGCAATTACTGTTTTGAGTAAAAATGACGAACAATTTTTTCCGCTTGTAAAACCTGCCGAAGAAAAGCAGATTGCTTATTTGGGTATCGGCATTGACAGCGCTAATGCTTTTGCTCAAAGAATGGTTGATGATTATAATGCCGATGCTTTTTATTTCAATTACAAGACGGATTCAGGAAGAGTTTTGTCAACAGTTGAATTAATTAAAAAGCGTTACAAGTCCGTGGTGATAGGTATTCACAATTATGCACGCTATCCCGCAAATAATTTTGGGATCAATGATTATGCATTTGATCTCATAAACCAGGTAAGAGAAAACAATAAGTCCATCATCTTCGATTTTGGTAATCCTTATTTGCTCAAAAATTTTTGTAATGCTGCAAATCTTGTAGCGTGTTACGAAGATGATTCCATTACACAACGAACTGCTGTTGATCTTTTAGAAGGAAAGGTAAAAGCCAAGGGAAAGTTACCTGTTACTGTTTGCGATACTTATAAATATGGCAGCGGTATAGTAAGTAATCATTTATTGCCGGTTACTGATCCTGCTATTGTTGGGCTCGATGCAAACAAGCTTAATATCATTGATAGTATTGCAACAGATGGCATTGCTGCGGGAGCCTTTCCCGGCTGTGTTGTATTGGCTGCAAAGGATGGCAAGATCGCATTCGAAAAAGCTTATGGCACTTATAATTATAACGACCCCGATCCAATGACTCTTGAGTCTATATTCGATATGGCCTCCGTTACAAAAATATGCGCCACACTTATCTCTGTAATGCATTTGTATGATGAAGGAAAAATCAAATTAAATAAAACACTCGGCGATTACCTGCCATGGGTAAGGGGCACAAATAAAGCAAAACTTCAAATAAGAGATGTCCTTTTGCACCAGGCGGGGCTTATTGCATTTATACCATTTTATAAGGAGACCATTGACAGCAACACAAAGCAGCCGATGACTTCTTTATATTCATCGTTTCAAAATGATAGCTTTAGTATTAGAGTTGCTCAAAATATGTACCTGCGTAATGATTGGGAGGACACGATCTATAAAAGAATTCTTACCAGCAAGGTTGGTCCGCGGAATAAATATATCTACAGCGATAATGATTTTATTTTTCTTGGAAAAATTGTACAGCAAATTTCAGGATTGACGCTGGACAAATATGTTGATAAAAATTTTTACCAACCCATGGGACTTACATCAACAGGATTCAAGCCGCGTGAAAAATTTGATACCAGCAAGATCGCTCCCACGGAGAATGATATGGAATTCAGGATGCAACATCTTCACGGAGATGTACATGATCCGGGATCTGCTATGTTTGGCGGCGTAGCGGGCCATGCCGGTTTATTTAGTGATGTGGAAGGAATTGCTTCGATATTTCAAATGTTGCTGAATGGCGGTACATTCAATGGTAAGCGTTATATAAACGAAAAGACGATCAAGCTATTCACAGCATACAATAGTTCTGTAAGCCGCCGCGGGCTTGGATTTGACAAACCTGAAAAATTTGCCCGTCCGGCAGGCGGGGATAATGCATCAAGAAAAGAACCTTATCCCTCTGAGTTCGCATCGCCGCTTACTTTTGGACACACAGGCTATACAGGAACCTGCGTGTGGGCCGATCCAAAAACAAATATTGTGTATGTATTTTTAAGCAACCGTGTGAATCCCGATGGAGGAACTAATTTAAAATTGCTCCACATGAATGTGAGAGGGAAAATACAGGATGCGATATATGAGGCTATTATACAGTAACAGAATGCTTTAATTTTGTTACACGGTTTTTATACAAATAAACGATTGCAAATACATAAAACATTTTTAACAATGGAATATCCTTTTCAAATAACATCGGCAGATCAATACAAAGAAGACTATAAAAAAAGTGTAGAAGAACCTGAAAAATTCTGGGGCGATGTCGCAGAAAATTTTTCATGGAGAAAAAAATGGGATACCGTTCTTGAATGGAATTTTAAAGAACCGAAAGTTGAATGGTTCAAAGGTGGCAAGTTGAACATTACTGAAAATTGTATTGACCGCCATCTTGAAACTATGGGAGAAAAGCCTGCCATAATCTGGGAGCCGAATAACCCGGAGGAAAGAACGAGGGTGGTAACTTATACAAGATTACATAAAAGAGTTTGCCAGTTTGCCCAGGTGCTTTTAAACAATGGCGTGAAGAAAGGCGACCGTGTTTGCATCTATATGGGAATGGTTCCTGAACTGGCGTATGCAGTGTTGGGTTGTGCAAGGATCGGTGCTATTCATAGCGTTATTTTCGGCGGATTTTCGGCGCAAAGTATTGCCGATCGTTTGGAAGATGCAAAAGCGGAATTTATTGTAACCTGCGATGGCGCTTATCGTGGCGGCAAAGACATTCCGTTGAAAAGTATTATTGATGATGCACTTATTGGAAATAAAACGGTGAAAAGAGTAATCGTTTATACCAGAACAAGAACGCCTGTGTCAATGATCAAAGGCCGCGATGTATGGTGGGAAGATGAGATGGACCATGCGTTATCGCAGATAGAAAAGAATAATATCGTAACAATGCCTGCTGCAGAAATGGATGCAGAAGATCCATTGTTTATTTTATATACTTCCGGATCGACAGGTAAACCAAAAGGTGTGGTGCATACAATTGCCGGCTATATGGTTTGGACTACATACACTTTTGTAAATGTGTTTCAATACCAGCCAGGCGATGTACATTTTTGTACCGCGGATATCGGCTGGATTACAGGCCACAGCTATATTGTGTACGGCCCCCTTGCTGCAGGAGCTACGAGTGTAATGTTTGAAGGAATTCCTACCTGGCCCGATGCAGGACGTTTTTGGGATATCGTTGATAAACACAAAGTGAATATTTTATACACGGCGCCTACTGCAATCAGGAGCCTAATGAGTTATGGCCTTGATCCGGTGAAAGCAAAAGATATGTCATCACTAAAAGTATTAGGCACTGTAGGCGAACCGATAAATGAAGAAGCATGGCATTGGTATGATGAGAACATTGGAAAAAAGAAGTGCCCGATCGTTGATACATGGTGGCAAACAGAAACCTCTGGCATTTTAATTTCAAATATTGCGGGGTTAACACCGGCAAAACCAAGCTGGGCAACACTGCCAATGCCCGGTGTACAACCGGTACTGGTAGATGATCGTGGTAAGGAAATAACCGAACCGGATGAACATGGTTTGCTAAAAGGTAATTTGTGCATTAAAGCGCCATGGCCCGGTATATTGCGGACTACATGGGGTGATCATGAAAGATGCCGCACTAATTATTTCGCCACTTATGGAAATTTATATTTCACCGGCGATGGCGCTTTAAAAGATAAAGACGGAAACTACAGGATCACCGGTCGTGTGGACGATGTGCTGAATGTAAGCGGACATCGAATTGGAACGGCGGAAGTAGAGAATGCAATTAACATGCATACAAATGTGATAGAAAGTGCTGTGGTTGGCTATCCGCACAATATCAAGGGACAAGGCATTTATGCTTTTGTAATCACTGAAAAACACACGCACGAAGAAGAGCGTGCAAAGAATGATATACTTGAAACCGTAGCAAGAATTATAGGGCCTATTGCCAAGCCTGATAAAATACAATTTGTAACCGGGCTTCCAAAAACAAGAAGTGGAAAGATTATGCGGCGCATTCTTCGCAAAATTGCTGAAGGAGAAACAGAAAATTTAGGTGATACAACAACATTACTTGATCCCGGAATTGTGGAAGAAATTAAATTGAATAAAGTGTAAAATTTGTATATGAAAAAGATCACCACAGTCTTATTATTTACTTTCCTTTATTTTCTTACCAACGCACAACAACATTATGAACCGAACTGGCAATCACTTGATCAAAGAAAAATACCTGCCTGGTTTCACCAGGATAAGTTTGGGATTTTTATTCATTGGGGCCTTTATGCGGTGCCTTCCTATGCGCCGGTGATTCCTAACAGCGGTTACAGTTATGCAGAATGGTATTGGTACCGGCTGAAAGAGAAGCAAAAGGATTTCATCGCATTCCACGACAAAAATTATGGGCCTCGTTTTTCTTATGCACAGTTTGAACCAATGTTTAAAGCGGAGATGTTTGATCCTGCACAATGGGCCGATGTATTTAAAAGATCGGGTGCAAAATATATAGTGCTTACGTCAAAGCATCACGAAGGCTATTGCCTTTGGAATAGTGCAGAAGCAGACCGTGACTGGGGCCGGCCCTGGAATGCTGTAACGGGAACGCCTAACCGGGATCTACTCGGCGATCTTACCAATGCAGTTCGTGCACAAGGATTAAAGATGGGATATTACTATTCTTTGTACGAATGGTTTAATCCCTTATGGCAAACAGATAAAAAGCGATTTGTTACAGACCACATGTTTCCGCAATTTAAAGACCTGGTAACGAAATATAAACCTTCTATCATTTTCTCTGACGGGGAATGGGAATTATCCGACACTGCATGGCGCAGCCCTGAATTGCTTGCATGGCTTTTTAATGAATCGCCTGTTGCTAAAGATGTGGTAGTGGACGATCGCTGGGGCAATAATACCCGCGGCAAACATACCGCCACGTACACTACTTCTGAGTATGGCAGTGGTATGGATGCTAATGTGGTATGGGAAGAAAGCCAGGGCATTGGCCATTCATACGGATATAACCGCAACGAAAAATTGGATGACTATAAAACCAGTCACGATCTTATCTTAATGCTTTGTGACATTGTTTCAAGAGGTGGAAATTTATTGCTGGATATCGGGCCTGCTGCAGATGGAAGAATCCCTGTGATCATGCAGCAACGCCTTATTGACATGGGAGATTGGCTGAAGATAAATGGAGAAGCAATCTATGGCACAGAGGCGTGGAAAAATCCTGCACAATGGAGCGATGGCATACGTATTTCTAAAAGTGATAAAAGTTTTATGGCTGATTATAGTGCTGCAAAAATGGTAACTCCGCGAAACGATACGGCGCATATTGAGTGCTTCTTTACGCAAAAAAATAGAGATATTTATTGTATTGTTCCTTCTTACCGCTCAAGCCTTTTATTAAAAAATATCACAGCGGCTGCCGGTTCTAAAGCAACTATATTAGGAACGGATAAATCCTTGCCGTGGAAGCAACAGGGTAAAAATGCGGTTATTGATTTATCTCGTGTAGAGCCTAATGATATTTCGTCATCCGGAATATTTGTAATTAAAGTAAGTAATGCACTGAATAAATGAATTATTGTGACGAATTGATCATCATATCCGGTGAATGAATGCTTACCTGTTTACGTATGTTTGGGATTTTTTGCAGAGTGATTCCTTTGGAAGCACCATATAGCCAATATGCATGCAGGCGTACAAAAATGTAAACCTGCTTTTCTTAAGGTTTACTTTTTGACGTTTCAAAAATTCATTAAATATCGCCGTTAAGCCATATTGATTATGCATCCCAAAAGCCTTTCGATAAACGATTTCAACTACATACTTCCAGAAGAAAAAATTGCTGCTTATCCTTTAGAAAAAAGAGATGAATCAAAGCTGCTCATCTATACAAATGAAAAAATAAGCGGGGATGTTTATAAAAACATCGCTGACTATTTGCCCAAAAAATCTTTCCTGGTTTTTAACGATACCAAAGTAATAAAAGCAAGGTTACTTTTTCAAAAACCTTCCGGCGCGGTGATTGAAATTTTTTGCCTGGAACCTTATGAAGCAATAAATGACTATGCGGTTGTTCTTCAGAAGAAAGAAAAGATAAAATGGAAATGTATGATTGGCGGAGCCAGTAAATGGAAGGAAAAATTTCTTGAAAAACATATTGTTATTGATGGTAAAGAAATAAAATTGCAAGCATCACTTACAGAAAAATTAAGTGATGCATACATTGTAGAACTAAGCTGGAACCCCGGCGAATATTCATTCGCAGAAATATTGGAACATGCCGGCGATACACCGTTGCCACCTTATATAAAAAGAAAAGCAGAAGAAACAGATGCAGCAAGGTATCAAACCATTTATTCAAAATTCGAAGGATCGGTAGCAGCCCCAACTGCCGGTTTGCATTTTACGCCCGGCATATTTTCTTCCTTAAAAGAAAAAAATATTGAGACAGGATTCGTTACACTTCATGTAGGCGCAGGCACTTTTAAGCCGGTAAAATCCGCTACGATGGAAGATCACACAATGCATGCCGAATGGATTGATGTTTCCGTTCATTTTATTGAACTGCTGCTAAATAATATCGAAAGCGAAATTATTTGTGTAGGCACTACTTCGGTAAGAACTCTTGAAAGCCTTTATTGGATGGGCCTGAAGACTTTGCTCAATCCTGGAATAGCAATGGATGATCTTGGCATTACACAATGGGAGGTTTACGAAGACTTGCTTGCAAAGAATATTTACACTGCCAAGGAATCACTCATTTCTTTGTTACAATTTTTGAAAAAGCAAAACACAAACAGGCTGTTTATACAAACACAAATAATAATTGCGCCGGGTTATCTTTTCAAACTTACTAAGGGGATTGTCACTAATTTTCATCAGCCAAAATCTACTTTGTTATTATTAATTGCAGCTATGGCAGGAAATGAATGGAAGAAGATTTATGACTATGCGTTGGAAAATAATTTCCGGTTTTTGAGTTACGGGGATGGATGTTTGATTTTTAGTGCAGATCCCGCAAGTAGGGTTGTTCATAAGTTTGGAACAAAGAACTCGCTTTATAAACAATAATTTATTAAATTTAAAGTAACGCTATCTCCTATAATTTTACCACAAAACCCAATTATCATGAAAGAATTATTTTATGTTTTCTGCCCCGACCTTTACATCCACTTCTAGAGTTACCTATCATTATTCTTATGGCACTTTCAGAATCAGCACCCAAAAATTTCTAAATTCTATTTAACCAGGAGATGGCTTTTATAATTTATTTTAAAATATCGATTGTCTTTTTCTTTCTCGCCATATACTTTACATTTAACAGCGAGGCACAACTTCCAGCCTGCAAAGATTCTTTTCCCTCTTCATTATTACCTAACAGTTCTTTTGAACAATATTCAGGCTGTT